>CAZWXG010000085.1:0-11074 GCA_964637825.1 uncultured Acidobacteriota bacterium
GCACAAACGACTTTTACGAATTTGCCTTTCTCGAGATGGTAATGAATGAACTGCGGGATCACGGCCGTCTGCCCGACGGCCAGCGGCTTGAGCTTGGGATAATCCGAAGCGGCGACGGCTTCCGGCGTCAATTCCTTCACTCCCTCGATCCTCACCCTGGCCTCGAGCGCGATCGTGTGTTCGTCCGAAACAAAACGGTCCACGATCACGCTTTCCTTGATATAGGCATGCAGAAAATCGTAGAACTTCCTTACCGATTCCCGGGATTTGAGCGAACCCCCGACATGGATCATTTCGAAGGTGTCGGCGAAATATTCGAGAAATCCCTGATAATCCCTGCTGTTGAATTTTCCCAGGTACACATCGAATTCTTCACGGGTCATAGTTTTCTCTCAGCTTTCGGGGTGGTTCTTTGCAATAATAAAAACGGGTTCATTCGGCAGGCACAGTCTACTATGTCGACGATGTTTTTTTGAAGCTCAATCCTGATTCCCCGGCGTACAGGGCAGGCGGCGCCCCCCCCGGGGCCCCGGAGCGCGATTGCAGGGCATGGTGTCGGCGACACAGGCCACAAGGAGAAGGGATCATGAGCGGGAAGGCCCAGTTTGAGAAGCTGTTTTCACCCTGCAATATCGGGAAGCTGCAGGTCAAGAACCGAATTGTCAAGACCGCCGCGGAGATGAACACCCACGACCCCCATGATCCCCACATGAACCAGAAGACCATCGACTACATCGAAGCGGTGGCCAGGGGCGGCGCGGGCATGATCATTTTGTGGAACGCCTACCTGGACTATCCCCTGGGCGCGAGGATCGCCGACGGGTTGCGCATCGACGCCGACGAATACATCCCAGGGTTCCGCAGACTGGCCGATGCCGTCCACAAACACGGGTGCCGGTTGTCCGTGCAGATGATGCATGCCGGCCCCTGGTGCCCCGCCTCCCTTTCCGGGCGCCCCCCCATAGCGGCCTCGGTGATGAGGGAGGAAGTGTATGAAAACTGGAGCGACGAGACCACCGAGGCGACGCTCGCCGAGATTGCGGAAATCCAGGAAAAGTTCGTCCGGGCGGCGGAGCGGTACCAGCAGGCCGGGATCGACCACCTGGAGATCCACTGCGGCACGCAGCACCTGGGCAATACCTTCATGTCGCGCCACTGGAACAGGCGCCGGGACCAGTACGGCCCCCAGAGCCTGGAAAACCGGTCCCGGTTCACGGTGGAAATCCTGAAGGAGATGAAGCGACGCCTGGGGAAGGACTTCCCGATCGGTGTCCTGTACAACGCCGCCGAATACGGGATCGACGACGGCATCACTCCCGCGGAGGGGCAGGAATTCGGTCGGATATTCGAAGCGGCCGGCGCGGACAACCTTCACCCCAAGGCCGACGGTTTCGGCCCGGTCTACCGCCTGATCAACTGGCCCGAAACGGTCTGCTACCCGGAGGTCCCGGACCCCCTGCCGGAAGGGCTCGATGGCCGCCGGGCCGGGGCCGGGTTCTGGGTGCCGCTGTCGGCATCGGTCAGGAAGGCGGTTTCCATCCCGGTCATCGCCACCGCCGGCATCGATGCCGAAATGGGGGAGAGGATCCTGCGCGAGGGTCAGGCGGACTTCATCGGCATGACCCGAAGCCTGCTGGCCGACCCCGAATTCCCCAACAAGGTCGCCGCGGGAAGACTGGAGGATATCGCCCCGTGCACCCGCTGTCTCTCCTGCATCGAAGCCATCCATACGCATCCCGTTGCGGGGAAGTCCTGCTGCCGCGTCAACGCCGCCCTGACCAGGGAGCGGGAATACGAGATCAGACCGGCGCTCAAAAAGAAAAAGGTCATGGTGGTCGGCGGCGGACCGGCGGGAATGGAGGCGGCCAGGGTGGCGGCCTTGCGGGGACACGAGGTTACGCTGTACGAGAAGGAACCTCGGCTGGGAGGGTCCATGCCCATAGCCGCCACGATCAAGGGGCTCGACATCGAAGACCTGCCGGCCCTGGTGCGCTACCTCGAGACCCAGATCACCAGGCTGGGCGTCAGGATCAATCTCGGCAGGGAGGTCGACAAGGCGCTGGTCGAGCGGGTCAGGCCGGATGTGCTCCTGCTGGCTACCGGAGGTCAGTACTCCGTTCCGGAGATTCCCGGCATCGAAGGGCGGAACGTGGTCCGGGCCGCCGCCCTGAACCGCAGGCTGAAGACGGTCCTGAGGTTCGCCGGCCCCGGGCTGCTCCTGTGGGCCACGAAGTTCTGGATGCCGATCGGCAAAAGGGTGGTCATCATCGGTGGCGGCATCCACGGCCTCCAGCTGGCCCTGTTCCTGGTCAAGCGCGGCAGACGGGTGACCGTCGTGGACACGGCCGAGACGATGGGCGCCGGGGTGATCGAGAACTACAGGTTCCGCCTCTTCTGGTGGCTGGAGCGCAAGGGGGTGCCCCTGCTGTCCGGCGTCAAATACGGGGAGATCACCGATCAAGGGCTGACGATCACCACCAGGGAGGGGGAGAAAAAAATGCTGGCGGCCGATACCATCCTGCCGGCCCTGGCCATGGCGCCGGACAGCGGGTTCGCCGCGAGCCTCGAGGGGACGGCGCCCGAGATCCACCAGATCGGCGACTGCGGCAACCCCGCCCTGATCATCGATGCCATCGGGGACGGTTCCCGCATCGGTCGCGCCATATAAGGTCCGATTGCGGTTTGCATTACCGGGCGGTTCTGGAATAATGTCGGGTGCGGCGCGGGCAGTACCGGAAAGATTGCGGCAACAGCTACCAGGAGGTGTCCTCGATGGACAGGAAGACTTTTTTGAAATTCGGGTTGGCCGGGGCGTTCCTCTCGGTCGTTCCCAAGGCATGGGCCCTGAAATATTACCCGAATCCTTCGGACAAAAAATGGGCGGTTCTGTATGGGACGTGGTGCGGAACTTCGCGTGACGCCGCGGTGTGGATATCGGAAGGGATGGGCGGGATCGCCGACGCTTTCGACGTCCGGGAGAATCCGGACCTGAGGGGGTTCGATCACATCGTCGTGGGCAGCTCCATCAGGAGTTTCACCATCCACCCCCTGCTGGAGAAATACCTGAAGGACAACCAGGGCGTCCTTCAAGGCAAGGTGCGCGGGTTTTTCGCGGCCTGCAACAACCACGGAGTCCCCCCGGGACCGCAGGAACATACCAATTACATCGACAATATCCTGGCGAAACTCTGCCCGGCCGGCAAGGTGCCCGGAAAGGTGTTTCCGGGGAGGGTGACCAAGGAACTGGTCGAGCCGGACCGGCGCCCCATGATCAGCTCGTATCCCGATAACGACAACCTGAAGCGCGCCGACTGCATGGCCTTCGGCAGGGAGATCCTGAAAAGCGTCGGGGCCTGACGGCCGACCGCCTACGGGTCAGCGGACAGATCACCGAGGCGGTTTTCGATGGCCGTCTTGAGAAGGCGGAAATTCCGGTCGCGATAATAGGGCCGCAGCCGGGGTTCGATCAGCGAACCCAGTTTGGCGGTATAGTCTGTCTTCCTGAAGGCCGCGATCCGATCGAGCGCCCGGCGCAAGGTATCGTCTCCGGCCGCGGGAAGGACACCGCGCCTGACCAGAAACTCCATGTCGTAGGCGTCCCGGATTTCCCCCCGGTCGATCAGCGCCGCTGTTTTGAGCGCCATCATGCTCTCGAGCGCCATCGCCCTCACCAGGACCTGGCGCTTCGAATGCGGGCTGTAGGCGATGGCCTGTTCGGTCCGCACCGGCGGGTGAACCTTGCGGATCTCGATCTTCAGGCTTCGGGCGAAAGCTTGCGACCGAAACTCGAAGACCAAGGTATACCGCTTATCGGCCATATCCCTCATGACGTAATCCCGGGCTAGGAAGCGGCCCAATTCCTCGAAAAGAATGGAAGCCTTTCCGGGGTCGGCCAGCCAGAAGTCCAGATCCACCGAATAGCGATCCAGCCCATGGCACAGACGCAGCATGGTGCCCCCCCCGAAACAAAGCTCCGGCAGAAATCGACCTTTGTGGAGGTTGTCGAGAACCTCCATTTCAAACCGTTCCTGCGCGATCAGATCCCGCATGTCTCCCTCATCCTCTGCTGGAGGCGGGCCGGATAGGCGGCCAGGTATTTTTCCATCCGCTTGCGGTTCAGTTTTCGCCGGTCCAGCGCGTCCCAATCGATGCCCGCGTGCCCCAGGAACTCCAGATAGGCACCATCAAGGACCGCTTTTTCCGGCTCGGCGATGAAAATACCGTCCTTCCGTTCAAACCCGAAATAGAGCCCCCGCTGCAACTTGTGGTAGAGGAAGGACACCCCGCCGGCCTCCAGCGCGGTGGAGCGGCGGAGAGACACGGACTCGTAACACGATGGCTGCACCTGGGTCGTCATCCCGTGACAGGCCAAGGCGGTGGTCAGCGAAAGGTAGGAGGGAACCTGGAGTCGATTGGCGATCTCGAGCAACTCCCGCGACCCGTAGTGCTCCCACCTGTCGGCAAGGACGTAGGCGTCGCGCTTGAGGCGCAGCATGCGTCCATCCTTTACGCAGCGGCTGCACAGCACATGGGCGGAGGCCGCCGACAACCCGCCGGCCTCCAGCACATCCCGGATTCCGAAGATCAGCTTCGAGCGGAGCGCGGACAATTTCATGGCGTGTCCAGGAACATAAACTTATCACTTTTGATAAGTTTATGTTCCTGTGGTGCCCCTGTCAAACCCAAAGGTTTCAATCAACCTCGCGCCAGGCGCCCAGGAGGGGGAAGTAGAGGGCCGTGCGTACCGGCCGCTCTTCCAGCATCCCGAACAGCGCGCGGTACCTCTCGAGTTGCCCGCGGTAGCGGGCGCACTCGTTGTCGAGGAACGCGTCGACGCCGGCGCCTTCGTGCACGCTGGATTTGTAATCGACCACCCAGCGCGTGCCCCCTTCGTCGATGAAGGTCCGGTCGATGCGCGCGCCGACCACCCGCCCCTCCACGACGCCGCCGAGGGCGTATTCGCACGTCGCGAGTTCGTGCGGCGCGAGCAGCCACCTCCCGCGCTCGTCCCCGACCGCCCGCACCAGGGCATCGGCCACCCGGTGCGCCGCCGCCGCGCATTCCTCCCGGGGCACCCCCAGGGAGGCGAGGGCGGAACGGAAGGACGGCGCGCGGCTCCTGACGGTGTCCTCCGTCCACCCCCCTTCTTCGGCCATCTGCCTGAGCGCCTGGTGCACGACGGTGCCGACGTGGCGCAGCGTGTCCGTGACCCAGTGAAAGCTCACCCGCCCTTCCCCGGCCTCCCCCGGCTCCACGGGAGCCCCTTCGACCGCGGACGGAAGGACCGGCAGGGCCCAACCGGGAGCCAGGCGGCGGATCGTCCGGGGGACCCGTTCCGCCGGGGGCCGCGTCCCGCCGTCGACGTCCGCCGGCCCCCGGCTCGCCGCGGCCTCCTCGAATGTTCCCCGCGCGGCCGCCCAGAGGCACTCGAGGAGCGACCCCGAGGCGGGCTCCCTCAATTCGATCCCCTCCTCCCCGGCCCGGTACCCGACATGCCCCAGCAGGTGGAGTTCCGACCGGGCCCGGGTGGCGGCGACGTAGAGCAGGCGCCCCGTCTCGTGCGCCGACTTCAAGCCTTCGATCCGCTTGAGGTAATCGTAGGTCCGGTCGCGCTCGGCGCCGGTGGCGCCGGGGGAAGCCAGCAGCAGGTCCGCCCCGGCGTCGGCGTAGCGGGGGCGCTCGAGCCACAGCATCAGGCGCGCTTCGTCCTGCTTCGGCGCCCGGCCCAGGCCCGGCACGACGACCACGTCGAACTCGAGCCCCTTCGCCTTGTGGATGGTCAGGACCTCGAGGAGGTCGTCCGCCCCGGCATCGGGCCGGGCGTAGAGATCCCCGATGCGCCGCTCGAACCGCTCCAGGTCGAGGGTGCCGCCGTCGTCCATCTCTTCGAGCAGGTCGAAGAAGACCCCGGCGTTTTCGACCTCTTCCGGGGCGGAGGCGCATGCCGGCCCGCCGAGCGCGAGCCACGCCCCCTCGACCCGGGCGCGCAGCGATGCCGGCCGCCAATGCAGGGCGCGCTCGAGCACCGCGGCCGCGCGCGCGAGCCTAGCGCGCCCTCCGGCGCCGAGGGCCTCCGTCACCCCCTCGTCGCGCACGAGGTCCCGGACCGCCGTCTCGAGATCGTTCCCCGCGACGGCGCAGAGTTCCCCGAGCGTCATCCCGCACCAGGGGGCGCGCAGCACGGCGAGCCACGCGATGCGGTCGGCGGGGTGCAGCAGCGCGCGGGTCAGCGCCGTGAGGTCCCGGATGACGCTGACGCCCGCCAGCGGCTCGATCTCCACGGCCCGATACCCCAGTCCGGCGGCCTCCAGGGCGGGGAGGATCGACGCCAGGTGGGGGCGCGAACGGACCAGGATCGCGGCCTTTTTCCCCCGGTCCCGTGCCGACCGGACGATCTCCACCACCCGGGCGGCCTCCGCTTCGTCGTCTCGCCCGACGAACGGATGCAGGGTGACGGCGGGGCCGTCCCCCGCCCCGCGCACCGCGGTGGAGGGGCTGAACGGTATCGCGCCGGTGGGGATCTCCTCCTCCTCCGGCATGACGCCGGGGAAGGTGTCGTTCACCCACCCGACGATACCCGCGACCGACCGGAAATTGGCCTCGAGCGTGATCGGCTCCATCGGGACGGCGCCGATGCCGTCGCGGCGGGTTTTGAGAAACAGGCCCACTTCCGCCTCGCGGAAGCGGTAGATCGACTGCATCGGGTCGCCCACGGCGAAGACCGTCCGCCCGTCGCCCGGCTTCCACCCGGCCGTCAGCGCCGCCAGGAGCGCGTGCTGGCTGACGGAGGTGTCCTGGAACTCGTCGATCAGGATATGCTCGAGGCGGAGATCGGGGCCGGCGGCGGCGCGGGATGAGGATGCGAGCGACCGGCGCGCGGCGATCGCGACCTCGACGAAATCGGCCTCCCCCCGGGCGCGGAAGATGGCGTCGAGGCGGCCGACCGCGACCGGCAGCAACTTCACGACCGACGACAGGATCCGCCACTGCCCTTCCGAAAAACGGCGGTCGGGGAGATGGCGGAGTTCGTCCAGGGCGCGGCGCGCCCCCTCGCCCGCCGAAAGGGTCTCGATCAACCCGCCGCAGCGCTCTTTCAGCGGCTTGTCCGACGAGGGGAACCCGTTGGCGACGGTCAGGCTCTTTCTCCAGGTCCCCCCCTTCGTGAGCAGCATGTCGGCCATTCCGAGCCAGGCGTCGAGACGGTCCGCGCCGGGGGGGCCGGCCAGGCCCGCGCACGCCCGGACGGCGCCCTCCCTCCCCGCCTCCTCGAGGTGGAGCGCCGCCTCGGCCGCGATCGCGGCCATCTCCGCGGCCAGGCGGTCCGGGACCGCCCTGTGGACGGCGGCGACGGCATCGAGCGTCACGTGTTCCAGCGAACGTTCCAGCGCGGCCCGGCTCTTTTCCGGGTCGGCCGCGTCGATGTGGCGCAGCCATTGGTCCCGCCGCGCGAGCATGCCGGTGAGCAGGCGCTCGAGGACCTGACGATCATTGTCCACGTGACGGAGCAGGGTCGCGACCTCCTCCCCGCGGTCCCCTTCGAGAAGATCGAGCGTCGCCCGCGCCGCTTCCCGGTACAGCTCCCCGGCGTCCTCGACGACGGCGGGCGCCCCCCCCATGCGGGAGAGCCACGGCAGCCGCCTCACGATCGAGGCGCAGAGGGCGTCGATCGTCTGGATCCCGAGCCGCCCGGGGTTCTGTTCGAGCCGCCATCCCCGGGCCTCGCTGTTGGCGCGCACCCGCCGGGCCAGGTCCCAGGTGAGGGCCCGGTGCCCCTGGTCGGGGCGTTCCCCGGCGGCAGCGGCGAGGGCATCCACGATGCGCCGGCCCATCTCCCCGGCGGCCTTGCGGGTGAAAGTGATCGCACTCACGGCCTCGGGCCGGTCCACCAGGCCGAGCAGCGTCAGGTATCGCTGGATCAGGAGTTCCGTCTTTCCCGACCCCGCGGGAGACTGCACGATGAACGAGCGGGCCGGGTCGAGCGCGCACCTTCTTTGAGCGCTGTCGGGGCTTTCCTTCCCGGGACCCGTCATCGGTCGGCCTCCCCGTCAAGGCCGGCGGCCGGGCATTCGGAAACGCGGCAGAGGGAGGGGAGCGGGCAGTAACGGCACGTCCGGTCGCCGTCCCTGGGATCCACCTCCGCCCGCCCCTCCCGGAATTCCCCGCCGATCCTGGCGAGGACCGCGCGCCACCGGTCGACCTGCGCGCCGAGATCGACCGGTTCGCAGCCCCGAAGGGTCACGTCGTCGTCGACCAGCCCGACAAAACGGAGATCCCCCGCCCTCACCCGGGCGTAGATGACCCCGGCCAGGGGCTTTTCGTGAATGGTGCCATACAGCGGCAGCTGCGGTTCCTCGGGGCGATCCGACTCCCAGGACCGGGGGGTGGTGATCCCGGTCTTGTAGTCGACGATCATTTCGCGCCCGTCGGCCAGCCGGTCCACCCGGTCGATCTTGACCCGGAAGCGGACGCCCCCCGTCTCGGCGAACTTCTCCTCTTCCGGTTCGATGACTTCGAAGGGCTCCCGCTCCCGGTCGACTTCGAGCCATGCCGCGGCCAGCCCGCGCAGCCGCTGCCGCTCCAGGGCGGCGAACCTCGCGGGAAGGGGGCGTTCACGCTCGAACCGCTCGATCGCGCGGTCGACCGAGCGGGCGACGACCTCGTCGATGTCCGGGCGGGAGCAGAGCGCCGCGTGGGTTTTCAGTTCCCTCCAGGTCTCCTCGAGCACGGCGTGTACGAGGGTGCCCCGCGCCGCGGGGTCCAGCCCGGGGAGCGGGGACTCGAGTTCCTCCGCCCCCAGCCGGAGTTCGGCAAAGGCGCGGAACGGGCACGCGGACTGGAGCTGAAACACCCGGGTCCCCCCCCGCTGCCAGGCCTGCTCGATGAGCGGCGGCGCCGTTTCATCGACGAGGGTTTCGATGACGCGCAGAGCGCGGATGACCTCTTCCGCCGGGGGGCCGGCCCACCGCCCGATTTCGTCCGGGGCGGCGCGCCGCACCCCCGCAACGAGCGGGCTGGGCCCCAGTTCGCGGTCCCCTTCCCGCAGGGGATGGGAGAGGACCAGGTCGGCCGCGCTCCCGAGGAGGCGCCGGGTGATCCGCACCGCGAATTCCAGCTCCCGCTCGGGCGAACAGCGGGGCATCCCCTTTTCCTTCTGCAGGCCGATCGGGAGGAACGGGTTCGGGTTCGCCGGCCCCGGCCAGGCCCCGTCGTGCAGCCCGGCGACCCAGAGGTGGTCGAAGAAAAGGCCGGAAGCCTCGAGCAGGCCGAGCACCTGCACCGGCGCCCCTTCCGTTTCCGGCTGGAACATGAGGCTGCCGGCCATGCGCCCGAGGATGGCGAGGGCCTCCCCCCGCTCCATCGCCTCCCCGGTCAGGCCGGTGGAGGCAAAGTCGGACAGCAGTCCGCTCCAGGCCTCGAGCACCTGGAACTCGAGGCTGTCCAGGGGGCGTTCGCCCGGCCAGCCGAAGGCCTCGAGCAGCGAGGAAAACGCCCGGCTCCATTCATCCGCGGTCCGTGGCGACACCGCGGCGCCGCACGCCGCCAGCCAATTGCGCAGTAGACGCTCGAGCACCGCGCACCCCGCCCCCTCCCGCCGGCAGAGCGCCGGCAGGCTCGAGCCCGCGATCATGAAGTTCCCCCGGCGGCGGAGGCGCCGGTCGAGCGCCGCCCGGGCGCCCTGCTCCCTGTCGGCCCCCGCGAGGTACGGGGTGCGGAGCAGCCGGCTGATGTCGCTCCACGCGTTGTCACCCGGGGTCAGGCCCAGGAGGGCGAGCGCGCTCCGGACGAGGGGCCATGCCGAAAGCGGGCGGCCGGCCGACAGGTTGAACGACGACGGCCGGGCGTCCCCCTCGATGAGGGCCGCGGGCTCCAGGACGCCGCGGAAGATGCGCTCCACCCGGTCCCGGCGTTCGGCCAGGCCGTTGACGACCACGCCGATCCGTCCCGCCCCCCCTCTTTCAAGCAGCGCCCGCGCCCAGCGCGCGGCCGCTTCGATCTCCCGGTCGGGGTCGGGAAAGGGGACGAGCACGGCCCCGGCGCCCGGCCCGGTCGTCTCCACGGCGGTTTGGGTGACGGTGCAGCCGGCGGCGGCCAGCGCGTCCAGGAATTCGAGCTGCTGCGGCGGGTAGTCGTCGAACCCGGCGAGCAGGACCGCGGGGGGGAGGCGCAACCGCCCCAGCCCCTCCTTCACCACGTCGGCCAGCCGCGCCCGGTCGAGCCACCCCTCCTCCCGGCAGAGCGCGGCGAAGCGGCCGGCCCAGCCGGCGAAGGCGCGCGCGTCCTCGTTCCCCGCGCGCCGGATCGCGGCGATGTCGAGGCGCCATTCCCCTGCCAGGCGCCACGCCTCCCGCGCGGTGCCGGCCGTGCCGTGCGGCTCGAGCAGCCCGTCGGCCCCGGCCGATCCGCGCACGACCCGTTCCCAGAGCGCCTGCTCCTGCCAGCCGCCCAGCACCACCGGCGCCTCGTCGCGGGCCAGGAGCAATTGCCCCCACAGCTCCTCCACCCATTCGGGCCAGGTCGCGATCCGCGGCGACTCCCACGCCCCCCGCCCCGCCGCCTGCTGCGCCGCGGCGTACTCCTGCCCGAGCGTGCGCGCCAGCCGCCGCGTCGCCGTGATCACCGTCTCCTCCCGCTCCAGCGCGCCCAGCAGTCGTTTCAGCATCCAGAGCCCCTCGAACCCTCCGATTTCGCTTCCCGCCCGATCCTATCGGCCGGCAGTGACATCCGGGGTCCCTCGCCGTTCCATTGTATGTTCCCGCGCGAGGGTGCCCAACTGCTTTTTCAGGAGATGGAGGCTTCTTTAATGCGCTATCGGGCGAAAAATGATAAACTAAGTCCAGTAAACTAAGTTTATTGGGGGCTGTATGCTGACAATCAACATCCATGAGGCAAAAACCAACCTTTCGCGCCTGATAGAGAGGGCCGTCAAAGGGGAGCCCTTCATCATTGCCAAGGCAGGCAAACCCCTCGTGAAGGTGACGCGGATCGAGGCAAATACTGAGACGCCCAAAAAACGGTTAGGCTTCATGATCGGCCAGATTTCGGTGCCGGACGATTTTGACCGGATGGGCGACAA
>CAZWXG010000086.1:0-10996 GCA_964637825.1 uncultured Acidobacteriota bacterium
TCCTTTCTCTGTGCCGTACTGATCTCTGTCGCGGCCCTCTTCTCCTCGCCCCCGGGCGCCCTCCCGGCCCCGGGACACTACCGCAATTTCGCCGTTTCCGTCTACGCCCGCGTCTACGAGGTGCGGCGGATGGCCGACCCCGAATGGCTGCGGACGCACTGGGACGCGATCGCGCGCCAGGTGAAGGTGGACAAGATTTACCTGGAAACGCACCGGGACACGATCGTCGCGGATGCGGAGACGGTGAGAAACGCCGCGGAATTTTTCCGGAAACGGGGGCTCGAGGTCGCGGGCGGCATCACCCTGACGGTCAACGAGAGCAACCGCTTCGAGACCTACTGCTACAGCAACCCCGAGCACCGGGACAAGGTCCGGCAGGTGGTCGAGTTCACGGCCGGGCTGTTCGACGAAATCATCCTCGACGACTTCTTCTTCACCAACTGCAAGTGCGAGCGCTGCATCCGGGCGAAGGGGGAGAAGAGCTGGACCGGCTTCCGCCTCGGGCTGATGGACGAAGCCGCCCGCAACCTCGTCATCGGGCCGGCGAAACGGGTGAACCCCCGGGTCCGGATGGTGGTCAAGTACCCGAACTGGTACGAGCACTTCCAGGGGCTCGGCTTCGACCTCGAGCGGGGGCCGCTGCTCTTCGACGGCGTCTACACCGGCACCGAGACGCGCGACCGGACCGGAGACCAGCACCTGCAGGAATACCTCGGCTATTCGATCTTCCGCTACTTCGAGAACCTCCGCCCCGGGCACAACGGCGGCGGTTGGGTCGACACCTACGGGGGGCGCTACCCCGACCGCTACGCCGAACAGATCTGGCTCACCCTGTTCGCCCGGGCGCCGGAGATCACCCTCTTCGATTTCCTCCAGCTCGAGCGTCCGATCCGCCCCTCCGACCGGGCGCCGTGGCAGGAGTCCGGTCCCAGCTTCGATTTCGACGCCATGACCGGCTCGGTCGCCGCGCCGGAGGGGGAAGGGAAGCCGCCGGTCACGTTCGCGCGCGCGGCGGGGTACGCGCTCGGGGAGGCGGACCGCTTCCTCCACGAGCTCGGCCGTCCCGTCGGGCTCCCCAGCTACAAGCCCTTTCATTCCACCGGCGAGGATTTCCTGCACAACTACCTGGGGATGATCGGCATCCCGATCGACCTCCTCCCCCGGTTTCCCGAAGACGCGCCCATGGTGCTGCTGACGGAGTCGGCCGCCTTCGATCCCGGGATCGTGGCCAGGATCGAACGCCAGCTGCGGGCGGGCAAATCGGTGACCATCACCTCGGGCCTGCTGCGGGCGCTCGAGGGGAAGGGGATCGGACACATCGCCGAGATCCGCGACACCGGGCGGAGGGCCGTCGTCAGGAATTTCCGGGGACAGCCCGATCTCCCTCCCGGTCTGCGCATCCTCATCCCGCAGATCCAGTACCTCACCAACGACGCCTGGGAACTGGCCAGCGCCATGACCCAGAACGACCTCGGGTACCCGCTCCTCGTCCAGGCCGCCTACGGCGGGGGGACCCTGTACGTCCTGACGATCCCGGACAACTTCAGCGACCTGTACAGCTTTCCTGCCGGGGTGCTCACGCAGATCCGCAACGTCCTGCTCCGGGAGATGGCAGTGCGGGTGGAGGCGCCGGGCGACGTCGCCCTCTTCCTCTACGACAACGGCACCTTCATCGTGGAGTCGTTCCGGCCCGAACCGGTGGCCGTCACCCTCTCGCTCGATCCCCGCTACACGGGGGTGCGGGAGCTGACCACCGGGGAGACACTCGCGGGCAAGGGGGGGACTTCAGGCGGCTTCGGGCCCTTCGGTGCGGGCGGGGTGAAGCGCACGACGGTTCCGATCGAGATCAAACCCCATTCCTACCGGGTGTTCGCGGCGCTCCCCTGACACCCGGTCCAGCAGTAGGTGCAGACCCCCTCCATCGGCCGTCCGATGGCCGCGGCCATGTCCTCAAGATCCTGGTACACCAGGGAATCGGCCCCCATCTCCTGCGCGATTGCGGCGACCATCCCGCGGTAGGGGTCCGATCCGGTCGCAAGGTACCCGGAGACGTCGGGGATGTCGCTCCCTTCCAGGACGCGGATCGCCTTGCGCGCGGCCAGTTCCCGGGTCGTGCGCGTCGACTCGTTGTAGATGCAGGGGAACACGAGCGGCGGGCAGGCGATGCGGATGTGCACCTCGCGGGCGCCGTTGGCCAGGAGCTTTTCCTTGATCATCCTCCGGAGCTGGGTGCCGCGCACGATGGAATCGTCGCAGAGGACGATGCGCTTGTCCCGGATGAGCTCGGGAATCGCGATCAGCTTCATGTTGGCGATCAGGTCGCGCGTCGCCTGCACCGAGGGCATGTAGCTCCGGGGCCAGGAGGGGGTGTACTTGACCAGCGGGCGAGCGTAGGGGATTCCCGACTCGTTGGCGTAGCCGATGGCGTGCCCCACGCCGCTGTCGGGGACCCCGGAAACGATGTCGGCCGTAAAGCCGGCGGTCCGGTCGCGGCGCGCCAGCAGGGCCCCGCTGCGGTAACGCGCCTGTTCCACGTTGATCCCCTCGATGGAACTGGCGGGGAAGCTGGTGTAGATCCAGAGAAAGGCGCAGGGGCGGCCGAGGCGCGGGTCGGCCTCGCAACGCCGGGAGATCCCCTGCCCGGAGATCAGGAAGACGTCGCCCGGGGCGAGCTCGGCGATGGTCCGGTACCCCAGGTTGGGAAAAGCCGTGGTCTCGGTGGTCACGGCGAACCCGTCGCCGTTTTCCCCGATGACCAGGGTCGAATGCCCCTCGCGGTCCCGCGCCGCGTAGATGCCGTCCTTGGTCATCACGAGCAGCGAGATCGAGCCCTCGATCCGGGCGAAGACGGAGAGGATGCCCGCTTCGAGGCTGTCGGCCCGGCTGATGATTTCGGCGACCACCTCGGCGGGGCTGATGGTGGAATCGGGCTGGATCTCGGCAAACGTCGACCCCTCGGACTGGAGCCGGGCGATGATCGCGTCGAGGTTGTTGATGTGGCCGTTCATCACCACCGAAAAGACGCCGAGGCGCGAGGAGAGCACCACCGGCTGGATGTCGTAGCCGATCACGCCGATGCCGTAGGGGCCGCTCATCTTTTCGTAATCGTGCCGGAACTTGGGCCGGAAGTTCTCCCCGCGGATATCGTGAATCTTGCGCTCGATCCCCCGGTCGCGGTAGACGGCCATCCCGGCGTAATCGGTGCCGAGGTGGCTGTGATAATCGAGGCCGTAATAGAGGGATTGAATGCAGTTGCCCTTCCTGGATGCTGCGCCGAAAATGCCGGACATACCCTGCTCCTTTTGCATGCGTGAGCGCGAACTATAGCAGAAAACCGCCGGACAGGGGAGGTGGCGGCGCTACCGGAGGGAAGGTTTTCCCTCGCGCTCGGTCCAGTTGGCCGCCTGCCACGCCTTCTGTTCCGCCCGGGACAGGTGCCGCTTGTCCCCGTCGCGCGTCACGCGGATGGCGGCGTCGGGGCCGCCGGCGGGGCAGTTGTACTCGCAGATGCCGCACCCCACGCAGCGGGCGGGGTCCACGTAGGGGAATCCCTGGCGGGGTTCGGCGTCCCCGTCGGCCGGGTGCTCGACGGCGGAGCCGTTTTTGTCCAGCCAGTAGATGGCGCTGTAGGAGCAGACCTCGTCGCAGACGAGGCACTGTTTGCCCGATTCCCAGACGACGCACGAAGAGCGGTTGATGACGGCGCGCCCGATGAACAGGTGCTCCTTTTCGGGGACGGCGAAGGATTCGATGGCGTCCGTGGGGCAGACCTCGCCGCAGAGGTTGCAGTTCTGGCTGCATTCGCCCACCCTGGGCATCAGCACGGGGGTCCAGATCGCGCCCAGGCCCCCTTCGGCGAGCGCCGGCTGCAGGCCGTTGGTCGGGCACACCTTCATGCAGGCGCCGCAGCGGACGCAGCGCTCGGTGAAGAGTTCCTCGGCCGCCGACCCCGGGGGGCGGATCAGCCATTTGCCGGTGATGCGGCTCTCCCCGTCGCGCGTGGGGCGCCGGGCCAGGGCCGAAGTCGCGCCCAGCCCCCAGACGGTGCCCACGCCGATGCCGGTGACGAGGCGCCTCCGGTCGAGATCGAGCTTGAGGCCGGGTTCCGGTTTCCCGGGGGCCATCCGGATCGCTTCCTGCGGGCAGAGTTCGGCGCAGGAGTAGCAGAAGATGCATTCGGCCGTGGAGGTGCGCTGCCCCTTTTCCCCGATCGCGTCCATCTTGCAGTCGAGCTGGCAGAGGGTGCATTCGTTGCACGCCGTTCCGACCCTGCGGCGGAAGAGGGGGACGCGGGCGACGAGGCCCAGCAGCGCGCCCAGGGGGCAGAGGCTGCGGCACCAGAACCGGCGGGAGAGGAACCCGCCGGCGAGGATGGCGGCCAGCAGGAGCGCCGCGGCGAACCCGCTCCCGTACGCCGCCTGCTGGTCGGGAAAGATCCCCCACGATTGGAGCCGGCCCGTCCCCGGAAGCCACTGGACCGCCCGCTCGAGGGGGGCGAAGAACCCGAGCGTCAGGCTCCGGAAGGTGAGGGCGATCGGGTCGAGCAGCCAGACCAGCTGGGAGCCCAGCAGGGCGCTCGCGGCCACCGCCCCGAGTACGTAATACTTCAGCCGGGGCCAGGAGCGCTCCCGGCTGGTGCGGCGTTCGCGCCTGGGCCGGACCACCTTGTCCGCTCCGTCGACGAGGGTCCCGAGCGGGCAGACCCAGCCGCAGAAGGCCCGGCCGAAGAGAAGGGTCAGAAGGAGCACCGGCACCGTCCAGAGCAGGACGGACAGGAGAAGGCTCCTCGATGCGACGATGGCGGTCCAGCCGAGCAGCGGGTCGATACGCAGGAAGAGATCGGCGGGGAGGAAGGCCGATACGCTCATCCCGCCGTCCGCCCAGTCGATGTGGCGTGCGGTCTGGAAAAACAGCACGAGAAAGAGGAGGAGGAAGAAGAGCTGGCTGGCCCTGCGTACGGTTTTCATAGAGTCGGTTCCGGTGGCGGGGGGATCAGACCCGCTTGACGACGATGTTCGAGAGGTTGCCTTCGCCCAGGCCCAGTTCCGCCGCTTTGCCGATGTACCCGACCGACGACGGCTCCAGGTCGAACAGGCCGCAGGCGTAGGCGTCCGCGGCGACCGGGTCGAAGGACACGATCACCTCCTCCGGTTCGCGCGTCCTGCCGGGCCCCTTCGGCCCGTTGGTGAGCAGGATGCGGGACGCGTCCATGACGGTGAGGTCGACGGCCACGGCGCTGGCGTAGTCGGCGATGTACTGGGCCAGATCGGGGCCCGAGTGCCACGCCTGGCGGTTGAAGTTCACCCCCATGAGGTTCTTCAACCCGAGCGTCAGCTGCGTCTGGGAATGGTGCTTGGCCTTGGGCATGTTGATGAAGACGTCGGCCTCCAGCACCGCGCGGGCCAGCGTGTCCTGCTTCATCATCTTCCCCCGGGGCACCTCGATCGGGGCGAAATCCCCCTCGGTGGCGCCGTAGATCAGCTCGGCCCCCCCCTGGCGCGCGGCGGCGCCGATGCCCGAAACGGCGAGCACCTGCGCCGCCGGGCGGTCGATCGTATGCTCGAAGACGGTGATCTTTCCCGCCCCCGCCTCCCGGCAGAGCTGGATCATGGCCGCGAGCAGCCTGGGGTCGGTGTTGGCCGCCTGCGCCGGGGTGCGGGACCAGGCGGCGTTCGGCTTGAGCACCACGCGGCTCCCGGGCCGGATGAAGGCGAGGCCCCCCGCCGCGGCCAGCGCCGCCCTGAGGGCGATGGCGGGGTCCGCCGCCTTCCCCACGTACACTTCCCCTTTTCCCTTTCCCGCCGTGATCGAGGCGCGCCCGCGGGAGGGGGTCCCTCCCGACCCGGGGCCCCCCGACCCGGGGCCTTTGCCGCACCCGCCGAGTGCGGCGCTGCCGCAAGCCAATCCGGCCATTCCGAGGAATCTGCGTCTATCCATGGGTCACCCTTGCAAAGAAACCGCCGCCGGCTACCGCGTAGCCCGACGTGCTGCCGGCGCCCGCGGCGGTGAAACGGTCCCAGTCTGTAGTACGCGGCGCCGCCGCCCCTGTTTCCATCCGGTAGCGGTCGGCGGTCCGTTTCAGGAACTGCCTGCGCTCGGGTCGATGGGACATCGGGATCCTTTCCTTGGACCATGAACAGGGAACCGGGGCCCATGCGCCCCGTTTCCGGAAGGGTAGGATACGGCCTGTGCAAAGTCAATCATTCCCGGTTCGCGATTTTTTGAACCCCGCGGCCCCCCGAAACGTAAGGCAGGGGTATAATCGCGGCAGGAAGAAAAGGGGGTGGGGGATGGATCGGCACATCAAAATCCTGGGGGTTCTGAACATCGTTTGCGGGGCGCTGGGGGCCCTCGGCGCCGTGGTGATCCTGGCGGTTTTCGGCGGGGTGATCGGCATCGTCGAGGCTACGGCCCCGCACTCCCTGCACCCGGCGGTGGCGCCTTCCGTCCTGGCCGTCGTCGGCGGGGCGATCGCCCTGTTCCTCCTCCTGCTTTCGCTCCCCTCCATCGTCGCCGGCATCGGCCTGGTGCGATTCCGGAACTGGGGCCGGATCCTGGGCGTCGTCGTCAGCGTCTTCCATCTGCTGAACTTCCCCTTCGGGACCGCGCTCGGGGCCTACGGCCTGTGGGTCCTCTCCTCGGACCGGAGCCGGGAGGCGTTCCTCCCCTGTCAGGCCACGGCCGGCGGCCGATCGAATCCCGGCTAGGCGAAGCGCCCCAACTGGCTGAAGAAGGCGTGGGTGTCGGCGACGTCCCAGTGTTCGGCGATCCTGCCGTCCCGGAGACGGAACATGTCCACGACCTCGAAATCGAGGCGGCGGCCGCTCGGGGCCACCCCGAGCCACTCCCCCCCGGTGTGGGTGCCCAGGGTGCGCGCGTGGACCCAGACACGGTCCCCGTCGGCCAGGATGCGGATGAGCTCGTAGCGGAAATCGGGAACGGCGCGGAAGATCGTGGTGAAGAATTCGGCAAAGCCCGACCTCCCCTGGGGGCAGTCGGCGTTGTGCTGGATGTAGTCCTCGTGGAGGAAACGGTCGAGCCCGTCCAGCCGGTGGCCGGTGATGACCTCCGTGCAGAACCGTTCCACCAGCCGCCTGTTCCGTTCCGTCTCCGTCATGCCGTGCCTCCCGCCCTGCACCCCGGCCAGTCTACCGCATCGGTGCGGCCGTCCCCAAAAGGATTCGGCCGTCAGGTGACGGCGCACAGGCGGCGGAAGGTTTCGATCCCCGGAACGGTCCCGTAACGGGCCGCAAGCGCGGGGGCGTCCCAGCGGAAGAAGGGGTTCGTGGCCCGCTCCTCCTCGAGCGCAAGCGGCACCGTCGGCGTGCCCGCGGCCGATTCCAGCCGCTCGAGCCGCTGGTGCAGGCGCGTGTTCTCCGGGTCCACCCGCGCCGCCTCCCGCACGAACTCGAGGGTGTATTCGTGGGCGCACCAGATGCGGGTGCCGTCCGGGAGCGCGCGGATCTTGCCGACCGAGGCGAACATGTCGTCCGGGGTCCCCTCGAACAGGTTCCCGATGGTGCCGCCGAAGACGGTGTCGCCCGAAAACAGGTCTCCGCCCCCCCGGCCGTCGTCGAAGAAATAGGCGATGTGGGAGCGGGTGTGCCCGGGGACGTCCAGCACCCGGGCCGCGCCGCCGCAGACGGTTTCCCCCTCGGAGAGGAACCGGGTCTGGCCCGGAACCCGCCCCCGGTCCCCCGCCCCCGCCGAGACGTCGATGCCGGGGAAGAGTTCCAGCAGGCGCGGGATGCCGCCCGTGTGGTCGGCGTGATGGTGGGTGACGAGAATCGCCTCGAGCCGTCGGCCCGATTTCCGGAGCCAGGCGATGACGGGCCGGGCGTCGCCCGGGTCCACCGCCGCCGCCCGGCCGGGCCCGTCGCCGCAGATCATATAAATGTAATTGTCCCCCAGGGCGGGGAGGGCGATCACTTCCACTGCTCCTCCTTCGGTCCGGCCGGGCCCCTGCCGGAGAGCGTTTCCCGCACCCGGTCCGCCAGTTCCCGGTTGGTGAACGGCTTCTGGATGAAAAAGACCCCGGGGTCCAGGATCCCGTGGTGGGCGATGACGTTGGCCGTGTACCCCGACATGTAGAGCACCCGGACCTCGGGGTGGATCTGCCGTATCCGGTCGGCCAGGTCGCGCCCGTTCATTTCGGGCATGACGACGTCGGTGATCACGAGGTCGATCCTCCCCCTGTGACGCCCGGCGGTTTCGAGAGCCCCGCGCGGGGTGTCGGCGGAGAGGACGGTGTAGCCGAGCTTTTCGAGCAGGGTCCGGGCGAGATGCCCGATGGCCGTTTCGTCCTCCACGACCATCACGGTTTCCCCCTCCGCGGGGGCCATCGCGCCTGCTTCGGCGGGGACGGCGACGGCCCCCTCCCCCGCATGGCGCGGGAGGTAGATCCGGAAGGTGGTGCCGCGCCCCGGCTCGCTGTAGACGTTGATGAAGCCGCCGTTCTGCTTGACGATGCCGTAGATGGTGGCCAGCCCCAGGCCCGTCCCCTCGCCCGGCTGCTTGGTGGTGAAGAAGGGCTCGAACGCGTTGGCGAGGGTTTCCCGGTCCATCCCCTGGCCGTTGTCGCTGACGGCCAGCAGTACGTATTCTCCCGGGACGAAGCCCGGGTGGTCGGCGCAGTAGGCGTCGTCGAGGGCGGCATTGCCCGTTTCCAGGGTGATCTTTCCCACGTCGGCGATGGCGTCGCGGGCGTTGACGCAGAGGTTGGCCAGGACCTGCCCGAGTTGGGAGGGGTCCATGAACACCGGCCAGAGCCCGGGTCCGGGGTGCCACCCCAGGTCGACCGCCTCCCCGATGAGGCGCCGCAGCATCTTGAGCATGCTCTCTACCGACGAGTTCAGGTCGAGAACCACCGGCTGGATGGTCTGTCGTCGCGCGAAGGCCAGCAGCTGCCGGGTGATGTCGGCCGAGCGGCGGGCGGCGTGCAGGATCTCCTCGAGGTCGCCTCGGCGCGGGTCCTCCGGTGGGGTGTCCTCCAGCGCCAGGTCGGCGAAGCCGATGATGACGTTGAGCATGTTGTTGTAGTCGTGGGCCACCCCGCCGGCCAGCCGACCCACCGACTCCATCTTCTGGGACTGGACGAGCTCGGCCTGGAGTTTCTGCTTTTCCCGCTCCGCCTTCCGGCGCTCGCTGATATCCACGAAGACGATGATGTCGAACCGGCCCGCCGTGGCCGCCCGGAACTCGACGTGGCGCAGCTGCCCGTCGCGCGCCTGCACGGGGAACTCCACCGGCGGGACCCCGGCGCCCGTGAGGCGCAACTCGCGCATCGTCTCCGTCCAATGCTCCCGGACACGGCGCCTCAGGTCCTCGTCGGGGTAGGCCTGCCGCCACCAGTCGTCGAGGTGGGGGAGGTCGGCGGCGGTGTAGCCGAACAGCTCGGTGAATTTCTGGCTCAGGTGGAGCACCTTCCCCCGTGCGTCGGAGATGGCCACGGCCACCGGGGCCAGCTGGGCGAAGAGCTGGAACTGCTCCAGGCTTTCCTTCAGTTCCCGCGTCTTTTCGTTCACCTGCCGGCGCAGGGACCAGGACCAGGCGAAGGCCGTCGCCAGCACGAGCAGGAGGGGGACCACGACGACGGCCGAGTAGCGCAGCACGGTCAGCAGGGAAGAGCCGGGAGAGTAGACGCCGAGCCACTTGTCGTGGATGCGGCGGTACTCGCCGCTCCGTTCCAGCGCCTTGAGCCCCTCGCTGAACTGCGCGATCAGCGCCTTCTGCCCCTTCTTCGCCGCGTAGCCGTACTCGAGCCCGACGAGCGGCTTTTTCCCCAGGGCCAGGTTCGTCCAGCCGTGTTTCTCGATGAGATGGAGCGCGGTGATGCGCAGGACCAGCGCGCAGTCGTGGCGCCCCTCCGCCAGCTCCCGGAGCGCCGTCTCCTGGTCCGCCACCGCGACGAGGTCCCGCTCGAGCCCGCGTTCCAGGGCGAAATCGTGCAGGATATCCCCCTCTTCGACCACGATGCGCCGGCCCCGCAGTTCCTCGACCGATTCGGGCGGCGCCCCCTCTCCCTTGCGCCGGACGGCGACGTAGTGCCCCACCGTGTGCGCCTGGGTGAAGTCGAACTCCAGGTTCCGGGCGGGGGAATAGAAGATCCCCTGCAGCAGGTCGATGTAGCCGTCCTTGAGCGACTGCACCCTTTCGGGCCAGTGGCCGAGCCGGATCTCCACGTTGAGCCCGGTCTCCCGGGCGACGGCGCGGGTCAGGTCGACGTTGTACCCGGCCGGCTGCCCGCGTTCGTCCAGGAATTCATAGGGGGGGAAGTTGCGGTCCCCGCCGACGATGAGGGGGCGCTCGGAGGCGAGTTCCATGGCGGCGAACCATTTCGCGTGCAGGTGGCGGTAGGTCCCGTCGGCGATGACGATGGCCAGCCCCTCGTTGAGCAGGGCCAGGGTGTCGCGGTCCCCTTCGCGGACGGCGAAGCAGAAGTCCTGGCGGAACCCTTCGACCGGCTCGTCGAGGACTCTGAGGCCCGTCAGCCCGGTCTTCTGGATCAGGCGCAGCGCCACCAGCCGCTGGATGACGACGGCGTCGTGACGTCCCGCGGCCAGTTCCTCCAGGGCGGTCTCGAAGGTCGGCAGGGGGTGCAGGCGGATCCCGAGTCCGGTGCGGCGCAGGAACTCCTCGGCGTTGTCCCCCTTCATCACCGCCACGCGGCGCCCGACGAGGTCCTCGAGGCGATGGATGCGCGTCTCCCCACTCCGCACCACGATGGCCCCGTGCAGGGTCATGTAGGGGACCGTGAAATCGTACAGCTCCTCCCGCTCCGGGGTGCGCCCCACGATGGGCAACGCCTGGACCTCCGCGCGCTCGAGCCATCCGCGGGCCTCAGCCCAGGTGCCGGTCCGGAAGGCGACCTCCCGGCCCATGGCTCCCAGCGCCGCCCGGAGCAGCTCCACCGAGAAGCCGCCCGCGTTCCCCTGGTCGTCGACCAGGCTGAAGGGGGGGTAGTCGATCTCGGCGGCGGAGCGCAGGACCGGGCGCG
>CAZWXG010000087.1:0-8238 GCA_964637825.1 uncultured Acidobacteriota bacterium
TCCTCGTCCCCGAACCCGGCGGCCTTCATGATTTCGACCCAACGCTCCTTGTTGATCATCTCCACTCCTTGCTGTAATGGTTTCTGTTCGAGCAGGCGCAGGATTGCGCGCTGCTGCTGGCGGAGTCCGGCGATTTCGCGGTCGAGGGTGCCAAGGCGGCGCTGGAGGATGTCCAGGGGCGCGCGCCCCTCGGGGGCGTCGAGCAACGGCTTCATCTCCCCGAGCGGGATGCCCAGCTTGCGGTAGAGGCAGATGCGCTCCAGCCGGCGTACCTGGGCCGGGGCGTAGAGGCGGTAGCCGCTCCGGCTCCGCTCCGAAGGCCTGAGCAGACCCAGGCGGTCGTAGTAGAGCAGCGTCGCGCGCGACAGTCCCGATCCCCGGGCCAGCGTCGATATGGTGATCATGTCTCTCTCCGGTCGTTCCCTGCGGCCGCATTATTCCCGACTCCGCGACCGAAGGGAATGCTAAAGTATGAAGCGATAGACGGGTCAAGCCCCCGCCATCTTTTTCGAGGTGAAACCTTGCCGCTCCTGATTCTGCTCCTCATTCTCCTGCTTCTTTTCGGCGCCCGCACCCTCCCCAGGATGGGGCAGGTGCTCGGGGAAAAGGCGCGCAAGCCCGTGCGCCGGGCCCGGTGGATGATGGCGTGGGCTTCGGGCACGGAAGAGGAGGCGCAGGCGGCCGAGACCGAGTACGGGCGGGAATGCGCCCGCGAATTCGCGGCGCAATTTCCCGGGATGGCTTCGGACCGGGACCGGGAACTGGTCGAGGCGATCGGGGCAAAACTCGCCGGGGCGGTGGGGGAGGGGCGCCGCTTCACCTTCCGGGTGGTGACGGCGCCGGTGGCCAACGCCTACGCGCTCCCCGGGGGGTTCGTGTTCATCACGGCGCCGCTATTGGACCTGTGCGGGCACCGGCGGGACGAGATCGCCTTTTTCCTGGCGCACGAGATCGGGCACGTCGTCGGCGGGCACGCCCGGGACCAGCTGACGGCGGGCGTCCTCCTCGACGCGGTCGCCCGGCGCCTCTCCGGCGTCGGACTCCTGCTGCGGGAGGCGCTGGGGAAGGGGTATTCCCGCACGCTCGAACTCGAAGCCGACCGGGAGGCGGTGCGGCTGGTGCGCGCGGCGGGGTTCGACCCCGGCGCCGCCCAAAGCGCCCTCGGGCGCCTCGCCGGAGTGGCTCCCGACAACTCGGGGCTCGCGGAATACTTCTCCACCCACCCGGCCCTGGACGAACGGATCCGTGCGCTCGAGGTGTGAGTTCGATTTTCCCCCCGGCGGCCCCGGTTCTCCTTCCCCCTGGTCACGGGAAGGCTAGGATTTGACGATCACCGTGTCGAGCACGGCCGACCGCCCCTCCTTCAGCGCGGCGAGCGCGCGCCCGAGCGCCCCCTCCAGTTGCTCCGGCCGGGTCACGGTCTCCCCGCAGGCCCCCATGGCGCGGGCGACGGCCGCGAAATCGGGGGAGGGGGAGAGGGAAGCGCCGTTGTAGCCCGCGCGCCCGGCGTAGCTGCCGTCCCCCCCGTAGGCGTCCAGGTTTTCGGCCACGGCCCGGTACTGGTGGTTGTTGTTGACGATGTACAGGACGGGGGCGTCGTATTTGCGCGCGGTCCAGAGCACCGCTTCGGGGTTGGCGAAGAGGGTGCAGCCGTCGCCGCCGCTCGAGATGACGGTCTTCTCCGGCGCCGCCATCTTGACGCCCACGGCGCGGGGCCAGGAACTGCCGAGGTTGGCCGCGTACTGCGCGAAGACATGCCCCGGCGGGGTGCGGTCCCCCTGGCCGATGGCGGCGATATCCCACAGCAGCACGGTGTTCTCGTCCGACACCCGGTTGACGCATTCGCGGACCCAGACGGGGGAGAGGGGGAACGCCCGGCTCGCCCGGCCGATTTCCTTCGCCCGCCGGACCATGGCGGCGCGGTGCGCCTGCTCGAGCGCCTTTCTCCGTTCCCGGATCACCCCCCTGCGCGCCGGGGTGAGCCGCCGCTCCATCATGCCGGCGAGCAGCGGCAGGGCGGAGGCCGAGTCGCACGTGATCGGAACGTGTACGGGAAAGCCCCAGAGCGGCTGCTTGAGCCGCACCGGGTCGAGGTCCATGGAGATGATGCGCGTCGTGCGGGGAGGGTCCGCCCCGACCCAGGGGACGTCGTGGTCGATGACGAGGATGCAGTCGCGCCTGCCGATATCGGCCGCGGAGCGGGCCCAGTGGAGGGCCGGAAAATTCATGTACACGTCGGTAGAGCAGACGGGGAGGGCGAAGCGCTCGGCCAGGGCGACCAGGGTGGCGACGGCTTCGGGGTGACGCCCCATCCCCTTGACGAGCACGACGGGGTTTTGGGCTTCGCACAGCAGCCGGGCCGCTTCCCCGAGCGCCGCCGGGTCGGCGGCGGGAGCGGTCGCGGGGGGGAAATCTTCAGGCCGGTAGTGGATCCCGCGCTCCATTTTCGCCGCCATCACCTCGCGCGGCAGGGTGACGTAGACCGGGCCGCACGGTTCGGTCGCGGCGATCCGGAAGGCGCTTCGGACCACGAGCGACGCGTTCTCGGCCGTTTTCAGTTCGTAGTCCCACTTGGTGTACTGGCGCACGATGCCGGCCTGGTCGTAGACCTCCTGCTGCCAGTGGACCGGGACCGATCGGGCGCCGGGGAGTTCGTTCTTGGTGGTCCAGGGGGTGCGCCCCGCCATGACGACGACGCCGGCGCCCGCGTGCCAGGCTTCGGGCCAGGCGGCGCCGGCGTTGATGGTGCCGCTGTCGACGTGCAGCAGCACCACCTGCGGGCGGCGGGTCACCTGGAAATACCCCATGCCCATGTAGAGCGCGGCCGACTCGTGGGGGACGGTGACCAGGTCCGGGGTTGCCAGCCCCTGCGCCCGGAATCGGGCCACCGACTCCATGAAGTGGAAATTGTCGGTGCCGCCGCAGAAAAAGATCTTCCGGACGCCGCTCGCGGCGATGGCGTGAAGGATCAGCTCGTGCCCCTCGGTGCAGCGCACGGCGGAGGCGAAGGAGGGAAGGGGTTTCCTGTTTTTTGTGGCCATGGCACCCCGGACCCCTCCGACGCGAGCGCCGGAGGGGGGTTGGAGGCAGGGGTCAGACCCCTTCCCAGAATTTGCGCGTTTCCCTGAACGGGTCCCTTTTCGCCTCGCTCCTGACGTCGAAGACCATGGTCTCGAAGTTTTCGAGCGTGAAAGCGGGCCAGGGGAGCGTGCGGGTGCCGGGGGCGCCGGTGAGGGCAAACGCGACCCAGGCCCCCATCATCGCCCGCGCCACCTGGATCGATTCGGGCACCCCCCCCGTGTAGGGGGCCCAGACGGGGTGGTCGGCGAGGTTGAAGATCAGCGGCAGGTCGAGCGAGTGGGGGGTGCGCAGCAGGCCGTCGTAGACCGGGGTGCTCCAGGTCAGTTCGTACAGGTAGGCGGGGGTGACGCCCTGGACCGCCTTCAGTTCGGCGATCTCGATTGCCGCGCGCCGTCCCCGGTCGCTCGTCATCTCGAAATAGAGGTCCGAGGGGGAGGCTCCGGGCATCAACTTCCGGTAGAGGGCGACGGCCGCCGCGCCGTCCTGGTCTCCCAGGGTCGACTTCATCCGTGCCTCGAGCCCGGCCTCGTCCAGCTGATAGGCCGCTTCATCGGCGAGCTGGAACGCCGTCCCCTCCGTCCGTACGGTCCCGATGACGAGGGGGACCGGGGCGGCCAGGGGGTTGGCCGTCGGGTGGAAGGGGTGGCGCGGGATGACGGCGCCGTCGCGGACGGGAGCGTAGCGGCCGGCGGCCCCCGGACGTTTGGAGGCGGCGAAATGGGCCGCTATCAGCCGTTCGAGCGGCACCTTCTGCAGCTCCCGCCCCTGGTCCGGCCGCAGTCCCAGCTCGGCGAAAAGGCCGCGCGGGGCCTCGGCCGCGTCGTCGGGGTCCTGGAAGCGGCGCGTGGAGCCGCTCTGCATGGCCGCGCGCTGGAACAGCCCCCGGGCCGAAGGCATCGACAGGAGCGCCGCCACCTTGCCTCCCCCCCCCGACTGGCCGAAGACCAGGACCTTGCCCGGGTCCCCCCCGAAGCGCCGGATGTTTTTCTTCACCCACTCGAGCGCCAGGACGATATCGAGCATCCCCGCGTTTCCGGAGGAGGCGAAATCGGGCCCCGACCCGGCCAGGTGGGCGTATCCGAGGACGTTCAGCCGGTGGGTGACGCTGACGACCACGACGTCGCCGGCGCGGGCGAGCGCGGCGCCGTGGTACATCCTCGCCGAGCCCGATCCCTGGGCGTAACCGCCGCCGTGGCACCAGAACATGACGGGGCGGCGGGCGTTGTCGAGCCCGGGGGTGTAGATGGTGAGGTTCAGGCAGTCCTCGGTTTCGACGCTCCCCTCCTCGCTTCCGATCGACATCATCCCGACCAGGGCCGGAATCTTCGGGCCCGGGGCGGGCGCGGGGTCGGTCTGCGGCGCGATCGCCCGCTTTGCGGGGATCTCGCGCACCCCGGCCCAGGGCCCGGGCGGGCGCGGGGGCATGAAGCGCCCGGCGCCGGAGGTGTCCGCGCCGTAAGGGACGCAGAGGAAGGTGTAGGCCCCGTCGGCAAAGGAGCCGCGCACCTTCCCGGCCGTGGTCTCCACGACCGGGGCGCCGGCCGCGAAGAGGTCGCGGATGAAAGCGGGCGCCGTCATCGCGGGCGCCAGCGCCGCGGCCGCCGTCAATCCCCCGATCACCTCGCGCCGCGAGACGAACGGCCCGTTCGCTTTTCCATTCCTGTCGATCATTGTGCGCCCTCCGATTTTCGTGTCGTGGTCCCGGGTTGTTCTCTCCCGCTCCCGGTTCCGGGAGCGGGGTCCATCATAGTACAGGAGGCGGATGAATTTCACGCATGTTGCGACTTGCGGCTTTCGCCCCCATGGCGTTACCCTGTACCTGTTTCGCATCCGCTCTGAAGAGTTCCATCCGACAACGACCGGGAGCCAGGACCATGGAAGATTTCGAGAAACTCGGCCAGTTCTACCTGGGGAAGAAATACAGTCTCGAGGCCAAGGCCCCGGAAGAGGGGCTGCTGCTCTACGACGCGCGCGATCTCGTGACCCACGGCGTCTGCGTCGGCATGACCGGGAGCGGGAAGACGGGCCTCTGCGTCTCCCTGCTCGAGGAAGCGGCCATCGACGGCATCCCCTCCATCGTGATCGATCCCAAGGGGGACATGGCCAACCTCCTGCTCACCTTTCCCGGTCTCGGCGCGGCGGACTTTCTCCCCTGGATCAACGCCGACGACGCGGCGCGTGCGAACCAGACCCCGGAGGCGTATGCCGGGTCCCAGGCCGAACTGTGGACAAAGGGGCTGGCGGCATGGGGGCAGGACGGGGAGCGGATCCGCAAACTTCGGGCTGCGGCGCACTTTTCGATCTACACCCCCGGGAGCCGGGCGGGGACGCCGGTAGCGCTGCTCGACGGCTTCCGCCGACCCGGGCCGGAGGTGCTCGAGGACCGGGAGGCGCTCGCCGACATGATGGTCTCCTCCGCCACCGGCCTGCTCGGGCTGGTCGGCGTGACGGGGGACCCGGCTCTCAGCCGGGAGAACATCCTGGTGTCCAACATCCTCGGGCACCACTGGTCCGAGGGGCGGGACGTTTCGATCGAAACGCTCCTGCGTTCCATCCAGACCCCCCCCTTCGAGCGGCTGGGGGCGTTCGACATTGAATCGTTCTTCCCCTCCAGGGACCGCTTCGAACTGGCGCTGCGGCTCAACAGCCTGCTGGCCTCGCCGGGGTTCGGGGCGTGGCTCGAGGGGGAGCCGATGGACGTGGGGCGATTCCTGCACACGCCGGAAGGGAAGCCCAGGGTTTCCATCTTCAGCATCGCCCACCTGGGTGAAAACGAACGGATGTTTTTCGTGACGCTGCTGCTCAACCAGGTGGTGGCCTGGATGCGGTCGCAGCCGGGGACCACCAGCCTGCGGGCCCTCGTCTATATGGACGAGGTCGCCGGGTATCTCCCCCCCGTGGCCAACCCCCCCTCCAAGAAGCCGCTCATGATCCTCTTCAAGCAGGCGCGCGCCTTCGGCGTCGGGGTGCTGCTGGCGACCCAGAACCCGGTGGACCTCGATTACAAGGCGCTGTCGAACGCCGGGACCTGGTTCGTCGGCCGGCTGCAGACGCCGCAGGATATCGACCGGCTCGTCGAGGGGCTGGGCGCGGGATCGGCCGCGGAGCAGTCGGAGCTGCGGCGGACCATCGCCGCGCTCGGCAAGCGCGTCTTCCTGATGAAGAACATCCACGACGAGGCGCCCGCGGTTTTCCAGACCCGGTGGTGCCTCTCCTACCTGAGGGGGCCGCTCACGCTCGGACAGATCAAGCTCCTCGCGCCGACGGCCGCCGCTCCACCGGCGGTAACGTCCCCGGCACCGGCGGCGCCCGTGAGCGCCGGCGCAGAGCCGGCGGCGGGTACGGCGGCGCGTCCCGTCGTCCCTCCCGGGGTTCCCGAGTATTTCCTCCCGTTCGCGGGCGCGGCGCCCGCGGCAGGGGAAGCGATCTATGTCCCGAAGGTATGCGCCTTCGGCGAGGTGCACTACCCCGGGGGGCCGGCCCAACCGGCGGTCCGCGCCGCCGCCGCCGGCGAAACGGGGTCGATCGACTGGACCGCGGCCGAGAGCGTGACGCTCGCCGAGGGCGACCTGATGAAAGAACCCTCCGGCGCGGCCGGCTTCGGACTCCCGGCCCCCGCCGCGCTGCAGCCGGCGAGCTACAAGGCCTGGGCGAAGGACTACGCCGATTTCCTCTACCGCACCTCGAGCCTGGAGCTCTACCGCAGCGCGGAATTCAGGATGACGTCCGATCCGGGCGAGAGCGAGAGCGACTTCCGCATCCGGCTGGGTCAGCTGGCGCGGGAGCGGCGGGACCGGCAGATGGACGCCCTGAGGGCCAGGTACGGTCCCAAAATCGCGGCGCTCGAGGAGCGGATGCGCAAGGCGGAGCAGAAGGTGGAGAAGGAGAAGGGGGACGTGCGCCAGGCGGGGGTGCAGACGGCGCTCAGCCTGGGGGCCACGCTGCTGGGAGCCTTCATGGGGCGGAAAAAATTGTCCACCGGCACCATCGGGCGGGCCTCCACCACCATGCGTTCGGGGATGCGCACGGCCAAGGAAAAGGCCGATATCGCCGCGGCCGAGGAGAACCTGGATGCGCTGCGGGGGCAGAAGGAGGCGCTCGAGGGGGAATTCGCCGCGGAGATGCAGGCCCTGGAGGGTTCGGCCGACCCGACCCGGCAGGCGGTGGAGCCCGCTCCGCTCAAACCGCGCAAGGCGGATATCCGGGTCCGGCTGGTGGCCCTGGTCTGGTTCCCCTGCCGGAAAGGGCCCGACGGGCGCGTCGTGCCGGCCTGACGGAGCGACCGGCGCCGCCGGCGGGCCGCAACATTAGTTGCATGTTGCGGTCCGAATGGTTACCTTTGTAGGCGATTTTCCGGGATGCCCCGGGGACGGTCGGCCCGTGCCGGCCGGTTCCGCGCACCCCGCTGGTAACGGACATCAGACGCGGCCGGATGCGGCAGGGGAGAACCGGGATGACGTCCACCGATCCTAGAGACGACCTGACACAAATCGCCACCGCCTCCGAGCTGCGCGACGTGTGGCCCCTGCTTTCGGCCGAGGAGCGGCACCCGACCTTCGACCAGTTGCCGCGCACCGAACGGGAGGACTTCTTCATCAGCCTCTCGGCGCGCGAACAGGCCCGGATGCTGCTGGAATTCCCCCCCCACCGGCGCCGGGTGTGGATGCGCCTGCTCCCCCCCGACGACGACGCCGATCTGATCCAGGAAGCCCCCCCCGAGGATCGGGAAGGGCTGCTGGAACTGCTGGACGATTTCACCCGGAAGGAGATCCGCGCCCTGCTGGCCTACGCGGAGGACGAGGCGGGAGGGTTGATGAACCCCCGCTACGCCCGCGTGCGGGCGGAGATGACGGCGGACGAAGCGATCAGCTACCTGCGCCGCCAGACCCGGGAGCACGCCGAGACGGTGCAGTACGTTTACGTGACCGACCCGGGCCGGCGCCTGCTGGGGGTCCTCTCCTTCCGCGACCTCTTCGCCGCCCTGCCCGGGACCCCGGTGCGGGATATCATGAACACCGACCTGGTGACCGTGGGGGAAACCGACGACCAGGAGTCGGTCAGCCGGCTTTTCGCCGAATACAACCTGGCGGCCATCCCGGTGGTGGACGCCGAGGGGCGCATGAAGGGCATCGTCACCCTCGACGACATCGTCGATGT
>CAZWXG010000087.1:8338-10721 GCA_964637825.1 uncultured Acidobacteriota bacterium
ATCAGGCTGCGCGACTGGTTCCGGGTGGTGCGGCGCGAAATCGCTTCGGGGCTGACGCTGGGGATGATCCTGGCCGTGGTCGGTTTCGTCCTGATCGTGATCTGGCAGCGCCTGTTCCAGACCTACGGGGAGCACTACCTGCTGGTGGCGCTGGTGGTGGCCATCAGCCTGGTGGGGGTGGTGATGTTCGGGACCGTGATCGGCTCCCTCCTCCCCTTCGTGATGCGGCGGATGGGGTTCGACCCCGCCAGCGCCTCCGCCCCCCTGGTGGCGACGCTGGTGGACGTTACGGGGCTGGTGATCTATTTCACCACGGCCGCCGTCATCCTGGGGGGGACGCTGCTGTAGGCGCCCGCCTCACCCGCGCCAGTCGGGCGGCAGCGTGCGGACATGGATGTCCCGCTGCGGGAAGGGGAACTTGATGCCGTGCGCCAGAAACTTGTCGTGGATGCCGAAATTCAGGTCGCTGATCAGTTTCCCTTTCTTGTGCAATAGCGAAGTGCTCCACGCGCGCAGCTCGAACTGGAGCCCGTTGTCGCCGAACGAGAGGAAGCGGACCCCCGGTTCCGGCTCCCCGAGGACATCGGGGTTCTCCCGGGCCACCTCGAGCAGCAGCCGCTCCACCAGGCGCGGGTCGCTGCCGTAAGCCACGCTCACGCTCACCTTGAAGCGCACCTTGCGGTCGGTATAGCTCCAGTTGACGACATCCTGGGAAATGAAGCTGGAGTTGGGCACGATCACCGAGATGTTGTCGTTGGTCACCACGGTCGTGGCGCGCGCCCCGATCGAGATCACCTCCCCCTCCACCTCTCCCACCTCGATCCGGTCCCCCGCCTTGATCGGGCGCTCGAACAGGATGATCACGCCGCTGATGAAATTGTTGGCGATGTTCTGCAGCCCGAAACCGACGCCGATGCCGACGGCGCCGGCCAGGATGCTGAGCGCCGTGAGGTCGATCCCGGCGGTCTGGAGGATGACGAAAAACCCGATGACGATGATCAGGTAGCGGGCGATCGACCCCACCGATTCGCGCACCCCGGGATCGAGGTTGCTGCGCACCAGGATCCGGTTGGCGAGCCAGAAGCGGATCTTCTTCGCGACGAAGAGGAGGAGGAAGAAGAGGACGATCAGGTAGAGGATCGACCAGAGAGTCAGCTGGGTGGAGCCGGTCTTGACCAGGGGGATGTCGAGGATGTCCCGGGCGGCGACGATGAACTGCTGCACGCTTTCCATGAAACGGCCTCCGTCAGAAGGGCCAGAACCTGGGAATCAGGAGCGTGGCCAGGATCCAGAACAGGATGTTCAGGGGGGTGCCCACCCGCATGAAATCGGTGAACTTGTACTGCCCGGCGGCGTAGATCATGGTGTTGGTCTGATAGCCCACCGGGGTCATGAAACTGGCCGAGGCGGCGAAGGCGATGGCGAAGAGGAAGGGGCGGGGATCGACCCCCAGGGAATGCGCCCCGGCGATGGCGACGGGCACCAGGAGCGCCGCCGTGGCGTTGTTCGACATCAGCTCGGTCAGGAGGGAAGTCACCAGGTACAGGGCCGACAGCATCGCCACCGGGCCCAGCCTCCCCACGCTGCCGACCATCAGGTCGCCGATCAGGGCCGCCATCCCCGACTTTTCGAGCGCGGTCCCCAGCGTCAGCACCCCGGCAAGCAGGAAGATGATCTTCCAGTCGATGGAGTCGTAGGCCTCCTCCAGGCTCAAACACCGGGTCAGGACCATCAGGGCGGCTCCCAGGATGGCGGCCACGACGATGGGGAGTAGACCGACGGAGGCGCTCGTGACCACCCCGGCGATGATGAGGAGGGCGGTGGCGATCTTGCTCTTGCGGTAGCTGGGCACGGGGGCCTCGGACACCATCACGAAGGCCCGGTGGCGCCGCAGCCTCTCGTACCCTTCGTGGTCCACCTCCACCAGGAGGGCGTCCCCCGCCCGCAGCGGGACCGAGTTCATGTTTTCGCGCAGCACCTCCCCGCCGCCGCGGCGCAGGGCCAGGACGATGGCGCCGAAGGAGACGCGGAACTGGATTTTCTTGAGCGACCGCCCGACCAGGATGGAGCCGGGGGCCACCACCGCCTCCGCCAGCATGAGGTCCTCGCTCCTGAGGTCCCGGTCGCGCAGCTGCATCTGCGATTTGATCGACACCCCCTCCCGCTCCTCCAGCTTCTTGATCTTGCCGATGTCGCAGCGGACCAGCAGTTCGTCCCCCCCCAGGATCACGGTGTCGGCGTGCGGCAGCCCCAGGGAGACGCCGTCGCGCCGCATCCCGACGATGGTGACGTCCAGGTCCTTCACGATCGGGGCCTCCCGGATGCTCTTGCCCACGCTCTTGGCGTCCGGGTGGAGCACGATCTCGGTCAGGTAGTCCTTCAT
>CAZWXG010000088.1:0-1678 GCA_964637825.1 uncultured Acidobacteriota bacterium
GTGCTGAAGATGGCCGACCTGGCGCGGCTCCATTTCAGCGAGGAGGAACTGGACGGCTTCACCGTGCAGTTCCAGGGCATCCTCGATTACATCGAGCAGCTCCGGCAGGTGGACGTCGAGGGGGTCGAGCCGACGAGCCACGTGTCGCTGCCGGCCGACGGCGACCCCCTGATGTTCCGGGAGGACGAACCCCGGGAATCCCTTTCGGTCGAAGAGGCCCTCGGCAACGCCCCCGACGCGGCTGCCGGGCATTTCCGCGTTCCCAGGGTGCTATAGGATTATGGATATTCGAGACGCGCACGCCATTCAGAGTTCCGTCAATTCCCGGGAAATCTCCGCGCGGGAGGTGGCCGAGTTGTCGCTCGCGCGGATCGCGGAAGCCGACCCCGGTCTCGGGGCCTTTCTCACCTGCGAATCCCGCCGGGTGCTCGAGCGCGCCGAATCCGTCGACCGCGCGGTGAGGGAACACCCGCTGCCGCTCGCCGGGGTCCCCGTCGCCGTGAAGGACAACATCTGCACCCGGGGCCTCCCGACGACCTGCGGTTCCCGGATGCTGGAGCGTTACGTCCCCCCCTACAGCGCCACGGCGGTCGAACGCCTGGAGGCGGCCGGCGCCGTGGTCGTGGGCAAGGTCAACTGCGACGAGTTCGCCATGGGGTCTTCCACGGAAAACTCCGCCTTCCAGGTCACGCGCAACCCCTACGATCCCGACCGGGTGCCGGGGGGGAGCAGCGGCGGCAGCGCCGTGGCCGTGGCCGCCGGCATGGCCGCGCTCGCCCTCGGGTCCGAGACCGGGGGATCGGTCCGCCAGCCCGCTTCCTTCTGCAACGTGGTCGGGCTCAAGCCGACCTACGGCCGGATCTCGCGCTACGGGCTGGTGGCCTTCGCTTCCTCGCTCGACTGCATCGCGCCGCTGGGGAACAGCCCCCGGGACATCGCCCTCCTCCTGGGCCAGATCGCCGGCCGGGACCCGCTGGACGCCACCTCGGCCCCGGTCCCCGTCCCCGACTACGCGGCGGAACTGGACCGGCCGCTGGGCCGGCTGCGCCTGGGCGTCCCGAAGGAATACTTCGGGCAGGGGCTGGACCCCGAGGTGAGGACGGCGGTCGAGGAGGGGATCCGGAACGCCGGCAGGCTCGGGTGCGACGTGGTCGAGGTGTCGCTGCCGCACACGCCGTTCGCGATCGCCGACTACTACATCATCGCCCCGGCGGAGGCGAGTTCCAACCTCGCGCGCTACGACGGGGTGAAATACGGCTTCCGCGTCGAAGCGCCCGAAGACCTGATGGACATGTACCGGCGCACCCGCACGCTCGGCTTCGGCGCCGAGGTCCGGCGCCGGATCATGATCGGTACCTACGCCCTTTCCTCCGGTTATTACGACGCGTATTACGGCCGCGCCATGAAGGTCAGGACGCTGATCCGCCGCGACTTCGAGCGGGCGTTCGGGCAGGTGGACGCGATTCTGGGCCCCGTCAGCCCCACCGCGGCGTTCAGGATCGGGGAAAAGGCCGCGGATCCGCTGTCGATGTACCTTTCCGACATCTACACGGTGACGGCCAACCTGGCGGGGATCCCCGCCGTCAGCGTCCCCTGCGGTTTCACGAGCGGGGGGCTGCCGATCGGCATGCAGATCCTGGGAAACCTGTTCCAGGAGGGGCTGCTCCTCCGCCTGGCC
>CAZWXG010000088.1:1778-9286 GCA_964637825.1 uncultured Acidobacteriota bacterium
CCGATCAGGAGGTTGTAGGCCTCCTTCCGGGTGATGCCGCGCTGCCGGGCCACCGACTTCAGGGCCTCGTTGCGCGGCAGGCCGGACCTTTCCATCTCCTCGGCGAGGTGCCGCTCGATTTCATCGGGGAAGGAGACGGTCGCAGCCGCGGCTTCCCCCCGGTCGATCACCAGGGTGATCTCCCCCTGGATCCTGGGCCTCCCGGCGAGGATGGCCAGCAGTTCGGAGAGGGTGCCGGCGAGGAATTCCTCGTGGATCTTCGTCAATTCCCGCACCACGCACCCTTTCCGATCCCCCAGCACCTCGACCATATCCCCGAGCGAGGCGAGCAGGCGGTGGGGGGCTTCGTAAAAGATCAGGGTGGCGGGCACCGGCGCCAGCTCTCCGAGCCTGCTCCGGCGCGCGGAGGAGCGCGGGGGGAGGAACCCGGCGAAGAGGAAGGCGTCGGCCGGGAGCCCCGAGCCGACCAGGGCGGCGATGGCGGCCGAGGGTCCGGGGATCGGGGTGACGGGGATCCCCTCCCGCCGGCAGGCAGCCACCAGCGTGTACCCCGGGTCGGAGATCAGGGGCGTCCCGGAATCGCTGACCAGCGCGATCGTCTTCCCCTCGCGCAGCAGCTCCAGGAAGCGCCGGGTGCGGCTCTCCTCGTTGAACTTGTGGTAGCTTTCCTTCGGCGTCGTGATCCCGTAGCGCGCGAGCAGCCCGGCGGTGTGCCGGGTGTCCTCGCAGGCGACGAGGTCCACTTCCTTCAGGACACGCAGTGCCCGCAGCGTGATGTCTTCCAGGTTCCCCAGGGGGGTGGCGACGAGGTAGAGCATGGGTCGCCTATTCGGCGCCGTTCATGGCCCGGAGCATTTCCCGGACGGCGCGCTCGAGCCCGACCAGCGCGGCGCGCGCGATGATGTTGTGGCCGATGTTGAGTTCCTCGATCTCGGGGATGGCCGACACGGGGCGGACGTTGCGGTAGGTCAGCCCGTGCCCGGCCAGGATCTTGAGCCCCTTTTTCCTCCCCCGTTCCGACGCCTGGACGACCTTGGTCAGCTCCCTCCGGAAGATGTCTCCCGCCAGGTCCGGGCTTTTCGGGGTGGCCTCCGAGTAGGCCCGGGTGTTGAGTTCGATCATCGAGGCGCCGAGATCGGCGGCGGCGTCGACCTGGTCGAGTTCCGGGTCGATGAAGAGGCTGACCTGGATCCCGGCGGCTTCGAGCTGCTGGATGGCGGCCTCGATCGACTCGGGGTTGACCAGGATGTCGAGCCCCCCCTCGGTGGTGATCTCCTCCTCCCTCTCCGGGACCAGGGTCGCCTGGTCGGGGTGAAGGTCGGCGGCGAGGCGGACCATTTCGGGGGTCGCGGACATCTCGAGGTTCAGCCGCGTCGTCACCGTCTCCCTCAGCCGGCGCACGTCGCCGTCCCGGATGTGGCGCCGGTCGGAGCGCAGGTGGACCGTGATGCCGTCCGCACCCGCGAGTTCGGCCAGGATCGCCGCGGCGACCGGGTCCGGCTCGAGCGCCTGGCGTGCCTGGCGAATGGTGGCGATGTGGTCGATGTTTACGCCCAGCTTGGTCATGACTCCCCCGTTTCCCTCATTCATTTTCGGTTTTGGCGCCCCGCAGCGTGCGCGCGAGGCGGCCGAGGCGCTCGAGCGTCCGCCCCTTTCCCAGCGCGAGCATGACTTCGAACAGCCCCGGAGCCACTCCCTGGCCCGTGAGCCCCACCCGCGCGGCGTTGATCAGGAGCCCCGCCTTGACCCCGTGCTCGGAGGCCAGGGCGCGCAGCATCCCTTCGGTCGACTCCAGGGTGAAGCTTTCCGCGTCGCGGTAGCGGGCCTCGAGCGCCGCCACCAATTCCCCCAGGCCGGGGTCGGAGAGGAATTTCGCCGCCGCGGCCGGGTCGTAGGCGAAATCGTCGGTAAAAAAGGCCCGGAAGGTGCCGCTCCAGTCGCTCGCTTTGCGCACCCGGCTCTTCAGCAGTTCGAGGACCGCGTCGAGGGTTTCGGGGGCGTAGTCTGCGGGCGCTTCCCGCCACACCCCCGCCGCCTTCAGTTCCTCCTCCGCCAGGGCGCGCAGCCGCGCGCCGGGCAGGGCGCGCAGGTACTGGCCGTTGAACCAGTCCAGCTTGTCGGTCCCGAACACGGCGTTGGCCCGGCCGACCCCGGCCAGCGTGAACAGGGACACCAGTTCCCGGCGGTCGAGGACCTCCCGGTCGTCCCCGGGGGACCACCCCAGGAGCGAAAGAAAATTGAAAAAGGCCTCCGGCAGGTAGCCCGCTTCCGCGTAGGCCATGACCGAGGTCGCCCCGTGGCGCTTGGAGAGCCGCTGCTTGTCCGGCCCCAAAATCAGCGGGAGGTGGGCGAAGACGGGGAGCGGGCGCCCGGCGGCCTCGTAGAGCAGGATCTGCTTGGGGGTGTTGGAAATATGATCCGCCCCGCGGATCACGTGGGTGATCGCCATGTCCAGGTCGTCGACGACCACGCCGAGGTGGTAGGTGGGCACCCCGTCAGAACGCAGGAGGACGAAGTCCTCCAGGGTGGCGTGGTCGACCTCGATCCGCCCGAACACGCCGTCCTCGAACTCCGTCCTGCCCGGCGGGACGGCGAAGCGCAGGGCGCAGGGCTCCCCCGCCTCGGCCCGGCGGGCCGACTCCCCGGCGTCGAGGCGCGGACAGGCGTGATCGGCCGCGCCCGACGCCCCCCCGCGGTAGTCGCGGTCGTCCCCGGCCGCGCCGCAGAAGCAGCGGTAGGCCTTCCCCGCCGCGAGCAGGTCCGCGGCGAATTCCCGGTAGCGTTCGAGCCGGCGGGACTGGTAGTGGGGGCCTTCGTCCCAGTCGAGCCCCAGCCAGCGCATCCCCTCGAGGATCCCCTCCACCATCTCCTCCGACGAGCGGGAAAAATCGGTGTCCTCGATGCGCAGCACCAGGCGGCCGCCGCAGTGACGGGCGAAGAGCCAGTTGAAGAGGGCGGTCCGGGCGCCTCCGACGTGGAGGTAGCCGGTGGGGCTGGGGGCGAAACGGACGCGGACCTGGCTGGGCATGGGTGCTGACCTCGAAAATTTCTAGCTTATCACGCCGCGCCCGGCGGCGAAAGGAACGGGCCGAAATAGTGCCCCCTTCGTGGTGGATTTTGCGGCCGGAATCCTATACTATGGCCACTCGACCCGCGGACCTTGCGCCCGCGACCCGTGGAGAGGTGCTGGAGTGGTCGAACAGGGCTGCCTGCTAAGCAGTTATACTGGCTAAACCGGTATCGAGGGTTCGAATCCCTCCCTCTCCGCCACGCCCCTTCCCCTCCGTCTCCGCTATTCCGTGCCCGAGAGCTTCTGGATCAGCAGCCGGAAGAGGCCCTGGACGATCTCGATGTTGTGCGACAGGAGATCGAAGAAGTCCAGGGTCTCGATTTTCAGGGCCAGGGTCTCCTCCGCCGCCCGGGCGGTGGCGGCGCGCCGCTGGTCGGAGAGGACCTCGTACAGGCCGACGGCCTGGAAGGGGCCGGGCGCTTCGCGGGGCGCGTCCCCCTCGAGTTCCACGCGCCCCCCGATGAGGATGTAGAGCGCGTCGGCCGGCTCCCCCCGGGCGAAGATCGTCTCCCCCGCGCCGAAGCGCACCTCGCGGGAGATCGCGGCCAGGTGGAGCAGCTCTTCCACCGTCGCCCGGGAGAAGAGTTCGGTTTTCCGGAGCACCTCCGCCCGGCGCAGCACCGTAAAGCGCGCCGGCTCCGCCCGGCGGCACGCCTGGGATTCATACTGGATCTGGTCCGACATCGAATCTCCTTCCGGTCAGGCCGGCGCCCCGGCGACGGCCGCCCCGGGCCAGCGCCGCCGGTCGACGGCGTCGAGGGCGCATTCCCGCAATACCGGGTCCTTGCTCCGGCAGAACTCCTCGAGGAGGGCCGGCACCGTGGCGTTGAACTCGTCCCTCCGGGTCTCCAGCAGCGGGAGGACCCATTTCTTCAGCGCCGAGGGGAGGGCGTTGTCGAGATACTCGATGCCGTTCGCCCTCAGGGAGTGGTCCTTTTCCAGGATGGCGCGGTAGGCCGCGTGCGCCGCCGCCGGCGGGAGCACGAGCCCCAGCAGCCGGAAGACGCGCTCCCGCCCCTCCTGGATCCTCTCCCGGATCAGCTGCTGGAGCAGGTCCCCGGTTTCCCTTCCGTACAGCGCGTGCAGCGCGTATTCGTACCGGAGGGCGCGCTTCCCCTCCGCCCGGATGCGGCGCGTGATCGCCTGCTCGTCGAACCGGAGGTCGCGGCCGCTGACCCGCAGGCGGTTCAGCGCGCGGATGGTGCGCAATCCGAGCAGGCCGTCCTCCTCGTCGAGCGCCGCGGTCAGGATCTCCACGGTCCGCTGGCTCGGCAACCGCCCCAGCACCAGGGGGATCTGCCTGCGGATCTCCATGTCCTCGAACGGATCGGTGAAGATGTCGCCCAGCGTGCCCAGGATGCGCTCGCCGTACTCCTCGAGCGCGCCGCGCGCTGCGCTCGAGGAGTCGCGCGCGGCCAGCAGCCTCACCAGCACGGGCACCAGTTCGCGGTGCCCCGCCCGGCCCGCGGAGAGGATGGCCGTCTTCCGGACGGCCCGGTCGGCGTGGGCCATCAGGCGCATGTGCAGCCCGACCGCCGCCGGGTGGCGGATCTCCCCCAGGGCCTCGGCTACGTACAGCCACTCCGCCGAATCATCCTCGAGCGGGCCGACGGCCATCCGGAGGTAGTCCCTCGCGGTCCCGATGTCCTGGGGGGGCGTGTGGTGCAGCAGCCCCGTCGCGGCCGCCAGGCGCATGTGGATGTCGCCGGAGCGCAGGTGCTCGTCCGGGGCCGCCGGCAGTTCCGAGGCCGGTCTCAGGCTGTAGCCGCGCGCCAGGATCCGGGCCCGGATCCTCGGTTCCTCCTCCTCCCGGAGCGACCGTTCGAGCTCCTCCGCCGTCATCGGGAGCACGTCCAGGGCCCGGGACCTGACGGAGGGGGAAGGGTGCCGCACCAGGTGCGCCGGAATCAGCTCGCGCCGGCCGATGGCCAGGGCCAGCTCGATGGCGTACAGGACCGCATCCTCCTTCGGCTCCTCCAGCATGGCCCGGATCCTGTCGGTGGACTCGCGGTCGAGGAAGGCGGCCTGCAGGGCGTGCTCCGGGAAGATCTGCCGCTCCGACAGGTTGGCCCGCAGGGTGGAGACATGTTCGCGGCGGATGCGGACCGCGAGCCAGAGCCAGAGGCCGAGCAGCCCCAGGTTGAACACGCCCGTCCCCCCGGTCCCGAAATGGAGGACCCGGGTGAGGAAGAGGAGGACCAGGCCCCCGAGGCCGTCGGCCAGGCGGGGGATCACCATGTCGATGGCGGCCTTCACCTCGGCCCGCGCCGATTGCGGGATCGGCACGAAGAGCAGCTCGACCGTGGACTTGTCGATCGAGTGCCGCAGGATGCCGTCCTCCCCTCTCAGCAGCAGCGCGGCCCAGAGCCTCAGGGGGAAGGCCAGCAGCACCAGGGTCCCGGACATGAGGGCGATCGGCAGGACGAGCAGGGCGACCCGGATGCCGTAGCGGTCGACGAGCCAGCGCCCCGCGACGATCTGCAGCAGGAAGGAGGCCAGCCCCACCCAGGCGTAGAAGGAGCCGAAAAACGCCGTCAGGCGGTCGGCGGACCGGATCGATTCCTGGACGACCAGCTTGAACTGGAAATCCACCAGCAGGGTCACGACGGCCGACAGCGCGAGCATCCCCACGATCAGGCGCAGGTACCGGGACCGGAAGATCGTGCGGGCGACCGGCGCCAGCCCCCGCTCCCCCTTCAGCGAGTCGACGGCCGGCTGCGATCGCTGACACACCCGGCAGTTGCGGCAGAAGCGCCGGGAGAGCCGCTGGACGATGGCGATGCAGAGGACCGGGCATACCAGCAGGACGAGGATCAGGTTGTGCGTGCCGGCATACCGGACCGCGACCGCCGCGACGAGGCCCCCCAGGAAGGCCCCGAGGATCCCCCCGCTCCCCAGCAGCGGAAAGAGCCGGCGCGCCTGCCGCGTGTCCAGGATCATCCCCGCCACGGTCCAGACCTGGGCGGTCACGATGATGCCGTAGATGCTGGTCCAGACGTAGAAGAGAGCGGGGAGCGCGTCCCACTTCCGGGGGGCCGCCCACCAGAACAGGAGGATGTGGAGGATGAAGAAGAGAAGGGTGGACGAGATCAGCGTCGCCTGGCTCAGGCGCCCGGCCAGCCGGACGTAGAGGGAAACGACGGCGCCGATGACCACGGCGACGGCCAGGTAGGCGTAGGGCAGGTCCATCGCGCTGTAGTGGTTCAGGAAGAGCGAGTCCCGTACGGCGCGCGCGATGGTGAAGGAGGCCAGGGCCAGCATCAGGTAGAGGAACAGGAGCAGGAGGGGGCGTCCCTCCCCCTGCTGCACGTTCAGAAATGACCTGATCCGTTCCATAGAGATTTTCCGGCAGCCATTCACCCCGTCTTTTCATAGACTACCAGAAATCCCCGCTCTTTTAAGCCCCTCCCCCCAAAACCTTGTACAGGGTGACGAGATTGCTCCAGCGGGCCAGCCGGAGCGACACGAGCTGCTGCCGGGCTGCGTAGAGTTCGCGCTGGGCGACGAGGACGCCGAGGTACCCGTCGATCCCGCTCTCGTACCGGGCTTCGGAAAGCCGGTGGGTGTCCTCGAGGGTGCGCACCAGCGACTCGAGCGCCCGCTGCTGGGCCAGGAGCGAATCCCTGCGGCTCAACGCGTCGCTCACCTCGCGGAACGCCGTCTGGATCGCCCGCTCGTATTCGGCGACGGCGATGTCCCGGTCGAAGCCGGCGGCGTCGTACTGCGCCTTCCGGGAGCCGGAATCGAAGATCGGCAGCGACACCTGCGGTGCGAAACTCCAGGTGCCGGCCCCGGGCTTGAAGAGTTCGCCCAGGTCCCCGCTGGTGATCCCCCCGGCGGCCGTGAGCGCGATGCGGGGGAAGAAGGCGGCGCGCGCCGCCCCGATGTTGGCCTGGGCCCCCTTCAGCCGGTGCTCGGCCATGAGGATATCGGGGCGCCGGAGGAGCACCTCGGACGGCATCCCGGCGGAGATGTCCCCGAGCCGCGCGGCCGCGTCCAGGCCGCCGGGGACGAGGCCGGCGGCCACCGGGGCGCCCACGACGAGGTCGAGGGCGTTTCGGTCGAGTTCCTCCTGGCCCGCGAAGCGGGCGATCTCCACCCGCGCGGCTTCGACCTGGCTCTCGGCCTGCCGGACTTCCAGGTCGTTGCCGATGCCGAGGTCGCGCGTCCGCGCGATCAGGTCGAGGGCCTCCTGCTGGGTGGCGAGCGTGGAGCGGGCGAGCGCCAGGTTTTCCCGGTCCGCGGCCAGCGACAGGTAGCCGTAGGCGACCGCGGCGACGAGCGAGACCTGGGTCGCCGCGCGCGCCTGTTCGCTCGCCAGGAACTGTTCCAGCGCCCGGCTCTCGAGGCTGCGGATGCGCCCGAAGAAATCGAGTTCCCAGGAACTGGTCCCCAGCCCGACCGTGTAGACGGAGACGGTCTGCGCCCCGCCGTCACC
>CAZWXG010000088.1:9386-10691 GCA_964637825.1 uncultured Acidobacteriota bacterium
CCGGGGCGGGGGCAGCCCGAGAGAAAGAGTGACAGTCCGACAAGCAGCAGCGAGATGCATTTACGCTTCATGGGGCGCCCCTTTTCTGCGGCTGAACAGCCGGCTCACGATGACGAAAAACAGGGGGATGAAGAAGATGGCCAGGAAGGTGGCCGTGATCATCCCGCCGAGCACGCTGGTGCCGATCGCCTTCTGGGCCCCGGCCCCGGCCCCGGAGGCGATGGCCAGCGGCAGCACGCCGAACCCGAAGGCCAGCGACGTCATCACGATGGGGCGCAGGCGCAGCCTGGCCCCCTCCAGGGTGGCTTCGATCAGCCCCATGCCGCTTTCGACCCGGAGTTTCGCGAACTGCACGATCAGGATGGCGTTCTTGGTCGTCAGCCCCAGCACCGTCAGGAGCCCGATCTGGAAATAGACGTCGTTGGGCAGGCCGCGCCAGGTGGAGGCCAACACCCCGCCGATCACCCCGAGGGGGAGGGCGAGGAGGATGGTCACGGGGATGGACCAGCTTTCATAGAGCGCCGCCAGCACGAGGAAGATGGCGAGGATCGAGAAGGCGTAGAGCATCCCGGTCTGCTGCGAGGACATCCGCTCCTGGTAGGACAGGCCGGTCCATTCGTGGCCGAACCCCTGCGGGAGCCGTGACGCCAGCTCCTCCATGACTTTCATCGCCTCGCCCGAACTCCGGCCGGGGGCGGGCTCCCCCTGGAAATTCAGGGACGGGAAACCGTTGAACCGCTCGAGCTGGGGCGAATCGTAATACCAGTGGCTCGAGGCCAGGGCGGAGACCGGGACCATCCCGCCGGTCCGGTTGCGCACGTAGAAGTGGTTGAGGTGCTCCGGGAGCATCCGGAAGGGGGCGTCGGCCTGCACGTAGACGCGCTTGACGCGCCCCCCCTGGATGAAATCGTTCACGTAGGCGCTCCCGAACGCGGCCGAGATGGCGTTCTGGACCTCGCTTACGGAGACCCCCAGGGCCCCGGCCTTGTCCCAGTCGATGTCGATCTTGTGCTGCGCCGTGTCCTCCATCCCGTTCGGGCGCACCGAGGCCAGGCGCGGGTCCTGCATGGCCATCCCCATCAGTTGCAGCCGCGCCTGCATCAGCCGCTCGTGCCCCAGTCCCCCGCGGTCCTGCAGCATGAAGTCGAACCCCTTGGCCATGCCGAGTTCGATCACGGCGGGGGGGATGACGGGGTAGATCCTGGCGTTGCGGATCGAGGCGAAGACCGGCATCGCCCGGGCGACGACGGCGTCGGCCTTCAGTTCCGGCGAGTCGCGCAGGTCCCAGTCCTTGAGCTTGATGTA
>CAZWXG010000089.1:0-10555 GCA_964637825.1 uncultured Acidobacteriota bacterium
GGGTATTGTTCGGAGGCCTGACATCCTGGAATTCGACCGTGCTCCCGATTTCGGCCGAGGGGTTGACGACATCGAATGCCGCCAGGCCGGTGGTGAAATCGGCGTTGGTCGCTCTCTGGACGGTGAAGCGGGCCTCCCGGGTGGAGTTGTCAATCCAGGAAAGGTTGACCCTCCGGTTGTTGCCGTTACCGGTCACGCCAACCAGGGTGAGTTCGGTGGGTTCGGCCGGCGGCACCACGAACACCAGGGAGTGCATCATGTCCATCTCTTCGTGCGAGAGGATGTGGCAGTGCCACACGTACTCCCAGCCGAAGTTGACGTAATGGTTGCGGATTTCCGGGATCGGGTTTCCGGCCGGGTCGAACCACCCCGCCGGGGGCGGCGGGATGAGGGTGGCCCCCTCCGGCATCGACGGATCGATCAGGCGGATGCTGTCGGGCACCTCGAACGGGATCTGGTCCGGCATCGGCACGGTGGGGCGCATCGCGATATAGGTGACCTCGAGCGGGTTGATCTTGAAGGTATCCTTCCAGCCCAGTTCCGTCGGGTCGACCGGCTCCGTCCCCGCCGTGATCTGGCCGCTCTGGTCGACGCGGTTGATCAGCTGGGCATGGAACAGGTGGGTGTGCACGGGGTGGGTATCCACGCCGTTGTGGAAGATCCGCCAGATCTGGGTGCCGTCGGGCATCACCCCGATCGGTTTCGCTTCCAGCGATCCCATGACGAGATCGGTGGGGGGCGAGGCCAGGCCGTAGGGGATCAGGACGTGGATGGGGGAATTCAGGATGCTGAGCCCCAGCATCCCGCTCATCCGCCCGAACATGGTGTCGTACACTCCGCCCATCTCGTCGTGCATCGCCTTCATCTCGAGCGGCAGCGTAACGGGAGACTGGATCTGCCCGGCTTCGTCGATGGGGTTGAACGTCTTTGAAGTGTCGGCGAGCTGCACATACTGTGCCGCGGCCGAGGCCGGGAACGTCTGGTTGTAGGCGGAATTGTAGGCTTCCTGGGGGACGATGATCGGGTCCTGGGAAACCTCGAACACCCCGCGCTTGGAATCGGTCTTGGCGAACACCGCCTCGAGGTTCGTAAAGGTGACGTCCGTGGTGGGCGTTGATATTTCGTTCCCTACCCGGATCTGCATCACGGTCCGGGTATTCGGGCCGTAGCCGGGCAGGGTATTGGGGGCCGCGCCGGAATCCATCTGGTTACCGTTCCCCGTGTAGTTGTCGAAGGGGGCGGCTCCCGCCGGGACCGGCGCCGGGGAGTCGTTGTAGAGGATGAGGGTCTTGCCCGCGTAGGCGCTGAAATCGACCACCACGTCCGCCCGTTCGGCCGCGCCGATGTAGAGCGAGTGCTGGTTGACGATGCCGTAGCTGAAATACCCCTTGTCGAGGTTCCAGCCCACGGGCTGCTGTGGCACCCGGACCGGCTTCGGCATGAAGCCCCCCTCGGTGCCGATCATCCACCACTCCGGTCCCGCCGTGGCCGGATCGGGCACGCCGCTCGGCGTATCCGCGTCCTGGTTGGCCGGGAGCTCGCTCACCGGGACCATCTTGACCTCGGTGCACAGGGACTGATCGGCGACCGCGCCGTCGCACAGAACCGTACCTGGCAGACCGGGCGTGGTCGGGGTGGTCTTGTCGGCGGCCACGTAGAGCTGCAGGTTGACGAAGCGGTCGTTGGACGCGTTCAGGACGCGGAACCGGTAAGCCTTGGGCTCCAGTTCCACGTAGGGGTAGGCGGTTCCGTTGACTAGCATGGTGTCAAAGAAACTTTCCCCCGGCATGGACGGATTGGGCACCCCGGGCATCAGCGGCGGTTCCCACGCATGGCAATCGGGGCTGGCGGGATCGATCTCGCAGATGGGGGTATAGTACGGATTCGGGACCGGGCCGACCTCGATGCAGCCCACCGGCGAGCCCTCGGTGCATTCCGGGGTGGGCGGGTTGAACCAGGGGCCGTAGTGCCACTTGCCGAAAGCGTTGGTGCCGGTCAGGTCCCACGGGTTCTGGACCGACATGTAGACATGAGGGTACCAGAGGTCCCCGGTCCGCGCGGTGCCGGGGGTGATGCCCCAGTTCCAGGTGGGATCCTGGGCGTAGATCGTCTCGGCGTCCACGAAGGTCTTGTCCTGGATGACCAGCGGGATCCCGAGGTCGGGCAGGACTTTGAACCCCTGGGGGTTGACACCGGTCACGTTGGTGCCGTTGATCATGTCCTGCTCCACCGCGTCGGTCAACAGATACCCGGCCGCCTGGCCGGAATAGACGTTGAGACGGGTGATGCCGTGGGCATGGTCGTGGTAGAACTGCAGCCGGGCGCTCTGCGCGTTGGTGTAGTAGAACGTCATGCACCCGCTGCTCCCGGGGAGAAGGGGTTCGTTCTCATTGGAGGCACAGCCGTCCATGTCCGGGACGTTGCGCGCGCTGACACCGGCGGGGTACGGGGTATTCTCCCCCGCGGGGGTGATCCACTGGTGCACGTTCCCGTCGCTGATCCATACGGTGTTGTTGCCGTGCAGGTGAATGGTGGCCCGGTTCTGGGTGTACTTGTCGTACGCTCCTCCCGGTCCCGCCGGGCCGTACCCGGCGCCCATGACCGTCTCGTCCACCGGCAGGAAGAGGTCTCCACCCGCACCGGTGGGGAGCAGGTTGTAGAATTTGATCCGGACCGGAATCGGGGTCCCCTTTTCGGCGATGCCCGGATCCTCATTTTTCTGGATCCCGTGGACCCGACCCTGGGCGACGATGGTGGGGCCGAGATAGTGCGGCTTGGTGGCGCCGTAGGCCTGGACTCCACCTATGAGGATATTCTGGGTAAGCCCGTTCTCGACGGTAAGCGGAACAGCCGTGAGTTCGTTCCCCAGGGGGTCCGTGCCGGTCCAGCCCGAGGGAACGATCTGCACGTAGCCGCGCAGCCGGGTCTTCGGCAGGTCCGAGTGGAGCTGTTCTTCATACTCGACCAGGGCAATTTCGTAGTAGTGGGCCGTCTGCCCGGTGAATACCCTGGTTTCCGGGACTCCGACCGGAATGAACTGCCCGCGATTGTTCGGAGAGCCGGAACCGAGTCCGGGCAGACTGTCGACGAACTTCCGGATGCCGCCCGAAACATTGGCAAGAACCGGCGTCGCTTCCGCCCCCGTCCCGCTGGCATCGGTGATCACGACGATGGGGGCGGTGTATCCTGTCCCCGCGCTGTCGACGGTGATGCTCTCGATGATCCCTCCCGACACCACGGCCGTCGCGATGGCGCCGGTGCCGGTTTTATATACATCGAGAATCTCCACGGTGGGGTTGGCGTAGCCGCTCCCGCCTTGATCGACGACGATGGACCCGATCTCGCCTTTCGGCAGCGGGCTGAAGGCCCAGTTGCCGTAGGGGCCGAAATAGTGGGGGACCCCGCCGGGACCTTCGATCCCTTCGGGCGCCGCGGCCGTTTCCAGGGCGGCGGCGCCCGGCAACAGGCCGATCTCGGCCGCACGTTGCGCGGCCGCCTTCTGTTCCTGGGTCGTCAGCTTCCCGCCTCTATAGGTAACTTTCTTTTCTTTCTGGGTCGTCGGCTGCGCCAACGCCTGGGTTGCGACCAGGGCGAGCGCCATCAGCGCCAAAAAGAGGAGACGCACAGAGTTTCGATCCTTGTGCCTCTTCATTCGGTTTCTCCTTTCATTCACACCCGTGAATGCCAAATCGACTCCGCATTGCATGGATACCGAAGCCGGGGCACCCCCTGGCTTCGCGTTTGAGGACAACGTCCGGTGTTTCATGCTGGAATCCGTTTCCCGGCACCACCGGCGGCATGCCGGTGTTTTGCTAGATCAATTTATGATTTGTGTGAGGAGGGTCACAATCAGGGGTTCCCCTATTCGGGGCTTCCAAAATCCCTAAGGGAGGAGAGGGGCGGAGGGGAAGGATGGAATCAGAAACGATTTCCCGGATGGCCGGAACCGATAAGGAAAGCGAGGGAACGGCCATTTGGGGGCTTTATGTCTTTGCCTTCCGGGTGGGCGATATTATAATAATGTAGCTTGAAAACGCCGTCCTGATCCCGAAACGAGCGCAGGGCCTATGATCGAGAAGACGCATTCGGACGAGCAGAAGCAGACCGGCCGCCAGACCATCAGGGTTTTGCTCGCCGATGACCACAAGATCCTCCGCTCCGGGATGTGCGGGCTGCTGGAAAGCGAGCCCGGCATCAAGGTCGTGGCCCAGGCGGAGGATGGCCGGACCGCGGTCCGGCTCTGCCGCGAACATTCTCCCGATGTCGTGCTCATGGATATTTCCATGCACGACATGAACGGGATCGAGGCCACCCGTCAGATCATCGTCAACACTCCCGGGGCGAAGGTCGTCATCCTCTCGATGTATTCCGGGCAGAAATTCGTCGCCGATGTGTTCAAGGCGGGCGCTTCCGGCTACCTTTTGAAGGACTGCGACTTCGCGGAGGTCGTCTCCGCCATCCGGGCCGTGCTCGCGGGCGAGACCTACCTCTGCCCCCAGATCGCCACCGTCCTGCGCGACGATTACCTGCGGAGAATCCTGCAGGCGGAAACCCCCGCAGCCGCGGTCCTGTCCCCCCGGGAGCGCGAGGTGCTGCAGCTTCTGGCCGAGGGAAAGTCGACCAAGGAGATCGCGTATTCCTTCAACCTGAGCGTGAAGACGATCGAGGTCCACCGCCAGAAGATCATGGAGAAGCTCGATATCCACAGCGTCGCCGAGCTGACCAAGTACGCGGTCCGCGAAGGGCTGACCCCCCTCGAACCCTGATCCCTCCCTCCCCCCTGCGCCATCCCGTCAGGAATTTGTACCCCCCCGATAAGGGAAACCCCGATATCCGCCGGCCGCCCGCTCCGGGATAATGGAGGCGGTCGCTTGCGCTGACGGCCCCGGGTTTCGAGACATGGGCGAAAATATCAGGATTCTGCTGGTCGACGATCACCGCGCCCTGAGGGAAAGCCTCGCCCGCGTTCTGGGCCGGGAGGCGGATCTGGACGTCGTCGGGGAAGCGGCCGACGGCAGGATAGCGGTCGACCTCGCCGAAGAATTGCATCCGGACGTGATCGTCATGGACGTGCAGATGCCGGTGCTCGACGGCATCGAGGCGACCCGGCGGATCACCACGGCGCACCCCGGCACCCGGGTGATCGGCTATACCCTGAACTCGGCCGGAAACCTCGCCGAGGCGATGCGCCGGGCCGGCGCGGCCGTCTGCCTGGGGAAGAACGAGCCCGTCACCGCGCTCTTTCACGCCATCCGCGCCTGCCGGCCGGGGGAGGTTTAAACATCGGGAACGGGCCAGGAGGCCCTGACCTCGGTCCCCGATCCGGGAGCGGACTCGAACTGGAGCGAACCGCCGCTCAGTTCGGCCCGTTCCCTCATGCTGAAAAGCCCCAGGTTCCTGCCCTGCCCGCCCTGGGGGGGGGCGTCCGCCGGATTGCAACCGGCTCCGTTATCCGTGATCGTCAGCTCGATCCGGGCGCCTTTGCGAAGCCGTACGGAAATCCGGTCCGCCCGGCTGTGCTTGGCGGCGTTGTTCATCGCTTCCTGGAAAATGCGGAAGATCGGCACCTTCAGGGCGTCGGGAATCTCCGGCTCGGTGATGTCGATCTGCCGGGAAACCTCGATCCCCTTGTAGGTCGCGCGAAAACCTTCGCAGAAATCGGCCATCGTTTCGAGCAGCCCCATCACGTCCAGGTAGGCCGGGCGGAGGTCGTTCTGGATCCTGCGCACCTCGTCGATCGCGTCCCGGATCATCCCGACCAGCGCATTCAGCTCCCCGACGACCGCCGGCAGGGCGCCGCCGGCCATCCGGACACACCCCTCCGCGCGGTATTTCATGGCGGCCAGCGACTGGCCGACGCCGTCGTGAATCTCGTAGGCCAGCCATTTCCTCTCCTTTTCCTGCGCGTCGATGACCTGGTGCGACAGGAGCCGGCACTCCCGTTCCGAATCGCGCAACGCGCTTTCCATCCGGCGCTGCTCGATGATCAGCTGGACGCCGCCGGCGAACGCCTCCAGCTGCCTGACGTCTTCGTCGTCGTAGTCGGTCTCCTTGTTCGCCGCCACGACGATGGCGACGATCCGGTTGTGGCCGAAGACGGGCACCGCCAGGACCCGGGTGAGCGCGACATGGCCCTCCGGCAGCCCCCTTTTGCCGGGATGGTCCGCCCCATAGTCGTTGACCACCACCACCTGCCGCTGGCGGATCGCCTCGGCCCAGATGCCGGCGCCATCGACCGCGTATTCGGTCGGGAGGGGGGACATGCGGCAATCGGTCAGAGCATCCCGGGACCAGGAATACATCGTCATCCGGCTCTCGTCGGAATTCAGGAAGCCGTAGAACGCATAGCGGCTGCGCGTCATCCGGAGCGTGCCCTCCAGGATATGATCGCACAGCTCCGCGGCCTCCGCATTCACCTTCTCCGCGATGCTCCAGAGGGCCCGCAGCCTTTCCTCGACCCGGGCGCGCTCCTGCACCTCGATCTCCAGCCGATCGTTGGCCCCGGCCAGGGCGGCGGTCCGCTCCTCAACGCGGCTTTCCAGTTCGTCGCGCGCCCGGCGCAGTTCCTCCTCGTTCCGGCGCAGGGACTGCACCAGTTTCGCCTGGTGCCGCGCGTGGGCCTCGAGGCGGGCGACGACGGGATTGGTGACCCGGATGAAGAGCAGGGCCCCGGCCAGCACGAAAACGGCGGCGATGCCCATGGCGATCAGGCCGGCGCGCCCGAAAGGGACCCTCAGTTCGGCCAGGTCCACCTTGGCGACGATGCCCCAGCCGAGGGCGGGAACGTACTCGTAGGCCGCGAGCACCTTCACCCCCCGGTAATCCCGGCCCACCATGCTTCCCGACCGGCCCTGGAGCGCCTGCCTCATCGGTTCCGCCAGGGTGCCGTCGAGCGGGACCGGGACCTGCCTGTCCTCCCGGTAGCGATGGTCCAGGATGTAGACGATGTCGCCGCCCACGCGCTTGGCCAGCTTGAACTCCCCGGTGTGGCCGATCCCCTCGAAGTGCTTGTGGGCGTCGGCCACCTTGCGCAGCAGGGCGCTTTCCAGATCCCCGGACGGGTCCGGCGCCCCGTCCCCCTCGGCGGCGGTCAGTTCCTCGATGAGCCGGGCGTGGTTCTTCGCGATCGACACGAGGATGTCCCGCTGCTCCTCGAACGCCGTACGATAGAGAAGAAGGCTGGCGGCGGCCGTGGCCGCCAGGCACGCCGAGGCCATGATCAGGATCAGCAGCAGCACCCGTTTCTTTCCGCTCATAGGGCAGATTCCCCCGCCGGCGCGTGCCGGCATCGTCCGGTCGTTATCACAATATGGACCATATCCGTCCGGAATGCAAAAACCCTGTTTTTATCCGAACGGCGCTCCCTGTCTCCCCGGATTTTGCTATGATAGGTTCACTTCCGGCGAAAGGAACGACGAAGCCGATGCCGCCTGAAAACGATCCGAAGCGCGCCGACAGCTCCGGCGGGGATGCCGAGGAAGCGCTGCGCCTGAGCGAAGCGATGTACCGGGAACTGGTCGAGAACGCCAACAGCGCCATCCTGCGCTGGAGGAGCGACGGCACCCTCACCTTCCTGAACGCCTACGCCCAGGCCTTCTTCGGCTACCGCGCGGAAGACATCGTCGGCAGGCACGTCGGCGTGTTGCTTCCCGAAACCGACAGCGCGGGCCTCGACATGAGGGCGTTGGTCGAGGACATCCTGAACTCTCCCGAACGCTACGTGCAGAACGTCAACGAGAATGTCTGCCGGGACGGGCGCCGCGTCTGGATGGCCTGGACCAACCGGCCGATCCTCGACGAGAAGGGGGAGGTGGCCGAGATCCTGGCCATCGGCACCGACATCAGCGAGCGCCGCCGGATGGAGGAGGCGCTGCGGGAAAGCGAGGAAAAATTCCGCAGCGCGTTCGCCAACGCCACCATCGGGTTCGCCATGACCGACCCCACGGGCCGCTTCCTCGACGCGAATGCGGCCTACTGCCGCATCACCGGGCATACGATCGACGAACTGCGGGCCCTGCGGTTCCAGGAGCTGATCCATCCATCGGACTCCGCGGAAAACCTGGACCTGATCGATCGCATGCTTTCCGGGGGGATCTCCGACTTTTCGGTCGACAACCGGTACCTGCACAAGGACGGCGGCAGCGTCTGGGTCCACAAGAACGTCTCCCTGGTGAGGGATTCCGCGGGCAGCCCGAAATGGATCATCGCCCTCATCCAGGACATCTCCGGACAGAAGGCGACCGAGGAATCGCTCCTGCAGAGCGAAGCGCGGCTGAGGGCGCTGGCCGAGGGGCTCCCCGAGGTCGTATGGACGGCGAACACCCGGGGGGAAATCGAGTGGTTCAACCGCCGCTTCTACGAATACACCGGCGAGGATCCCGACCCGGCGGGAGAGATCGGCTGGAGCGGGATCGTGCACCCGGACGATCTCGCCCCCACCGTCGACAGGTGGGAACAGGCGTTGCGCGAAGGGGCGCTGTTCGAGCACGAGCTGCGCACGAGAGGGAGGGACGGCGGGTACCGGTGGTTCCTGGTGCGCGCGTGGCCCATGCGGGACCCGGAGGGAAGGATCCTCCGCTGGTTCGGCACGAGCACGGACATCCACGGCCTCAAGGAAACCGAGAACGCGCTGCGGCAGAGCCGGGAGGACTTCGCCCGGGCGCAGGAGGTCGGGCAGATCGGGTGGTGGCGCCTCGATCTGCGCCAGGACACCCTGACCTGGTCGGACGAGATCTACCGGATCTTCGGGATTCCGGCGGGGACTCCCATGAGCTACGAAAAGTTCCTGGCCGGGGTGCACCCCGGCGACCGCCGCCTGGTGGACCGCGCATGGCAGGCGGGGATGCGGGACGCCTCGTACGACATCGAGCACCGCATCCTGGCCGGGGGAGAAACCCGCTGGGTGCGGGAAAAAGCCTACCTGGAATTTGACGGGGAGCGGAATCTCCTGGGCGGCTTCGGCATCTGCCAGGACATCACGGAGCGGAAAAGGGCCGAGCGGGAGGTCCGCAGGCTGAACCAGACCCTGGAGAAGCGCGTGGCGGAACGGACGGCCGAGGTGAAGCAGCAGGCCGACCAGCTGCGCGCCCTTGCCAACCAGCTCAACCAGGCGGAGCTGCGGGAGCGCAAGCGCCTGGCGGGCATCCTGCACGACCATATCCAGCAGCTCATCGTGGCCGCCCGCATGCAGCTCAGCCGGCTGCAGCGGGATACCGGCCGGGAGCGGATGGAGGAGACGGCGGGCGACATCGACGCCATCCTGATGGAAGCCCTGGAAGCGTCCCGGTCCCTCACCCTGGACCTCAGCCCCCCCGCCCTGCACGAGTCGGGACTCGTGGGGGCCCTGGAATGGCTGGCCGGGAACATCCGGGACAAGACCGGCACCCGGGTGACCCTGTGCACCGACAAGACGGCCGAGCCGGCGGGCGAAGAGATGAGGTTCCTCCTGTTCGAATGCGCGCGCGAGCTTCTCTTCAACGCCGTCAAGCACGCGGAGGTCCCCGAGGCCGGGCTGGCGCTGTGGCGGACCGACGACGGGCAGATCAAGCTGATCGTTTCCGACCGGGGGAAGGGGTTCGACCCCGGCATCCTCCGGAACCGGAAGCCCGGGGAGATGACCTTCGGGTTGTTCAGCGTCCAGGAACGCCTCATGTACCTGGGCGGCCGGATGGAGGTGGACTCGGCCCCCGGGAGGGGAACCGTCATTACGCTGTGGGCCCCCGCCGGCGACCGGCCCGGCCCCGCTGCCGCGCGGGGCGAACGACCGGACCGGGAGGACGGCAGGGGCATGCGCGCCATCTCGCACCGGAGCAGGAGGGTCCGCGTCCTGATCGTGGACGATCACAAGATCATGCGCGACGGCCTGAAGGGGCTGCTGCAGTTCGAATCGGATATCGAGGTGGTCGGCGGCGCGGCCGACGGCGCCGAGGCCATGGCGCTCACCCGGGAGCTGAAGCCCGACGTGGTGGTCATGGACGTCAATCTCGGGGAGATGACGGGAATCGACGTCAGCCGCAGGATCATGACCGAAGTCCCCGGCACCAGGATCATCGGCCTGTCCATGCACCTCGACTCCCAGATCGCCGGCGCGATGAGGGAAGCGGGGGCCGTGGCGTATCTCAGCAAGGGGTGCCCCGCCGAGGACCTCATCGCCGCCATCCGCGGCTGCGCTTCGGACCAGTCGATCCCCGCCCATTCGTCATCGCCGATTTGACCGAGGCCCCGAACGAGGAAAATTTCCCGGTCCGGACGCCCGCCCATCCGAAGCCCCGGATGTGCAAATCCAATAATTGCAAATTTTACGGTATTTTCCTGGTCCCGCGCCTTCTGGAACCCCGTTTGCTTAGGTATAGCCGTCGCCATGACGGCAGACCGTTACCAAGGAGCTGAATTTCGATGATCAAGAAGAGAATGGTCCTGTTGCTGGGAATGCTGATGTTTTTTGCCGCGGCCGGCGCGATGGCCGAGACCCGGTTCGGCGTGCGCGCCGGGGCGGGGGTCGATCCCGACCAGTTTCATTTCGGCGGCCACCTGGTCTCCGAACCCCTGCTGGCCA
>CAZWXG010000090.1:0-3345 GCA_964637825.1 uncultured Acidobacteriota bacterium
ATGGAAACCAAGGGAATCACCCAGGAGGACGCCGGGAAATACAACAGCTACGGCGCCCGCGGCTTTATCGCCCGCTTTCTCACCGATGAGGTCGACGCGACCTGCGAGCCCCTGGGGATCCACAACAAGCTCATCTTCTGCACCGGCCTGCTGGGCGGCACCCTGCTCTCCAGTTCCGGCCGGCTCTCCGTGGGGGGGAAGAGCCCGCTCACCCAGGGGATCAAGGAAGCCAGCTCGGGAGGCACGGCGGGGAACGACCTCGCGCGCCACAACATCCGGGCCGTCATCATCGAACGGCTGCCCGCCGCCGACGACACCAACAGCTACGTCCTGGTGATTTCCGATGAGGGGATCCGGCTCGAAGCCATGAACGAGCTCCAGTACCTGGGGGTGCGCGACACCTTCAAGACGCTGAGGGCGCGGTTCGGCGACAAGGCCGGCGTCATCTGCAACGGCCCCACCGGCGAACGCATGATGCGCGGCGCCGGCATCGCCGTCGCCGCCCCCCGCGGGGAGATGCGCTTCGCGGCGCGCGGGGGGATGGGCGCCGTGATGGGGAGCAAGCGGCTGAAGGCCATCGTCATCGTCCCGGCCAAGATCTCCAAGGTGGAATACTTCGACAAGGCCGTCTTCAACGAGGCCGCCAAGGAGTTCCACCAGATGCTCATCGACGCCATGCCCACCATCAAGAAGAGCAACCAGACCTACGGCACCTCCGGCATGTTCAAGATCGTCAACGAGCTGGGTCTGTGCCCCACCCGCAATTTCACCCTGGGCGCCTTCGACTTTCACACCGAAATCGGCGGCGAGAAGATGGTCGAGCTCATCCGCGCCCGCGGCGGCGACGGCAAGACGGGACAGTCGTGCATGAACGGCTGCATGATCAAGTGCCTCTCGGTCTTCCCCGACGAGAACGGCAAGGCCAGCTGCTCCACCCTCCAGTACGAAAACCTGTCGCTCCTCGGCTCCAACCTGTGCCTCGGCAGCCTGGACAGCATCGCCCACCTCAACGACAAGGTGAACGACCTGGGGCAGGACGCCATCGAGATCGGGGCCGCCCTGGGAGTGGCCGCGGAAGCGGGCCTGGCCGAGTTCGGCAACGAGGAGAGCTTCATGAAGCTGCTGGCCGAGGTCGAAGCCGCCACGCCGCTGGGGCGCGTGATCGGCAACGGCGTCAAGATCACGGGGGAGGTGTTCGGGATCAACGACCTGCCGATGACCAAGGGGCAGGCGATGCCCGCCTACGATCCCCGGGCCCTGAAGGGGAACGGCGTCACCTTCGCCATGAACCCCATGGGAGCCGACCACACCATGGGCAACCTCTACGGGGCGCGCGCCACCATGCCGCCCTTGGCCACCGAAGGCCAGGGGGACCTGTCCCGCAAGACCCAGCTGCAGATGGCCGGGCTGGAGAACACGGGCTTCTGCATCTTCGTCCGGGCCTACCTGTTCAAGAAACCGGACCTCTTCACCCGGTTCGCCTACGGCATCTGCGGCGACAAGATGACGGTGGAGGAGTTCTGGGAGCAGGGACACGAGACCGCGCGCCTGGAGTACGAGTACAACGTCAAGGCCGGCATCGCCCCTTCCCAGGACAAGCTGCCGGAGTACATGTACCGGATCCCCCTGCCTCCCAACAATTCGGTGTTCGACCTCTCCGACGAGGAGATGCAGAAGGGGGTCCTGCGCTAGGAGACACGCCATGATCGAGCTGGAATACAACCTGATGCTGGCGGAGCTGGCGGGCAAGAGCCGGGAAACGCTCGATATCGGCGCATCCCTGACCTTGCCGGAGCTCGAGGCCCGGCTCGGCTTCCCCCCCGACAGCGTGGGGATGCTGCTCCTCAACGGCGTCTGGGCCCCCCTGGACAGCGTCATCAGGGACGGCGACTTCGTCCAGCTCTATCCCCACATGGAGGGTGGCTAACCCTGCCACCGCCGTCTCCCGCCGGCCCCGCCGGCGGGAGGCGGGTCCAGGTACGCCGGGGCTAAGGAACCCACAGTTTGATGAACGACGAGAAGCGCGCCTCCGACCCCCTGACCAAGATCTACGTAGAACCCACCAACCGCTGCAACCTCAGCTGCGTCACCTGCATCCGCCACTCCTGGGACGAATCGTTCGAGGACCTGGCCTGGCCCGCATACCGGGACCTGATCGAGGGGCTGGCCGATTTCCCGGAGGCGACAACGATCGCCTTCGCCGGTTTCGGGGAGCCGCTCCTGCACCCCCGCTTCCCCGACATGATCCGGCTGGCCCACGACCGCGGATTGCGGACCGAAATGACGACCAACGCGATGCTCCTGACTTCGGAGCTGGCGGAACGCCTGATCGATGCCGGGCTGGACCAGGTCACCGTCTCCATCGACGGGACGTCGGACCCTTCGCACGGCGCCGTCCGGCCCGGGGCGTCGCTCGACCGGATCGTGGGCAACGTCCGCACCCTCTACCTCTGGAGCCTGGTGAAGCATACGACGCCGCCCGACGCCGGAAGGGGGGTGAAAGAGAAAACCATGGCGCGGCTCCGGGAACTGGCCGGCGAGCCTTCGCCCCCCCTCGAGAGCGCCGACTACATCTACCCCCTGGAGGACGTGCTCGATTCCATGCCGCCGGCGCCGGTGCGGATCGGGATCGAGTTCGTGGCGATGAAGAGCAACATCCACGAATTGCCCGGGCTGCAGGAGATCGCCAAAAAGATCCGGGCGTCCTTCATCCTGGTTTCCAACGTGCTGCCCTACGCGCCCGAACTCCAGGACCAGATCCTCTACGACCTGACCCCCACCAGCCACGAGTCCGGGGGGGACCCCCGCAACCCGCTCTGGATCCTCCCCCGGATGGACTGGAGCCGGGAGAACCTCGAGGCCGTGGCCACCGTGGCCCGCCGGCAGGCGAATCTGAGTTATCTCGACCTCAACCTGGGGCAGCGGAACAACTACTGCCCCTTCATCCGGCCCGGGAGCCTGTCGGTGTCCTGCCACGGCGGGGTCAGCCCCTGCCCGCCGCTGCTGCACTCCTACACCTGCTATATCCGGGACTGGAAGAAGGCGTTCCGGCGCTGCGAATACGGGAGCCTGACGGAACGGTCCCTGGCGTCGATCTGGCGGCAGCCCGATTACGCCGCGTTCAGGGAGCGGGTGAGGACATTCGACTTTTCGCCCTGCATCGATTGCTGCGGATGCGAATTCGCCGAGGGGAACGAGACCGATTGCCATGGCAACCCGTTCCCCGTCTGCGGCCACTGCCTCTGGGCCCGGGGCGTGCTGCGCTGCCCCTAGGACCCTGTCCCTACAGCGTGTCGAACACCGAATCCAGGTCGGAATCGGGGACGTCGAACACCGTGTTGTGGG
>CAZWXG010000090.1:3445-10439 GCA_964637825.1 uncultured Acidobacteriota bacterium
GTGTCGAACACCGAATCCAGGTCGGAATCGGGGACGTCGAACACCGTGTTGTGGGGCGGCAGCGGCTCCTCGCGCATGTATTCCGGGATCCGGTAGTCGTTCGGGGTCAACCCGGCGCGGCGGTTGAACTCGAGCTCCGTGCGCAGCACCTCCCGGTTCGACCGGTCGTAGTCCGCGATCGTCCAGCCCCAGCCGTAAATGCCGTTGATCATGTCGAGCATCAGCTGCGGCTTCGAAATGACGGGCGGACGGGCGAAGAGGCACAACCCCGTGCTGTCGAGCATGGCGGCGATGATCTGCAGCTTCAGGGAGAGCTCCTTCTGCCCCTCGACCCCGAGGGGGTTGACCTCGAGCCGGGCACCGAAGGCGTTGCCCGCGGTGTGGTCCGCCCCCTGCGGGGAGGTCGCGTAGGTCACGCCGTTCCCCTTCAGCGCGCGCGGGTCGTAGGCCGGCATCGCCTGGCCGACCGCGGCCGGCACCCGGCGCACTCCCAGGACTCTCCCCGTGGTGACGCACCCGCACCCGATCATGCGGCCCACGACCGTCCCCTCGCCCACCTGCCGGAGCAGCCCGACGAGGCTGTCGATATCCCCGAATTTCGCCAGGCCCGCCTCGACGGCGACGCCGAGCGCGGCGCCGGTCTCGATGGTGTCCAGCCCGAAATCGTTGCACATGTAGTTCAGGGTCGCCACGTCGTCGAGCTTGTCGAGCCCCAGGTTGGAGCCGACGAGCCCGATGGTCTCGTACTGCACGGTGCCGACCACCGGCTTGCCCGCCTTGTCCGTGAAAAGGTTGCGGCAGGCGATGACGCACCCGGGCATGCAGCGGGTGCCCACCTTCCCCTCGCGGGCGAGGATGATTTCCCGGAGCTTTTCGCCCCGCAGCCCGGCCGCGCCCTCGAATTGCCCCGAGGAGAAATTGCGCGTCGGCAGCGCCCCCATCTCGTTGACGGCGCCGACGATCGAAGCCGTGCCGTACAGGTGCTGCGATCCCTTGACCCCCAGTTTGGGGCTCGTGATCAGGGCCTGGGCGAACTCCTTGCAGGCGGTGCGGAAGAGCTTGTCGTCGTGCATCCGGACCGCCCTGCCCAGCGCCTTTTTGATGACGACGGCCTTCAGCCCCTTGCTCCCCATGACGGCGCCCAAGCCGCCGCGCGCGGCGTGGTTGCTGCGCTGGTCGCGCTCCCCGGTCGCCGCGATTCCCGCCCCCGACATCAGGAATTCGCCCGCCTGACCGATCGAAATGACGGTCGCGTCCTCCCCGTAGCGCTCCTGGAGCCGGTCGGCGGTCGCGTAGGTGCCGATGTTGCGGATGTCGCCGGCGGGAAGCAGTTCGGCCGCGTCCCCGTCCACGACCAGGATGAAAAACTCCCCGGCGGCCGGCTGCCCTTCCACCACGATCGACTTGATGCCCCACTTGCCCAGGGTGTCCCCGGCAGTCCCGCCGGCGTTGGCCTCCTTGATCCCCCCCGTCAGCGGGCTCTTGGCCCCGACCGAGAGCCGCCCGGCCGTGGGGACGATGGCCCCCCCCAGCAGCCCGGGGGTGAACAGGAGCTTGTTGTGCGGCCCCAGGGGGTCGCAGGCGGGGGGAATTTCGTTCAGGAGGAGGCGGGCGATGAGGGCTCTTCCGCCAAGCTGCTCATATTCCTTGGGAACGGGTTCCCAACGAATCCCTGTATCCTTCATGTTCACTCGCAATATTTTCATGGCGGACCTCCAGAGAGATTAGGATTGCCTCTCCATAAGATTAGGCCGCATTCCACCATGCGTCAACGCATTCCACCTAATGGAACTTATTGTCCGAAAATATTCCAAGATATCCAAAATTTTACCCGGGCTTTTGGAAGCCTTCTCAACCTTGTCCCCATGATATAACATCATCGAAGAGAAGGGGGGCGCAATCGTGACGGACAAACCCTTGGAATCGACCATTTACTGGACCTGGACGGACGAGGCGCCGGCGCTGGCCACCCTCTCCTTCTTCCCGATCCTTCAGGCCTTTGCCCGGCAAACGGGCATCCGCGTCGAGCTGGCCGACATCTCCCTGGCCGGGAGGATCCTGGCCAATTTCCCCGAATGGCTGACCGAGGCGCAGCGGGTGCCCGACTGGCTGACCCGGCTGGGGGAACTCACCCTGAAGCCCGAAGCCAACATCATCAAGCTCCCCAACATCTCCGCGTCCGTCCCCCAGCTGGTCGACGCCGTCCGGGAGCTGCAGGCGCAGGGGTACGCCGTCCCCGAGTATCCGGAGGCCCCCGATGGGGACCGGGAAAAGGAAATCCGCGCGCGCTACGACATCGTGCTCGGCAGCGCCGTAAACCCCGTGATCCGGGAGGGGAATTCGGACCGGCGCCTCCCCCCCGCCGTCAAGGCGTTCGCCCGGAAGCACCCCCGGAAACTGGGCGCCTGGAGCCCGGAGTCCCTGACCCACGTCTCCCACATGTCCAGCGGCGACTTCTATGAAAGCGAAAGGGCCGTCACCGTGGAGCGCGCGGGGGAGGCGCGCTACGAATTCGCGGCCGAAGACGGGACCGTCACCGTGCTGAAACAGGGGCCGGGGCTCCGCGCGGGGGACGTCCTGGACGCCGCCGTGCTGAATGTGCGCGAACTGCGCGCCTTCTACCGGGGGGAGATGGCCGACGCCCGGGAGCGGGGGGTCCTCTTCTCGCTCCACGTGAAGGCCACCATGATGAAGGTGTCCGACCCGGTGATCTTCGGACACGCCGTCAGCACCTTCCTGGAGCCCGTATTCGCAAAGCACGCCGACCTCTTCGCCCGGCTGGGAATCAACCCCGACAACGGTCTGGGAGAACTGTACGCAAGGATGGAATCCCTCGGCCCGGATGCGCGCGCGGGATTGGAGTCGGACATCCGGAAGACCATGGAGGAGCGGCCGGAGCTGGCCATGGTCGATTCGGACCGGGGGATCACCAACCTCCACGTCCCCAACAACGTCATCATCGACGCGTCCATCCCCGCCATGATCCGCGACTCGGGAAAGATGTGGGGGCCGGACGGCCGGCTGCACGACACCAAGGCCGTCATCCCCGACCGCTGCTACGCCACGATCTACAAGACCATCGTCGAAGACTGCGTGAAAAACGGCGCCTTCGATCCGGCGACGATGGGGAGCGTGCCGAACGTCGGACTCATGGCGCAGCAGGCGGAGGAGTACGGTTCCCACGACAAGACCTTCATCGCCCCCGGACCGGGCGTCATCCGCATCCGCCGCGCCGATACCGGGGAAACCCTGATCAGCCGGGAGGTGGAACCCGGGGACATCTTCCGCTCCTGCCGGACGACCGACGCCTCCATCCGGGACTGGGTGCAGCTGGCCGTCCGGCGCGCGCGCCAGAGCGGCACCCCCGCGGTCTTCTGGCTCGACCCCGGGCGGGCCCATGACGCGGAGGTCCTCCGGAAGGTCGAGCGGGAGCTCCGGGGGAGCGACCTCGAAGGGCTCGAGATCCGCGTCATGACTCCGGTCGAGGCGATGCGGTACTCGCTCGGGCGCCTCCGGCGCGGGCTCGACACCATTTCGGTGACGGGCAACGTCCTGCGCGACTATCTGACCGACCTCTTCCCCATCCTCGAGGTCGGCACCTCGGGCAAGATGCTGTCGATCGTGCCGCTCCTGGCCGGGGGGGGGATGTTCGAAACCGGCGCCGGCGGGAGCGCGCCCAAGCACGTGCGGCAGTTCGTAAAGGAAAACTACCTGCGCTGGGATTCCCTCGGGGAATTCTCCGGTCTGGCCGCTTCCCTGGAACATATGGGAACGACCTTTCGGAACACCGCGGCCGCGATCCTCTCCGAAACGCTCGGGGGCGCCATCGAGGCCTTCCTCGAGCACGACCGGTCCCCCGCCCGCAAGCTGGGCGGCATCGACTGCCGCGGCAGCCACTTCTACCTGGCCCTCTACTGGGCCCGGGCGCTGGCCGACCATGCCGGGGACAATCCCCTGCGCTCGCGTTTCGCGCCGCTCGCGCGCCTCCTCGGGGAGAACGAGGAACGGATCCACGCCGAACTGATCGCCGCCCAGGGGCACCCGGTCGACATGGGGGGGTACTACCACCCCGATATCGCCCGGACCACGGCCGCGATGCGCCCCAGCCCCGTCCTGAACCGCATCATCGACGACGCGTGACGGCGCGGCCCCCCCGCCGCGGGGCACGCTCCAACCCGATTGACTCCGCGGGGCGCGTTCGCATAGGATGGGTCGGGTTTTGCAAGGAGAGTGCGCGCATGGAAAAGGTCGATCTGATCGCGTCCTACTGGACGATCGCGGGGAACGTTCATCCCCACTCGGAGCAGGAATTCAGCCCCTTCGATTTCCGGGACCGGGTGGAAGCCGCGGCGCGGGCGGGGTTCGCGGGGATCGGCCTGAAGGAGGCGGACCTCGAGCACACCCTCGAGCGACGGTCGCTCCGGGAAATGCGGCATATCCTCGACGACAACAACATCCGCCACGTCGAGCTGGAGTTCATCTCCGACTGGTTCCTGGAGGGGGAGAAGAAAAAGGAGTCGGACCGGGTCAAGCACCGGCTGCTCAAGGCGGCGGAGGCGCTGGGCGCCCGCCATATCAAGGCGGGCGACTTCGATTCCCAGGTCACGCCCATGCCCCGGCTGATCGAATCCTTCGCCGCCCTGTGCGACGACGCGCGCGACTACGGGACCCGCATCCTGTTCGAGCTCATCGTCGACGCGATGATCAAGACGCTGCCCGAAACCCTGGAGATGGTCTCGGGGGCGGACCGGGAGAACGGCGGCATCATGATCGACCTCTGGCACGTCGTCAAGCTGGGGATCCCCTACGAGGAGGTCGCCCGCATCCCCTCCCGCTTTCTCCTGGGGGTCGAGATCAACGACGGGACGCTCCAGTGCCCCTGGAGCCTGCACGAGGACACCATCAACCACCGCAGGCTCTGCGGGGAGGGGGAATTCGACATCAAGGGATTCGTCAGCCGGATCCTCGCGGCGGGGTACGACGGCCCCTGGGGGATCGAGGTCCTGAGCCGCGAACTGCGGACCCTGCCCCTCGGGGAGGCGGCCGCGCGCGCCTTCGACACCACGATCGCGCAGTTCTGACAAAGGGGGATTCCGTGCAGCCCGACGACAAGGTCCTGATCGAACTCTATACCACCATGCTGACGATCCGCCGCTTCGAGGAGCGCCTCGTCCGGGAGGTCTTCGCCGGGAATATCCCGGGATTCGTCCACTCCTACATAGGGCAGGAGGCTATCGCCGCCGGCGTCTGCCGGCACCTGACGCGGCGGGACCGCATCGTCAGCCACCACCGCGGACACGGCCACTGCATCGCCAAGGGCGCCGACCTGAAGCGGATGATGGCCGAAATCTACGGCAGGAAGACCGGGTACTGCAAGGGGAAGGGGGGATCGATGCACATCGCCGACTTCAGCGTGGGGATGCTGGGGGCGGACGGCATCGTGGGCGCCGGGTTGCCGATCTCCACCGGTGCCGCCTTCGCCGCACAACTGGAGGGGAAAGGGGACATCGCCGCGGTGTTTTTCGGCGACGGGGCCTGCAACGAAGGGGAATTCCACGAGGCCCTGAACCTGGCGGGGATCTGGAAGCTGCCGCTCCTGTTCGTCTGCGAGAACAACCAGTACGGGGTCAACACCCCGGCCGCCTACGCCATGGCCGCCGGGGAGATCTCCCGGATCCCCAAGGCGCACAACATCCCCGCCCGGGTGATTTTCGGCAACGACGCGGAGGAGGTCTACCGCGCCGCGGGCGCCGCCGTCGCCGGGATCCGCAAAGGGGGAGGCCCCTTCTTCCTGGAATGCCGCACCTACCGCTGGCACAAGCATTTCCTTTCGCAGGGGCTGGAGGACCTCCGCCCCGCCGGGGAACTGGAAGAGTGGAAGAGGAAATGCCCGGTGGCCGCCCTGGAGAAGAAGCTGCGCGACCGCGGCGTGCTCTCACCCGCGAAGGTCCGGGCGATCGACGAAAAGATCATGCGGCAGGTCGACGCGGCACACGACTTCGCCCTCCGCAGCCCCTACCCGCAACCGCAGGACGCGTTGCACGACGTCTATTCCAGTTAAACCGAGCGAGGGAAGCATGCGCAAGATCACCTATGACCAGGCGGCGAACGAGGCCATCCAGGAGGAATTCCGCAAGAACCCGCGCTGCGTCCACCTGTCGACCGACCTGGCGGCCGACCTCGCCCGGGAGTTCGGGACGGAACGGGTGAGGGTCACGCCGATCGCGGAAAACAGCTTCGTGGGAGCGGCCGTCGGGCTGGCGGGATCGGGGTTCCGGACGGTGGTCAACCTCCGGATGGCCACCTTCGGCTTCGTCGCCCTGGACCAGATCATGAACCACGCCGCCAAGATCACCTACATGTTCGGCGGCCAGGCGAAGTTCCCCGTCCTGATCCGCATGACGGTGGGCGCGGGCTTTTCCGGGGCCGCGGAGCACTCCATCAGCCCCTACTCCATGTTCATGAACGTGCCGGGGCTCAAGATCCTCCTGCCGACGACGCCCTACGACGTCAAGGGGCTCCTCAAGACGGCCCTGGTCGACCCCAACCCCGTCATCTCCTTCGAACCTTTCATGCTGGGCCGGACCGAGGCCGAGGTGCCGGAGAAGGAGTATTTCCTCCCCTTCGGCAAGGCGGCGGTCCGCAAGCGGGGGTCGGACGTGACCGTGGTGGCCCTGGGCCGGATGGCGCACGTGGCCCTGGAGGCTGCGGCGGAACTGGAGGGGAAGATATCGGCGGAGGTGATCGACCCCCGGACGCTGGTCCCGCTCGACCGGGACGCCATCCTCCGCTCGGTCCGCAAGACGGGGCGCCTCGTGGTGGTCGACGAGGCCTGCCAGACCTGCAGCGCGGCGTCCGAGATCGTCGCCCTGGCGACGTCCGACCGCCCGACCTTCGCACGGCTCAAAGCGGCCCCGGCCCGGGTCTGCGGGCTGGACGTCCCCATCCCCTTCAGCCCGCCGATGGAAACGTTCGTCCTTCCCGACCGGGCGAA
>CAZWXG010000091.1:0-10372 GCA_964637825.1 uncultured Acidobacteriota bacterium
GGGGACAGTGGTGACTGTCCCCTATTCCTCCTCGTGCATCCAGCGCCGCAGCAGGGGGGACAGCGCGAAACAGATCAGGGCGGAAACGATGGCCGTCAGCGCGATCTTTCCGAAGATGTCGCCGTAGAGCCCCACCGTCTCGATCGGGGGGGGGATGATCTGCACCTCCCCTTCCCCGTGGGACACACCGGTCAGGGAGGCGATCATGCCGGCCAGGTAGTTGGAAAAGGCGGTGGCCAGGAACCAGGCCCCCATGACCGTGCTCACCATCCGCGCCGGGGAGAGCTTCACCACCATCGACAGCCCCACCGGGGAGAGGCAGAGTTCCCCCGTGGTCTGGAACATGTAGCCCAGGATCAGCCAGACCATGGCGACCATGCCGCGCCCGTCGGCGTGCGTGGCGCCGTACCAGAGGGCCGTAAACCCGATGCCGAGCTGCAAGAGCCCCAGCGAGAACTTGACCGGGGTGCTGGGGTCCCAGCCGCGGGTGGAGAGCCAGGCCCAGAGCCCGGTGAACACCAGCCCGAAGAGGAGGATGAAAATCGGGTTGACCGCCTGGAACAGCGACGCCGGGATCTCGGCCCCGCCCGTCCCCATGCCGACGTTCCCCTCGTCCACGCGCCAGTCCACCGTGTCGCGCCCCTCTTCCCTGGCCGTGGTGAGCGCGTCGAGGGCGAACATCTCCCCGCCGTTGGTGTAGCCCAGCTGCTCCTGGCTGAGCTTGAGCGGCAGCGTCTTCCCGACATCGCCGGGGGCGACGCTCCCCTCCTCGAACACGCGGTCGACGTTGCGGTCGGCGAAGTTGTTGAGCGAGCTCCCCGCCTGCTCGAAGAAGGCCCAGAAGAGCATGGAAAAGAACATCAGGATGAGGACGACGAAGAGCCGGTGGCGCTCGATCTGCGCCGCCCGCAGCGCCTCGACGACGAGCCAGACGAAGGCGGCGAGGCCGAACAGGGTCAGCACCCAGCCGGCGATCTCGCTTCTGCGGATGAGGACGACCAGTACGGGGAGCGCCAGGACGATGCCGAGGTAGACGGCCAGGTCCTTCCGGAGGAAGCCCCACATCCGCTCCCGGAGCGCCTCCGGCCGCTTCGGCCGCCCCGCTTCGTCCGGCAGCCCCCCGCGCCCCAGCGCCACGAAGGCGATGACGCCGGCGGCGACGAGCGCGAGCCCGATCAGGACGTTCACCGCGAGCTGGTAGGGGTTGTTCTGGAAAAACAGGAGCGCCACGCCGGTGACGAGGGCGCAACCGAGGATCAGGGCCTGCGTGACGCGGATCGGGGCGACGAACACGGCCAGCCCCATCAGCATCCCGATCGTGGCCAGCCCGAAGCCGTAGTGCCAGCCGTAGGTCTCCCCGATATAGCCGCAGAGCAGCGGCGACATCGCGGCGCCGAGGTTGATGCCCATGTAGAAGATGGTGAAGCCGCCGTCCCGCTTGCGGCTCTTGATGTCGTACAGGGAACCGACAATGGTGGAGATGTTCGGCTTGAAGAAGCCGTTGCCGCAGATCAGGAGGGCCAGCGCGAAGAAAAACGCCAGTTCGTGCTCGACCGTCATCAGCAGGTGGCCCATCGCCATGAGCAGGCCGCCGATCACGACCGCGCGCCGCGCCCCCAGGAGCCGGTCCGCCAGCATGCCGCCGATGAAGGGGGTGGCGTAGACCAGGGCCGTGTAGGCCCCGTAGATGGCGTAGGCCCGCCCGTCGGTGAAATTGAGGAACCCCTTGATCATGTAGAAGACCAGCAGGGCCCGCATGCCGTAATAGGAGAAGCGCTCCCACATCTCGGCGAAGAACAGCGTGTACAGCCCCACGGGATGCCCGAAGAGAACTTTCTGATCACGACTTGTCGTCATAGCGTCCGCCATCATAGGGGTTTCTTGTTGGGATCGGATTCTTTCCGGAAGCAAGGCAAGGGGCTACTCCTCCCAGTCCGCCTTGACGCGCCGGTAGCCGGCGGGAATTTCAAAAACGGAGGCGGGGATCGCCCCCTGCTCGATCGAGGTGACCACCCGGGTCGTCTTCATCTCCATGTTCATCATTTTCATGGCCGTCACCGTCTTCAGCGGGAAGCCCTCGATCCGCTTCATCTCATCGATCAGCTTCTTCATGTCGAGCAGCGGGTTGTCCGGCGTCCGCAGCTTCATCATGTCGTAATAGGCGGGGGGGATCTTCAGCCCCGGCGCGACGTGCAGCTCGATCTCCATCGGCCCCCGGAGGAGGACCTTCTCGGTCGGGTAGCCCGCGATCGTTTCGCCCGGGCCGGCCCTGACGACCGTGACGGCCATGCCGTCCAGCCCCATCATCTTCCTGACCGTCTCCAGTTCCTCCCCGTGCTCCTCCAGCGCCTCGCCCGCCCGGTCGAGCATCGCCTGGAGCTGTGCGAAGGTCACCTCGGAGTAGGTTTTTGCACGGTGATCGAGCGTGAGGATCCTCTTTTCGTCGAAGCGGATGATGCTGTCGTCGCCCCCCTCGGTGCGGGTGCGCATGGCGCTCCGGCCGAAGTACTCGGTAGCGGTGGAATCGGAGACGCCCGGCCCGGACCCCGTGGTGCGGGAATGCATCGTCAGCTCCCCGGAGAAGACCTGGGCCATGGCGCCGCTTCCCGTCCCGGCCGCAAGGAGCGCGGCGAGGAGGCAGCCCGCGACCAGGGGGCCATCGATTCCACGTCTCATGGGGAACTCCTCCGGTCAACTCCGTCTCCGGGCCCAAAAACCCCTGCGACACCCGGAATTTCGCATAGTATCCTCTAAAACCCCCGCCCTCCGCAAGCGCTCCCTTTATCGGGAATGCGCCCCGATCCTGTCGTTTTTCGGCCCCGATCCGGGTATGATAGCCTCAACGTTTATCGGAGACGCCGCATGAACCAGACACCGCTCCATGAATGCACCAGCCGCCTGCCCGGGGCAAGGATCGTGGATTTCGCCGGCTGGAGGCTCCCGCTCCACTTCGACCGCGGGATCCTGGCGGAACATCACGCGGTCCGCGCGGCGGCCGGGCTGTTCGACGTCTCCCACATGGGAAGGATCCGGGTCCGCGGCCCGCACGCCGCGGCCTATGTCGACTGGCTGGCGACCAACTCCCTGCCGGGGGCGGATTCCGGCCGCTGCCGGTACTCGCTCCTGTGCGCCGAAAACGGGGGGTGCATCGACGACATCGTCATCTGCAGGCTGGGGGAGGAGTCGCTGGACCTGGTGGTCAACGCCGCCAACCGTGCGCGCGTCCTCGAGTGGTGCGCCGGGCCGAATCGCTGGACCCGCTCCGGCCGCCCCCTCCCCGAGATGGAGGACGTGACCCTTCGGACCGCGCAGGTCGCGCTGCAGGGTCCGGCTGCGCTGGAGATCCTGGCCGCGCGCTGCGACGCGGACCTTGCGGGCCTGGGGAATTATCGGTTTCTCCCCGGAATCCGCGTCGCGGGGATCCCCGCCCTGGTCTCGCGCACCGGGTACACCGGGGAGGACGGCTTCGAGCTGTTCGTCGACGCCCCCGACGCCCCCGCCCTGTGGCGCGCGCTCCTGGAGGCCGGGGCCCCTCTCGGCCTGGTTCCCTGCGGGCTCGGGGCCCGCGACACTCTCCGCTTCGAAGCCGGGATGCCCCTCTACGGCCAGGAGCTGGACCCCGGCATCAATCCCCTCGAAGCCGGGCTCGGACGCTTCGTCGACCTGGACAAGGGGGATTTTTCGGGCAGGGGGGCGCTCGAAGCCGTAGCCCTGGACGGGGCGGCCAGGCATCGGATCGGGCTCGAGATGATCGACACCGCGGTGGCGCGGACGGGGTTTGCCGTCCGGCAGGGGGGAGCGGACGTCGGGCGGGTCACGAGCGGGGGCAAATGCCCCACGGTCGGCATCTTCGGCGCCATGGCGCTGGTGCGCCGGGACGCGTCGGCGGAGCAGGAGTTCGCCATCGACATCCGCGGCCGGTGGAAACGCGCGCGGGCGCGCGCCCTCCCCTTCTACCGCCGCGCGGCGCGGCCGGCCCCGGCGGCAGCCGCCGATTCCACCCCGGGAAAGGGACAACGGCCATGAACACGTTCGCCTATCTCCCCCACACCCCCGAGGATGTCGCGCGGATGCTCCGCACCATCGGCGTGGAGAGCCTCGAGGACCTCTTTACGGACATCCCGCCGGCGCTCCGCGCCGCCGGGGCGCCCGGCCTCCCCCCGGGGCTCTGCGAAAGCGAGGTCTACCGGGAGTTCGAGCGCCTCAGCAGCGCCGGCCGGACCTGCGTGTCGTTCCTCGGGGCCGGCTGCTACGACCACCTGGTCCCCTCGATCGTCCCCTTCGTGGCGGGACGGACCGAATTCCTCACCTCCTACACCCCCTACCAGGCGGAGGCGTCGCAGGGGATGCTGCAGGCGATCTACGAGTACCAGACCATGATCACGCTCCTCACCGGCCTGCCGGTGTCGAACGCCTCGCTCTACGACGGCGCCACGGCCGCCGCGGAGGCCTGCGCCATGGCGCGCAGCGCGCGCAAGGGGGCGCGCGTCCTCGGGGTCTCCCCCCTGGTGCACCCCCACACGCTCGCGGTCCTCGAAACCTTCTTTTCCGATTCCGGGGCCGAAATCGCGCGCCTGCCCGAATCGGGGGGGGCGACCGACTGGAACGGGCTGGAGAAGCTCGAGGGGGACGACCTGGCGTGCGTGCTGGTGGAGAGCCCGAACCGGTACGGGATCGTGGAGGACCTGACCGGGATCGCCGCGCGCCTCGGCAGGAGCGGGGCGCTGCTGATCGTTTCGGCGAACCCGATGTCCCTGGGGATCCTGAAAAGCCCGGGGGAGTGGGGGGCGGACATCGGCGTGGGGAGCGGGCAGCCCTTCGGCCTCGGGCAGAATTTCGGGGGGCCGGGGGTCGGCTACATCGCCTCGAGCCGGAGCCTGATGCGGCTCATGCCCGGGAGGATCGTGGGCGAAACCGTGGACCGCGACGGCGCGCGGGCGTTCGTGCTGACGCTGCAGGCGCGCGAGCAGCACATCCGGCGCGAGCGCGCGACCTCCAACATCTGCACCAACCAGGCGCTGGCCGCCCTGGCCGTCGCCGCCTACCTGACCGCGGTCGGGCGGGAGGGGGTGCGCCGGATCGCCGCCCGGAACGCGCACAAGGCCCGCTACCTCGCCGGGCGCATCACGGCGGAAACCCCGGCCCGCCTCGCCTACGACCGCCCCTATTTCAACGAGTTCGTCCTCGACCTCCCCTGCCCCGCCCGGGGCACGGCCGACGCCCTGCTCGAGGAGGGGATCCTGGCGGGGGTCCCGCTCGACGAATTCGGGGGCGGCGACCCGAACCGGCTGCTCGTGGCGGTCACCGAAAAGAGGACGCGGGCCGAGATGGACCGCTACGTGAACCTGATCCGAAAGGTGATCGCATGACCGAACCGCTGATTTTCGAGCAGTCCCGCCCGGGCCGGACGGGATACCGCACCCCGGAGTGCGACGTCCCCGAGCCGGACCTCGAGACGATGTTCGGACCGCGGCTGCTGCGGGAAACCCCCGCCCCCCTCCCCGAGGTCTCCGAGCCCGCCGCCGTCCGCCACTACACCCGGCTCTCGCACCGCAATCACGCGGTCGACCTCGGTTTCTACCCCCTGGGATCGTGCACCATGAAGTACAATCCCAAAATCAACGACGAGGTCGCCTCCTGGTTCCGGGACATCCACCCGCTGCAGCCGGTCCCCACCGTCCAGGGGATCCTCGAGATCCTCCACCGCACGATCGAGAGCCTCTGCGCCATCACCGGGATGAAGGCGGGGACGCTGCAGCCCTTCGCGGGGGCGCACGGGGAGTTCACCGGGATGAAGCTGTTCCGGGCCTGGTTCCGCAAGCGCGGGGAACCGGCGCGCCGCGTGCTGCTCGTCCCCGATTCGGCCCACGGCACCAACCCGGCCTCGGCCCACATCGCCGGCTTCGACATCCGCGTCGTCCCCAGTTCCGGGGGGATCGTCACGCTCGACGCCATCCGCCCCTGGCTGAACGCCGAACTGGCCGGCATCATGATGACCAATCCCAACACCCTGGGGCTCTTCGAACGCCAGGTGCTGGAGATCTCCCGGGCCGTGCACGAGGCGGGGGGCCTCCTCTACTACGACGGCGCCAACCTGAACGCCATCGTCGGCACGACGCGCCCCGGGGACATGGGCTTCGACGTCGTGCATCTCAACCTGCACAAGACCTTTTCCACCCCGCACGGCGGCGGGGGCCCCGGCGCGGGGCCCATCCTGGTCGGCCCGAAGCTCGAGCCGTTCCTCCCCTCCCCGGTGATCGTGCGCGACGCGGCCGGTTACCGCTTCGCGCCGGCGGGCCCCGACTCCATCGGGCGGATCTCCGGCTTTCACGGCAACATCGGCGTCATCCTGCGGGCCTTCGCCTACATCCTCACCATGGGTTCGGACGGGTTGGGCGCGGTGTCCCGCCTGGCCGTGCTCAACGCCAACTACCTCAAGGAACGGCTGAGGCACAGCCTGACCCTCCCCTACGACACCGTCTGCAAACACGAATTCGTCCTCTCGGCGAAGGAATTGAAGGAGAAGACCGGGGTCTCGGCACTCGACCTGGCCAAGCGGATGCTCGATTTCGGGATCTACGCCCCGACCGTCTATTTCCCGACCATCGTCGCCGAGGCGGTCATGATCGAGCCGACCGAGACCGAAACGCCCGAAACGCTCGACCGCTTCGTGGAGATCCTCGAACAGATCTGCCGGGAGGCGGAGGAGCATCCCGAACGGGTGCGCTCGGCCCCGCACACCACCCCGATCCGGCGCGCCGACGAGGTACTCGCCGCGCGCCAGCCGCGCCTCGCCTGGGAGCCGCCGGCCGGGGCGCACCCGCCCGAAGGAGGAGACTGACATGGTTCGCATGCTGATTCACTGGGGCATCATGGCCCTCGCCGTGGGGATCACGGCCTGGATCATCCCGGGGTTCGAAATAAGCGGAGTCCTCGCGGCCCTCGTCGCCGCCGTCATCATCGGATTCATCAACGCAACGGTGGGGCTGCTCCTGAAGATCGTCACCTTCCCGCTGACGGTCGTCACCCTGGGGCTGTTCTGGCTCCTGATCAACGCGCTGATGCTGAAGCTCGCCTCCGCCCTGGTCCCCGGTTTCTACATCCGCGGCTTCGCCGCCGCCTTCTTCGGCGCCATCGTGCTCAGCCTGGTCAACATGCTGCTGAAGAAACTCCTGCGGCCGGAGCGGATCAAGGCCCGGTAGGGGCGGGCCCGTCGGCCGCCAGCCGGGAGAGCACCCGGGCCATGACGGCGTTGGCCTCCCGGTAGCGGGAGGCAGGGGCGGACAGGAGCTGCTCCTCCCCCTGGACGAAAGTCCCCGGCACCAGCTCGTCCCGGCAGTGCTCGACGAGGGCCCGGGCGCTCTCTTCGGTGGTCTCGAGGTGGAACTGCAGCCCGAGGACGCGGGGGCCGACCTGGAACGCCTGGTTGCGGCACGCGTCGCTTTCCGCCAGGCGCACGGCCCCCGCGGGCAGGTCGAACGTCTCCCCGTGCCAGTGAAAGGCCTGGCACACCCCCGGCAGTTCGAGGCTCCCGGCGGGGGCAGGGACCGCCCGCACGGGAAACCAGCCGATCTCCTTGACCGGGTTCGGGAAGACGCGGGCCCCCAGGGCGCCGGCGATCAGCTGGGCCCCCAGGCAGATCCCCAGGACCGCGACCCCGCACTCCGCCGCCTCCCGGATCAGGCGCTTTTCCCCGGCGAGCCAGGGGTACCGGTCCCCGTCGTTGACGCTCATCGGCCCGCCCATGACGACGAGGAGATCGATCGACGCGGGTTCGGGCAGGGGATCGCCCTGGAAGAGCCGCGTGCGGCCCACCTCCGCCTGCCGGGCCTGGAGCCACCCGGCGATGCTGCCGGGACCTTCGAATGGAACGTGCTGCAGGATGTGCGCCTTCATCTCACCCCCGGTCGATCGCCCCGCCCGCGGACTCCCATGAGTCCCGACGGGCCGGGATCTGGTATATTGTAATGGAAATTGCATCTTCAACAACAGGGGGATCATGGTCTACGTTCCTTCCTCACTCGACGCTGCACTGCCGGACGGAGAGCTGTCGGAGAAAATCGGCTCCGGGCTCGCCGCCGCCGATGCGGACCGCATCCGGCGCGCCCTCGAATTCGTCGGGCCCCTCTACGGCCGCCGCCGGCTCGGCACCGGGGAGGAGATCGCGCGCCACGTCCACGGAATGGCGCTGATCACCGCCGCGCTGCGCCTGGACGCGGACTCGCGCCTGGCCGCGCTCCTTTTCGCCGCGCATCACCTCGAGGCCGGGTCGTCGATCGCCGAACTCTTCGGCGCGGACACGGCCCGGCTGGTCGCGGGGCTCCACCGGCTGAACGGCCTGCGCCTGCTGGCGCCGACCCCGGCTTCGGGGGTGCGCGACGTCCGCACGCAGCCCGAGGTCCTGCGCAAGATGATGCTCGCCATGAGCGAAGACGTCCGCGTCGTCCTGCTGCGGCTGGCCAGCCGGACCCAGACCCTGCGCTTCTACGCCGAGAACCCCGGCCCCGACAGGGAAGCCACCGCGCGGGAATCGCTCGACCTGTACGCCCCCCTGGCCAACCGGCTCGGGGTGTGGGAACTCAAATGGGAAATCGAGGACCTGAGCTTCCGCCTCCTCGACCCGGAGACGTACCGCCGGATCGCCCGGCAGCTGGACGAGAAGCGCTCGGAGCGCGAACGCTTCATCGCCGAAGCCATCGCCATCCTGAGGAAGGAATGCGACTCGGCCGGGATCAGGGCCGAGATCTACGGCCGCCCCAAGCATATCTACAGCATCTGGAAGAAGATGCGGGCCAAGCACATCCCGCTGGAGGAAGTCTACGACCTGCGGGCGCTGCGCGTCATCGTCGGGCAGGTGCCCGACTGCTACACCGTCCTCGGGATCGTGCACCGGATCTGGGTCCCCGTGACGCGCGAGTTCGACGACTACATCAGCAGGCCGAAGGAGAACGGCTACCGTTCGATCCACACCGCCGTGATCGCCGCGGACAAGCGCCCCCTGGAGGTGCAGATCCGCACCCGGGAGATGCACGAGCACGCAGAACTGGGGGTGGCCGCCCACTGGCGCTACAAGGAGGGGACGGCGGTCGCGAAGAAGAGCGACGCCTACCACGACAAGGTCTCGCTCCTGCGCGAGCTCCTCTCCTGGCGGGACGAGATCGCCGACGCCTCCAACTGGGTGGAACAGTTCCGGCGCGCGGCGCTGGATGACACGATTTACGTCACGACCCCCCAGGGGCGCATCATCGACCTCCCGCGCGGGGCCACGCCGCTCGATTTCGCCTACCGCGTCCACACCCAGATCGGGCACCGCTGCCGGGGGGCCAAGGCCGACGGCGCCCTGGTGGCGCTCAACCGCCCGCTCGCATCGGGACAGACGGTCGAAATCGTCACCGCCAAGCAGGGGGGCCCGTCGCGCGACTGGCTCAACCCACAGCTCGGCTACCTCCGGACCTCCCGGGCCCGCCAGAAGGTCAAGCAGTACTTCACCGCGCTCGACGAATCGCAGACCCTCGCGGAAGGGCGCGCCTTCGTGCAGCGCGAACTGCAGCGCGAGGGGGCGACGCAGGCCAACATCGAGGCGCTGGCCGAGCGGTTGGGCTACCCGGGGGCCGAGGCGATGTTCCTCGCCGCCGGCCGCGGGGAGCTCGGTCCGCGCGCCCTGCAGCAGGCCTTGCGCCCGGCGGAGGCGCCGCCGGAACCCGCCCCGGAGTTCGTGCCGCGCAAGAGCAGATCGGGGGGGAAGGGGGACGGCATCCTCGTCGTCGGCATGGACAGGCTGCTGACCCAGCTGGGGCGCTGCTGCAAGCCCGCACCCCCCGACCCGATCAAGGGCTACGTCACCCGCGGCAAGGGGATCTCGATCCACCGCGCCCGCTGCGCCAACTTCGCGGGGATGGCCCGGCTGAACCCGGAGCGGGTGATCGAGGCCGCCTGGGGGGAGACCGCGCCCCGGGATTCCCGTTCCCCATCCTACCCCGTCGACGTCTCGGTGCAGTGCGAAGACCGGACCGGACTGCTGCGGGACATCACCGAGGTCCTGACCCGGGAATCGATCAACGTCACCGCCGTCCACACCATGGCGCGACAACCGAACGTCCAGTTGAATTTCACCCTGGAGGTGCGCGACGTGACGCACCTCGAGCAGGCGCTGAAGCTCATGGGGGGGATCCCGTCGGTCCTCGGCGCCCGCAGGATCTGAGCGCCGGCTACCGGGCGACGGCGACCTCCCCGGTGCACCCGCGAGCGCGCTTCCTGCCCCGACGGAAAGACGGGGGGCCGCGGCCGGCGGCACCACCGGCGAACCCTTTTTCGTGCCCCGGCCCTTTCCCTTTATGTGTTAAGTTTTAAATGGCTTTACACCCATAGTCTT
>CAZWXG010000092.1:0-5710 GCA_964637825.1 uncultured Acidobacteriota bacterium
CCGCTCCAGCTCCCGGCGCTGATCCGCAGCGTCCCGTTGAGGAAGGTGCCCGCGGTCAGAATCGCCGCCCGGCACCCGAGCTCGGAACCGTCCCCGAGGCGCACCCCGCGCACCCCCTCCCCCCCGAGGATCAGATCGACCACCTCCGCCTCGAGCACCTCGAGCCGGGGAGTGCCGGCGCACTTATCCCGCATATAGTTGATATATCTGGCTTTATCGGATTGGCAGCGCGGGGCCTGCACCGCCGGGCCGCGGCTCGAGTTCAATAGCCGGAACTGGATCCCGGTGGCGTCCGCCGCCTCCCCCATGACACCGCCGAGCGCGTCGATTTCCCGGACGATGTGCCCCTTGGCGATCCCGCCGATCGAGGGGTTGCACGACATCTGCGCCAGGCGCCCGGCGTCGAAGGTGCACAGCACCGTCCTGGCCCCCATGCGCGCGCTCGCGAGCGCGGCCTCGCACCCGGCGTGCCCGCCCCCCACCACGACCACGTCGCACCCGTTCCCGAACCGTCGCGCCATCATCCCCTACTTCCCGATGCAGAACCGGGAAAAGATTTCCGTCAGGAGGTCTTCGGTATGCACCTCGCCCGTCAGCGCCCCGAGGCTCTCGAGCCCCCGGCGCAGGTCGTAGAGCGCGAATTCCTCCGACATCCCGCCCCCCAGCGCGGCCGCGGCAGCCGCGAGCCGCCCGGCGGCCTCCTCGAGGTGCCGGCGCTGGCGCCACCGGGTGACGAGCACCCCCTCCGTCGGCACCCCCCCGCTCCCGAGCATCAGTTCCAGGAGCCAGGCGCGGAGTCCGGCGATCCCGTCCCCCCGGGCGGCCGAGACTTCGAAAACGGGCCACCCGCGCGCAAACCGCGTCGCCTCGTCCTTCCCCCATGCGCCGGCCAGGTCCGATTTGTTCAGCACCACCGCGCCCTGCATTCCCTCGAGCCGCTCCCGGACCCCCTCGTCCTCCTCCGACCGGGGGCGCGCCCGGTCGGCCACCAGCAGGAGGGCGTCCGCGTCCGCGATCGCCGCATAGCTCCGGTCGACCCCCAGCCGCTCCACCGGGTCCTCCGATTGCCGGATCCCGGCGGTATCCTGGAGGTGGACGGGAATCCCGCCGATGCTGGTCGATTCGCTCACCAGGTCCCGCGTCGTCCCGGGGAGCCGCGCCACGATGGAGCGCTCGCGCCCGAGCAGGGCGTTGAACAGGCTGCTCTTCCCCACGTTCGGCCGCCCCACGACCGCGAGGGTGAACCCCTCGCGCACGATCCGCCCCCGGCGGTAGGAGTCGACCATCCGGCGGAGCCGCCCGAGGGCCTCGTCGAGGCGCAGGGCCAGGGCGCGGCGCGAGACCGCCGGCACGTCCTCCTCGACGAATTCGACCGCCGTTTCCAGTTGGACGATGATGTCGATGAGCGCTTCCCGGACCGGCCGGAGTTCGCGCCCGAGTTCGCCCGAACGCTGCCGCAGCGCCGTCTGCGCCTGCAGCAGGGTCTGCGCCCCGATCAGGTCGGCCACCGCCTCCGCCCCGGCCAGGTCCATCTTTCCGTTGGCGAAAGCGCGCAGGGTGAATTCCCCCGGCCCGGCCGGGCGGGCGCCCTCGAGGCAGAGGGCCTCGAGCAGGGCCGCGGCGATGACGGGGCTGCCGTGGAGCGAAAACTCGACCATCTCTTCGCCGGTGTAGGAGTGCGGGGCGGGGAAATAGAGGGCCAGCGCCTCGTCGATGGCCGCCCCCCCGGCGTCGAGCACCCGCCCGAGCTCCGCCCGGCGCGGCTCGAAGCCCGGCCGGCGGCGCGGGACGAACACCCGGTGGGCGAGCTCGAGACTCCGCTCCCCCGACAGGCGCACCACCGCGATCCCCGAATGCCCCGGCGGGGTGGACAAGGCGCAGATCGTATCCCTCAGATTTTCCATGACCAGAGACCGGCGGCCTCCCGCGGCCATGATCCGGGTCGCGGCCCCGAAGGCTTCAGGAAGGGAGAATGGTGACCGAGCGTTCGTCCCCGCTGCCGCGGCTTTCGCTCTGCACCCCCGGGGTTTCGGCCAGGACCAGGTGCACGATCCTTCTTTCCCGGGGCGTCATCGGCTGCAGGGTGAGCGGTTTTCGGGAAGCGGCCACCTTTTCCGCGGCCATCTGGGCCAGGAGCCGGAGTTCCATCTCCCGGTGCTTGCGGTAGTCGTCCGAATCGAGCACCACCCCGGGCGCCTCTTCGCCGGACCCGCGGAAGATCCGGTTGAGGAGGTACTCGGTCGAGTTCAGCAGCGCCGCGCCGCCCGACAGGAGGAGCTGGCGGTCGGGCCCGGTCAGGTTGACGACCACGCCCCCCCCCTCCTCCCGGAACCCCGCATCCAGGTCGAGCTGCGTGTGCTCGATCAGGGTCAGAAAAAAGGACTCGATCTCCGGGAGGGTCCCCGGCTTACGCCCCGGCCTTTGCCGGCTTCGCTGTTGTTCCGTCACCCATCCACCTCTCGGCTATTTTCTGAAACAGGACCTGGAAGATATTACTGCAGAGAAAATAGAGGTTCAAGCCGCTCGAAAAATTCAGGAACATGACCGTAAAAATGAGCGGCATGATCATCATCATCTTCGCCTGCATCGGGTCGGCCCCCGGCGTCATGGGGGTGATCTTCTGCGAGATGAACGACGTGATCCCCATGACGACGGGGAGCACGTAGTAGGGGTCCTTCAGCGACAGGTCGTGGATCCACCAGATGAAGGGGGCCTGGCGCAGCTCGATCGAATAGGCCAGCAGCGCGTAGAAGGCGAACAGGAGCGGGAACTGGAGCAGGAGCGGGAGACACCCGCCCAGGGGGTTGACGTTGTGCTCCTTGTAGAGCCCCATGATCTCCTGGTTCATCTCCGCCCGCTTCGGGTCGGTCTTCTTGTACCGGCGGTACTTCTCCTGGATCGCCTTCACCTTGGGCTGGACCGCCTGCATCCTCTTCATGGACACCATCTGCTTGAGGCGGAAGGGGAAGAGCAGGAGCGACAGCAGCAGGGTCAGGATGACGATGGCCCACCCGTAGTTGTGCACGAACTGGTTGATCCACTCGAGCGCCGCCAGCAGCGGGTAGACGAGGAAGGAGAACATCCCGTAGTTGACGACGCCGGTGATGTCGCCGGAACGGACCGCCTTGAGGTGGTCCTGGTCCTTGGGGCCGACATAGAGCTGGTAGCGCGCGGCGCCGCTCATCGGGAGGGTGAGTTCGAGCAGGTCCCGGTCGACCGTATCCCCGTCGAGGGCCACGGTCTTGACCGGGTGCTTGCGGAGGTTGAAATGCGCGAGCGGCCCGTCGGGGAGGGCGATCATGCTGAAATACTGCATGTCGAGCCCGACCCAGCGGATATCCCCCTCGATCTTCTCGATCTCGTTCTCGTTTTTCGGGGCCCCCTCACGCCGCGCCTTGCCGTCGGAATAGTAGATGGCCTCGAGCGTGGCCATGCGGCTGGAGATATGCTCCTGCTCCGGCCCGATATCCCTGCCAAGGAAGTATTCCCCCGGAAGGGGCGCCCCCCCCTTCGTGCACTCGATGGTGAGATCGGCCAGGTAGTTGTCCCGGTCGAAGGTGTAGCTCTTCTCGACGACGAGGTCCCCCCGGCGCAGCCGCAGGCGCACGGTGGCGGGGGGCGCGAGCACCCCGGCCCCCAGTTGCCCCCCCTCGACGGTGACTTCGTACACCCCCTCGTTGGCGGCCGCGGTCAGCTCCGCGTCCCCGAACCTGAGCGCCCCGGGGCGCGGGCCCGCCTCCCCGCCGCGCGCGGGGGGGATCATCTCGAACACCTTCTGCTGCGCCGTCTGGTACTTGTTCAGTTCCCAGCTCGAGAGCACCCCGCCCCGGTTGTCGATGACGGCGGTATAGAGGTTGCCCATGACGGTGATCTTCTGCGCCTCGGCCCGGGTGTCCTCCGCCCCCGGGATGGCCGTCTCCGCGACGCCGGCGCCGCCGGCTGCGGGAGCGCCTGTCGCGGGAGCCGCTGCCTCCGGGGCCGCTGCGGCGGGAGCGCCCGTGGCGGGAGCGCCCGTGGCGGGAGCCGCGGGGGGGGTGGTCAGGGGCGCGGCGGTTTCGATCCGACCGGCTGCCCCGCGCTCCCCCATCCTCTGCTTCTGGAAATGGGAGAAGAGGACGAAGACCACGATGGACAGCCCGATGGCGAGAATTGCTCTTTTTTCCATAATTTACCGGACGGGGTTATCCCCGGCTCCCCTTTCTGGTCTGGCCTGCGGGACGGGGTCGAACCCCCCCGCGCAGAACGGATGGCAGCGCAACAGTCTTCGGATCCCGAGCCAGCCCCCCCGGAGCAGCCCCCGCTCCCTGATCGCCTGCGTCATGTAGACGGAGCAGGTCGGCTCGAAGCGGCAGGCGTGGGGGAGCCAGGGCGAAACAAAGCGCTTGTAGATCCCCAGCGCGGATATCACCCCGCCGCGGATGGCGCCCGCGCAGCCCCCGGGGGCCGGGCGCGTCACGCCGTGTCCCGCCCCCCCTGGCGGGCGATCTTCCCCACTGCGGCGAGAAACTCCGCGCACAGGGTGTCGTAATCCGCCCCGGCGCAACCCGATTTGGCATTGACGACGATATCTAGCTGGCTTGGAATTTGGTGGAAAGATCTCCGAAAGATCTCCCTGAACAAGCGCTTGATGCGATTCCGGACAACGGCGCCTCCGACTTTCCTCGACGCGGTGATTCCCAGGCGCGGGTGCCCGAGGGTGTTATCGCGGCAGAAAAGCACGAACCTTCCGCTATGGAGCTTCCTGCCCGTCTTGTAGAGCGCTCGGTAGTCCGAGGTTCGGACGATTCGGACATGGTGCGGGAATGCCTCACGCGTCGCCTTATCCACTCACTGTAAGCCTTTTGCGCCCCTTGGCGCGCCTGCGCTTCAGCACCAGCCTTCCGCCCCGGGTCGACATGCGTTCCCTGAAGCCATGCGTCTTCTTCCGCTTGCTGTTGTTGGGTTGGTACGTCCTTTTCATGGTGCCACTTTCTCCAGATTACGGCATTAGCCTGAGGTCAAAAGCTTAAATCATAGAAACTGCGGAGGAAAAATGCAAGGGCTACCATGCTCCCCCCATCGTCCCGCCCCCACTTTTCTCACATTTGCGGACCGCCGGCCCACCAGCCGTCCCCCCGGACGCGCAATTCGTCCAGGGTTTGCTGGATCCTGGCCTGGCAGGCCTCCAGCTCCCCGGCCCCCCCGCGCTCGACCGGGATCGGGTCCCCGATGAGAAGCACGGCGCGGGAAAAGGGTTTCGGGACCTGGAAGCCGTCCCAGCTGCCGAGGGTCCACTTCCGCTCGACCGAGATCCCGAAGGGGATGACGGGGTTCCCGCTCTTCCACCCCAGGTAGGCGGCCCCGGCCTTGGCCACGTAGCGGGGCCCGCGCGGGCCGTCGATGGCGAACCCCACGTCCCCCCCCCGCCTCAGGATCCGCAGCATCTCCCGGGCCGCGCCGTGCCCCCCGGCCGAACTCGACCCGCGCACCGCCGTGTAGCCGAGCCGGCGGATCACCCGCGCGATATACTCCCCGTCCCGGTTGCGGCTCGTCATCACCGCGATCCCGCGGCGGCGGAAATACCAGGAGGCCAGAAACAGCCGCCCGTGCCAGAAGGCGAGGACCCAGCGCTTCCCGGCGCCGTGCACCGCCGCGAGCTTTTCCCAGCCGACGACGTCCCACCGGAGCGTCCGGCCGATGAGGCCGATGACGCACCACCCGAGCCAGGAAA
>CAZWXG010000092.1:5810-10213 GCA_964637825.1 uncultured Acidobacteriota bacterium
ATCCTGCGGCTTTCCCGCAGGGCGAACACCCGTACGGCCATCGCCTTGAGCCGGTCGGTGAGCGACATCGGGCCGAAGGCCTCCCGGTACATCGCCATCACCTTGCGGCACTTTGCGACTGCCCGCTCGTTGGGGGCGTAGCGCAGCGTGGTGCCGAGCGCGGGCCGGAACAGGAGCGCCGTCTTCTTCACGCACTCCAGCCGGAGGCGCATGAAGGGGTCGGGCGCCGGGGCCTGCCCCTGTACATAACGCAGCGTTTCGGGGTCCCAGACGAGCCCCTTCTTCTCCCGGTCCTCGATTTCGGCGCGCAGGGTCAGGTACCCCTTCACCGCCGTATGCGCCATGGAGAGCACCCCGGGCCCCTGCTCCTCGTACTTGCGGACGAAGGCGTCCTTGAGGTAGCGGGCCGACTCGGGGAGGGTGAATTCCGGGTGATGGAACCAGATCTCGTCCTGCCCGTGCTTCTTGGGCCAGGGGATATCCGCCAGCAGTTTGCCCGCCTCCTCGTAGTCCCGGTACAGCTGCGTCCCCGGGGTGGGGCCGAGTTCCATGAACTGCGAGAAGTCCGATTCCAGGCTGAGGGCCCAGTCGATGTCCTCGTGGATCGTCTTCTTGTCGTGGTGCTCGAGGAAGAGGATCGAGGAGGCCAGCACGCTGATCCCGTGGTCCTGCAACTCGGCGATCAGCCGGTGCAGGTCGATCCCCCGCGTCTTTTCGAACAGGTTGGCCTTGCTCTCGACCCCGATCCAGATGAAATTGATCCCCAGCCGCAACAGGAAGTCGATCCCGAGCGCGGCGAGGGTCTCGGCGGAGGAGAAAATGCTGAAACTGTACGCTTTCCCGTTCCTCTCCATCTCCGCCAGAAGCTCGCGCGCGCGCACCGGCTCCTTGCAGAAGTTCTCGTCCATCACGCCGAAGTCGTCGACCCCCAGCTCCTGCTCCGCCTTCCGGCAGGCTTCGAACACCTCCTCGCCCGTGGCCAGGAAGGGGGTGTATTTGCGGTCGAACTTGTGCGAGGTGGAGCAGAAGCGGCAGGAATTCTGGCACCCGACCCCCGGGATGAGGATTCCGGCCTTCCCGAGCAGCGGGGCCCCGTAGACGTAACTGTTGACGGCCGACTGGACCACGGGGTGCACGATGGGGCGGTCGGTCTCCTCCCCGAAGTACTGCCGCAGCCAGACCACCCCTTCCCCGTGGCAGACCTCGTCGCAATCGACCAGTTCCCGGACGCCGGGGACGGCCGTGCCGTGCCCGCCGATGAGGATCTTCGCCCGCGGGGCGGCCTTGCGGATATATTCGGCCATGCGCCGCGCCTTCAGCACGTTGGGGACGATGAAGGAGATCCCGACGTGGCTGTAGCCGCCGGTGTCGATTTCGCGCGTGAACTCCTCCCAGGTGGGGAAGTCGAGCACCGTCACCGGGAGGTTCAGGTTTTCGGCCAGCAGGTAGAGGCCGAAGCTGGGGTTGGAGGAGCGGGGGGAGTGGATCCCCTGTTCCCTGGTCACCTGGTTGTTGAGCAGTTCCATGGTGCAGAGCGCTTCGCCGGTGTCATCCTGGACCCCGTAAGGCTTGTATACCCCGCATAGCAGCAATCGCGTCATCAATATTCCCTTCCCTGAATCGTCCTGGTGACTTTTTCAAACAGGCGAGGAAAACAGCGGAACGAGTAGACTATTCCCAGACTGCGAATCCAGTCGACGTAAAAGCGTACTGGAATCGGGCCCCGAAGTAAACGCTTATTCGTAGCGCAGCGCCTCGATGGGGTCGAGCTGCGCCGCCTTGCGCGCCGGCCAGACGCCGAAGACCAGCCCGATGCCGACGGAGACCACCAGGCCGGCGACGACGGCCCAGAGGGGGATGGAGGCCGGGAGCGCCGGGACGAGCAGGACGATGAGGTAGCTGACCGCCACCGCCAGGATGATGCCGAAGACGCCCCCGATCCCCGTCAGCGTCATGGCTTCGAACAGGAACTGCAGGACGATGTCGCGCCGGGTCGCGCCGACGGCCTTGCGCACGCCGATCTCGCGCGTGCGCTCGGTCACCGAGACCAGCATGATGTTCATCACGCCGATGCCGCCGACGAGCAGGCCGACGCTGGAAATGGCGATGGCGACCACCCCGATCAGCCCGGTGATCGAATCGAGCTGGCTGATGACCCGGTCCGCGGTGGTGAGGTCGAAATCGTTCTCCTCCCGCGACCCGACCCCGCGCCGGCGCCGCAGGAGGCTTTCCACCTCGTCCAGGGCCTCCGACCGCCGCCCCGACTCGGCCTGGATGAAGAGGATGTGCTTGTCCTCCCACGGCATCATCTTCAGCATCGACCCGTAGGGGAGGATGACGAGGTTGTCCGAGCCTTCGCTCAGAAAGCTCGACTTGCTCTTTTCGGTGACGCCGATGACCGTGTAGGGGTGACCCTGCACCTGGATCTGCTTTCCGACCGGATCGGAGTAGGTGAACATCGCCTCGGCCGCGTCGGGCCCCAGGACGGCCACGGGCATGCGGTGCCGCTCCTCGGAATCGGAGAAGAAGCGGCCGTTCTCCACCTTGACGTTGGCCACCGCGCCGTAGTTGGCCGAAACCCCGAGGAATTCGGCGTTGCGCAGGGTGCTCCCCTTGTACTGGGCCTGGATGCGGCTCCCGAAGGGGACCAGACGCCAGCTCACGTCGCGGACCGAGGGGCACTGCTCCCTGACGGCGACCGCGTCGGCCAGGGTGAGGGGCTTGCGCAGCATCTCCTCCCGGGAGCGGCGCCCCACCTGCACCCCCGTGTTGAGGTGAAAGGCGAAGATGTTGTTGGTCCCCAGGTCCTCGATCTGCGCGACCACGCTCTGGCGCATCCCCGTGAGGATCGAGGCGATGACGATGACCGTCAGCACCCCCACGACGATCCCGAGCACCGTCAGGAAGGAGCGGAATTTGTGGGCCAGCAGCGTGTCGAAGGCCATGGCCAGGTTTTCGCGATATTCGATCATTGCAGTATGCCCGGAGTCCTCAACTTTTCGTTAACGCCACGATCGGGTCGAGCTTGGAGGCCTTGTAGGCGGGATAGAGCCCGGAAATCACCCCCACCCCGCCCGAGGTGAGCATGGCGATGAGGATGTACCCGATGGTGATGTGCATGGGGATCGGGGTGGCCGCCTCGACGATGACGCTCAACCCGTAGGAGAGGAGAATGCCGAGGATCCCCCCGATGGAGGCGAGCAGGGCGGATTCGACCAGGAACTGGAGCAGGATATCGCTCTGCCGGGCGCCCACGGCCTTGCGCGTGCCGATTTCGACCGTGCGCTCGGTGACGGTGACCAGCATGATGTTCATGACCACGATCCCCCCCACCACGAGCGAGATCAGCGTGATCGGGGTCACCACCATGGCGATGGCCCCCGTCAGCTGCCCGACCATATCCTGGACGGCGCTGCTCGCCAGGATGTCGAAATCGTCCTCGCGGTCGGGCCGGAGCCGGTGCCGGGCCCTCAGGATCTGCCGCACCTCGTCCTGGGTCGATTCCAGGGCGGCCTCCGACGGCGCCCGGACGCGGAACTGGATGGAGCGGTGCAGCCCGTATTTTTTCAGGAAGGCGGTGTAGGGGATATACACGTTGTTGTCGAGCGACTGCCCCAGCATGTTGCCGTTCTCGACTTCCACCCCGATGACGGTGAAATTGTCCCCCCCCAGCTTGAACTCCTTCCCCACCGCCTCGGCGGCGCCGAAGAGCTCCTCCCGGACCTTGGACCCGATCACGGCGTAGGGGCGGGCGTGGGCCACGTCGAAACTGGAGATGAAGCGCCCCTCGTCGAGGTCCAGGGTCTGGATCCGGGGCATGTCGGCGTTGACGCCCGAAACGCTCGCCTCGTAGAAGATCCGGGCCCCGCGCCGGGCGTCGTCGCTGCCGCGGATCACGGGGGAGATCGCCTCGCAATCCTCGCAGCGCTCCTCGACCGTCCTCATGTCTTCCGGGTAGATGTTCTTGTTGCGCTTGATCAGCTTCTCGAACTCCTCGGAGGAGACGTTCACCCGGGCGAAGCGGGAAACCATGAAGGTGTTGCTGGCGAAGGAGGAGGAGAGGCGCTCGGAGATGTAGGCCCCCAGCCCGCCGATGGCGCCCCCCACGGTCACCACGCTGGCGACGCCGATGATGATCCCGAGCAGCGTCAGCACCGACCGGAGCTTGTGGTTCCAGATCGAGTCGACGGCGATGAGAGACGCCTCCCAGACCATGGCGCCCAGGCGCCTTTGCTTCCCTCCGTCCGGCAATTCGGTAACCTCCGCGCTTTTCCCCGTCCGAAACCGGGCGGGGCACTCTCCTTAATACGACGGTCGGGGCGGAAATGTTCTCCGATATCCTTAATAGGGAAGTGATCGGGCGGGAAAAGCTAGGATCGGGCCGGGGGGACCCGGAGCCAGGC
>CAZWXG010000093.1:0-1587 GCA_964637825.1 uncultured Acidobacteriota bacterium
TCCCGGCCCTGTGATATGCTTACGCGGTTTTTCAGTTGGGACCCGGATGATTCGAGAGGTCCCCGCGAGGGGCGCGGACGGGCATGGAAGAGGGTAGATGCCCGACGGCGCTCCCGGAAGCGGGAATTCCTTGAATGAAACGGGTCAAGGTTGTGCACCTGGTCTCGCACATGCCTATGCCCGGTGGCGATGGCGCAGACAGTTGCGCGGGTCCCGGCCCGCAAGGGCGGGGCTCTTCCCGTATTGGATTTTACACCGGCCGGCGACGCCCGGTCTCCCGCCGGTGTTCTGATCAATAAAGGAGCATTCCATGGTTGATTACGTCAATATTTTCATGGCCCGTCTGCAGGCCAAAAACCCCGGCGAGACCGAATTCCACCAGGCCGTGCAGGAGGTGGTCGAATCCCTCTCCCTCGTGCTCGACCGTCACCCCGAATACCGTTCCGCGAAGATCCTCGAGCGCGTCGTGGAGCCCGAGCGCGTCCTCATGTTCCGCGTCCCCTGGATGGACGACCAGGGGGAGATCCAGGTCAACCGCGGCTTCCGGATCGAGATGAACAGCGCCATCGGCCCCTACAAGGGGGGTCTGCGCTTCCACCCCTCGGTCAACCTCGGCATCCTGAAGTTCCTGGCCTTCGAGCAGGTCTTCAAGAACAGCCTGACGACGCTCCCCATCGGCGGGGGGAAGGGGGGGTCCGACTTCGACCCCAAGGGGAAGAGCAACAACGAGGTCATGCGCTTCTGCCAGAGCTTCATGACGGAGCTCAGCCGCCACATCGGCCCCGACACCGACGTCCCGGCGGGGGACATCGGGGTGGGCGGCCGCGAAATCGGCTACCTGTTCGGACAGTACAAACGGCTGCGCAACGAGTTCACCGGCGTGCTGACGGGCAAGGGGCTGAACTGGGGCGGCTCGCTCATCCGCCCCGAGGCGACGGGCTACGGCTGCGTCTACTTCGCCTCCGAGATGCTCTCGACCCGCAACCAGTCGCTCGAGGGGAAGACGTGCCTCGTCTCCGGCAGCGGCAACGTGTCGCAGTACACCATTGAAAAGATCCTCCAGCTCGGCGGCAAGGTGGTGACCGTCTCCGACTCCGACGGCTACATCTACGACGAGGAGGGGATCGACGCCCAGAAGCTCGCTTTCGTCATGGAGCTCAAGAACGTCAAGCGCGGGCGGATCAAGACCTACGCCGACAAGTACAAATCGGCCGTCTACACCCCGTCCGACCGCTCGAAGGACTACAACCCGCTCTGGGACCACAAGGCCGACTGCGCCTTCCCGAGCGCCACGCAGAACGAGATCAACGCCCAGGACGCGCGCAACCTGCTCAAGAACGGGGTCTACGTCGTCGCCGAAGGGGCCAACATGCCCACCCACTTCGAAGGGGTCCGGCTCTTCCTCGACGCCGGGATCCTGTACGGACCGGGGAAGGCGGCCAACGCCGGCGGGGTCGCGGTCTCGGGGCTGGAGATGGCCCAGAACAGCATGCGGATGCCCTGGACGCGCGACGAGGTCGACAACCGCCTCCACCTGATCATGAAGAGCATTCACGCCACCTGCGTCGAGTGCGCCAACCGCTTCGG
>CAZWXG010000093.1:1687-4932 GCA_964637825.1 uncultured Acidobacteriota bacterium
GCGCCCTCGCCCTTCTGCTATTCTGTAGGCGGTCTCAAGGACACGCATGCCAGCTGAAAAACATCTCGATCCGCTCTGGATCGAACACGGCTACGGGACGCGCTTTCAGGGTTTCCAGAACCTGATGCGCCACAGGATCAGGGACGTGCTGCTGGTCTCGAGCCTGTACGACCTCTACCTGTTCGAAGAGGACGGCCGTTTCGACGAGCTCATCAGCAACGAGTACCAGAGCCTCAACCTGAGCCACTCGCCCGAAATCACCCGCGTCTCGAGCGGGAAGGAGGCGATCGTCCTGGCCCGGGAGGAGCGGCGCTTCGACCTCATCCTGACCACGATGCACGTGGAGGACATGACCGCCGTCCGGCTCGCCCGCGAGGCGCGCGCCGCGGGGGTCACGATCCCCATCGTGCTGCTGGCCTACGACAGCAAGGAGCTGAAGGACCTCAAGGCCCACAACTACACCGAGGCCTTCGACCGCGTCTTCGTCTGGCAGGGGGATTTCCGCCTCATCGTCGGCATCATCAAGCACCTGGAAGACCGGATGAACGTCGACCACGACACGCGCCTGGTCGGGGTCCAGTCGATCATCTTCATCGAGGACAACATCCAGCACCTGTCGCGCCTGCTGCCGCTGCTGTACACCGAGCTGCTCAACCAGAGCCAGCGGCTGATCTCCGAGGGGATCAACCTCTCGCACAAGGTGCTCAAGACGGTGGCCCGGCCCAAGATCCTCCTCTGCCAGAACTACGAGGAGGCGTGGGAGTGCTTCGAGACCTACCGCGAGCATATCCTGGGGGTCATCTCCGACATCGACTTCCCCCGCGGCGGCCGGCCGGACCACGGCGCCGGGATCCGCTTCGCCCGCGCGGTGCGGGCCGAGAACCCCGAGCTGCCGATCCTGCTGCAGTCGCAGGCGCCCGAACACGCGGAGGAGGCGCGGAGCCTCGACCTCACCTTCGTCCCCAAGGACGCGCCCAACCTCCCGCTCGAGCTGCGGCGCTTCATGGTCGAGTACTTCAGCTTCGGCGACTTCGTCTTCCGCACCCCCGACGGGCACGAGGTGGGGCGCGCGGCCGACCTCAGGAGCCTCCGGGAGATGCTGCGCTACGTCCCGGGGGAGAGCATCCGCTTCCACGCCGAGCGCAACCACTTCTCCAACTGGCTCAAGGCGCGCACCGAGTTCTGGCTCGCGCACCGGGTGCGGCCGCGCAAGGTGTCGGACTTCCCCTCGGTCGAGGGGCTGCGGGAGAACCTGATCGCCTCCCTGGGGGACTACAGCAAGCTGCAGCAGCGCGGGCTGATCGCCGAGTTCCAGAAGGAGTCGTTCGACCCGGAGTCGAGCTTCGCCCGGATCGGCGGGGGTTCGCTCGGGGGGAAGGCGCGCGGGCTCGGGTTTCTGAACACCCTGATCAACAACTACGACGTGCGCCGGCGCTTCGAGGGGGTGCGGATCGCCGTCCCCCCCGCCGTCGTCCTGGGGGCCGACGTGTTCGACCGCTTCCTCGACGACAACAACCTGCGCCGCTTCGCCCTGGAATCGGACGATGACGCGGAGATCACCCGGCGCTTCCTCGCCGCCGTCTTCCCCGAGCACCTGCTGGGGGACCTCGCCTCCTTCCTGCACATCATCCGGACGCCGCTGGCGGTGCGCTCCTCGAGCATGCTGGAGGACTCGCAGTACCACCCCTTCGCCGGCGTCTACCAGACCTACATGATCCCCAACCGCCACCCCGACCCCTTCGTCCGGCTGGGGCAGCTGGTGACGGCGGTCAAGCGGGTGTACGCCTCCACCTTCTACCAGGGGGCCAAGCAGTACTTCCGGATCACCGACTACCAGCTCGAAGAGGAGAAGATGTCGGTGATCATCCAGAAGATGGTCGGGACGGAGCACGGCGCCCGCTTCTACCCCGATTTCGCGGGGGTGGCCAAGTCGTACAACTACTACCCGATCGCCCCCCAGAAGGCGCAGGACGGGATCGTGAGCGTCGCGCTCGGGCTCGGGAAGACCATCGTCGACGGCGGCGTCACGGTGCGCTTCTGCCCCCGGTACCCCAACCACCTCCTGCAGTTCTTCTCCACCGCCGACGCGCTGCAGAACAGCCAGGCCCGGTTCTTCGCCCTCGACCTGGACTCCCCGCCGATCGAGTCGGGGGACACCTGCGACATGAGGGTGAAGCGGTACGGGCTGGAGGACGCCGAAACGGACGGCACCCTGCACAACCTCGCCTCGACCTATTCGGCCGAAAACGACGCCCTGTACGACGGCACCTCGCGCGCCGGGCAGCGCATCGTCACCTTCGCCCCCATCCTGCGCAACCGGGTCTTCCCGCTCCCGGGGATCGTGGAACTGCTGCTCGACATGGGGAGCTGGGGGATGGGGTCGCCGGTGGAGATGGAGTTCGCCGCCGACCTCTCCGTCCCCCCGGGAGAGCCGAAGGAATTCGCCATGCTCCAGCTCCGCCCCATGGGGCTCAGCAAGGACTCCGACCCGCTGGAGATCGGGGAGGTGCCGCGCGAGCGGCTGCTCTGCCGCAGCAGCCAGGTGCTCGGGCACGGCGTTTCGGGCGACCTCCTCGACATCGTCTACGTCGACATCGAAAGGTTCGAGCGGGCGAAGAGCCAGGAGGCGGCGCTCGAGGTCATGCACATCAACCGGAAGCTGACCGGCGCAGGACGGCCCTACCTGCTCGTCGGGGTCGGCCGCTGGGGGTCGCTCGACCCGTGGCTCGGCATCCCGGTGAAATGGGACCAGATCTCGGGCGCCCGGGTGATCGTGGAGGCGGGGTTCCGCGACATGGAGGTGGACCCCTCCCAGGGCTCCCATTTCTTCCACAACATCACCTCTTTCCGCATCAGCTATTTCTCCGTAAACTCCCTCACCGGGGAGGGCTTCGTCGACTGGGACTGGCTGCGCTCCATCCCGGTCGCGGAAGAACGGACCTTCGTGCGCCACCTCAGGCTCGACCGGCCGGTGGTGGCGAAAGTCGACGGGCATCGGAACCAGGGCATCATTCTCAAACCGGAGTAGGACGTTGGCCGACCAGACCGAAAAGAGCGGAGACGCTTCCCCGAACCGATCCAACCCCTGCGACGCCTGCCCGCATTGCGGCCGCGAGCTGAGCCCCTGGCAGCAGGTCCTGCTCCGGATCGACCGGGCCCTGGTCTGCCGCAACTGCTGGTACCGGATCATCCTCGACGTCTCCCAGGAAGAGGAGCCGACGGAAAGGAAGGACTAGTCAGGAGCC
>CAZWXG010000093.1:5032-10207 GCA_964637825.1 uncultured Acidobacteriota bacterium
GACCGGGCCGGCCGGCGGGGCAACAACCGGGGGAGCCGACGGAAAGGAAGAGGGGATGCAATCGTACAACTCGTTCGAGGTGGCGCAGGCCCAGGTCACGGCGGCGGCGAAGCTGCTGCATCTCGACCAGGCCACGCTCGACCTGCTGCTCTGGCCGCAGCGGGAATTCACCTTCACCCTCCCGGTCCGGATGGACGGCGGCGAGACCCGGATCCTGCACGCCTACCGCGTCCAGCACAATTTCGCCCGCGGCCCCGCCAAGGGGGGGATCCGCTTCCACCCCGACGAGACCCTGGACACCATCCGGGCCCTGGCCGGGTGGATGACGTGGAAAACCGCGGTGACCAACCTCCCCCTGGGGGGGAGCAAGGGAGGGGTCGTGTGCGACCCCCGCAGGATGTCCGAGCGGGAACTGGAGCGCACGGCCCGCGCCTACGTGCGCGCCCTCTGGCCCCACATCGGCGCGGACCGGGACGTGCCGGCGCCCGACGTCTACACCAACCCCCAGACCATGGCCTGGATGATGGACGAGTACGAGACCATCACCGACCGCCACCAGCCGGGGGTCATGTCCAACAAGCCCCTGGCCCTGGGGGGGAGCGAGGGACGGCGCAGCGCCACCGCCCGCGGCGGCGTGGTCGTGGTGCGGGAGGCGTGCCGCGCCTACGGGATCGACCCGCGCGGGGACTACGCCATCCAGGGCTTCGGCAGCAACGGCCAGCGCGCGGCCATCCTGCACCAGGAGATCCTGGGGGGCGGGCGCCTGGTCGCGGCGTCCGATTCGAGCGGCGCGGTGTACAACCCGGAAGGGATGAACCCCATCGAGCTGCGCAACCACAAGCTCCGGACCGGGTCGGTCAACGGCTTCCCCGGCTCCGAGCCGATCGATCCCGCCGGGGTGCTCGAACTGGACGTGGCCGTCCTCTACCCGGCCGCGCTCGAGAACGCCGTCAACGTCGGGAACGCCGAGCGGGTGCGGGCGCGCGTCCTGTGCGAGCTGGCCAACGGCCCCACCACCCCGCAGGCGGACCAGATCCTGTTCGCCAAGGGGATCCACGTCATCCCCGACATCCTGGCCAACGCCGGGGGGGTGGCCGCGTCCCACCTGGAGATGGTCCAGAACCGCAGCGGCGACTACTGGGGGGAGGCGGCCGTGCTGGAGCGCCTGGACGACACCATGACCCGGGCCTACCAGGCGGTCCACGCCGAGTCGCGCGAGCGGGGGATCCACCCGAGGCTGGGGGCCATGCTCGTGGCCGTCGCGCGCGTGGCACAGGCGTGCAAGCTGCGCGGCTGGGTATAGGAGCCGGTCCGGGATGACGAAATCCCCGACCCCCATGGCTGACGACACCGCCCTCCTCTTCCTCTACCACCGCCTGAACACCTACAGCTTCAACGCGCTGGCGGGGGCGCTCGACGCCGCCCCCGGTTTCGAACGGATGCCGATCGACCTCCCCCGCACCCCGGCGGAACTCTGCGCCGCGACGGCGGAGCGGCTCCGCAAAACCGGCCGCGCCGTCGTCGCCCTCTCGGTGATGACGTGCCAGTTCGAGGAGGGGGCGCGCCTGATGACGGCGCTGCGCGCCCGGTGGGGGGAGCGGGTGGTCCTCCTCGCCGGCGGCCCGCACGCCTCCGCCCGGCCCGAAGAGGTGCTCCGCGCCGGGGCCGACGCGGTCTTCGCCGGCGAGGCCGAAGGGACCTTTCCCCGGGTTCTCCGCGCGATCCTCGGCGGGGGCGCGGCGGGCTCCTTCGAGCGGGGGGGCGTCATCCGGGGGGAGGAGCCGGTCGACCTCGACGCGGCCTCCTCGATCTCCCCCGCGCGCGGGATGTTCGGACCGATCGAGATCACCCGCGGCTGCGCCTTCGCCTGCGGCTACTGCCAGACATCGCACCTGTTCGGCACCCGGCTCCGCCACCGCTCGGTCGACCGGATCGTCGGCCAGGCGCTCGACCTGCGCTCCATCGACCGCAGGGTCGTCAGGCTCCTCTCCCCCAACGCCTTCTCCTACGGTTCCCCGGACGGCCGGCGCCTCGACCTCGCGGCGGTGCGGGAACTGCTGGCGGCGCTGCGGGGGGCCGTCGGGAGGGGGGCGAAGATCCTCTTCGCCCACTTCCCGTCCGAGGCGCGGCCCGAGCACGTCACGGAGGAGACCCTCGCCCTGCTGCGGGAATATGCCGACAACGACGAGATCGTCATCGGTGCCCAGTCGGGGAGCCCGCGCATGCTCGAGGCGTGCGGCCGGGGGCACACGGTGGAGGACGTGCTCGGCGCGGTGGCGCTCGCGCGCCGGCGCGGGTACAAGGTGATCGTCGACTTCATCTTCGGGTTGCCGGGGGAGGAGGAGGAGGACCGGCGCGCGAGCCTCGGCGCCATGGAACAGATCGTGGCGCTGGGGGCGCGGGTGCACCCGCACCTGTTCGCCCCGCTGCCGCAGACCGCGTTCGCCGCGGCGCCCCCCGGGGAGGTCGACCCCCTGTTCGCCCGCGCCCTGGACGAGCTGGGGGCGCGGGGGGGCGTCTACGGCACCCGGAGCCAGGCCGGGTGGCTCCGGCCCCGCAGGGGCTAGTCGATCACGTCCATGAGGCTCATCACCCTCTGGGGCTTGTCGAGCCGGGCGGCCGAATCGGTCAGCTGCAGCTGGCAGCCGGGGCAGGCGGTGACGACGACGTCGGCGTCGGCCGCCTCGATGCTCTCGCTCTTCCTCTTCGCGATCTTCATCGAGAGCTCGTAGTGGAGCAGGTTGAACTGCCCCCCCATGCCGCAGCAGCGGTCGGCCTCGGGCATCTCCACGTAACGGACCCCGTCGAGCGCTTCGAGGATCCGCCGCGGCTGCTCCCGGACCCCCAGGTGCCGGTTCAGGTGGCACGGGTCGTGCCAGGTGACCTTCTTCCCGGCGAGGAGGGCCGAGGCCCGGAAGTCGGTGGCCCCGAGGACGTCGACGAGGAAGGAGGTGACGTGCCGCACCTTGCCCGAGAAGCGGGCGTACGCCTCTTTCCGTTCGGGAGTGTCCCCCAGGAAATGGGCGTATTCGGTCAGGGCGCAGGCGCAGGTGGCGCAGTCGGTCACGACGTAGTCCAGCCCCTCGAAGGCGGCCGCGTTGCGGTCGGCCATCGACCGGGCGGTCTCGAAATCGCCCGCCCCGAGGAAAACGGCGGCGCCGCAGCACCCCTGCGCCCGGGGGAAGACGACCTCCACCCCGCGCCGGGCGAGCAGTTCGACGGTGCGGCGGCCGACCTCGGGGGAGACGAACTCGTTCATGCAGCCGCTGAAATAGCCCACCCGCATGACGCGGCGGCCGGCGGCCGGGGTGACTTCGGGCAGCTGCCGGCGGAGAAACTTCCGGGCGACCGACGGGATCCGGCGCCCCTTGCCGAAGGCGGAGAGGAAATCGGGCATGTGCCGCAGCGTCCCGCTGGTGCGGGGCATGAAGACCCCCTGCAGGCGCGAGGCGGCGGCCAGGGCCAGCCCCATGACGCCGCGTTTGGCCAGCACCTGCCGGTAGATCAGCCCGTAGGGGAAGCGCATCCCCATCTTCCCGGCGACGTCGGCCCGCGCCGCCACCACGATGCGGGGGATCTCGGCCCGGGCCGGGCAGTTGGCCGTGCAGGTCATGCAGCCGGTGCACTTGTAGAGGCGGTCGGCCAGCTCCCGGTTGATTTCGAGCTCCCCGGAGAGGAGGCGCTTCACCAGCTCGTTCTTCCCCCGCGCCAGGCTCGCCTCGGTCTTCTCCTCCTGGTAGACGGGGCAGACGTAGGCGCAGAAGCCGCACTTCATGCACTGCTCCAGTTCCCTGCCGACCTTGCCGATTTCCGCGAAGTCCGTCCGGCTCATTCGTTTTCCCAAATCTTGTCCGGGTTCATGATGTTGTCCGGGTCGAAAATAGCCTTGATCTTCCGCATCGCGTCGATCGCCATGGGGTCGAGCGCCCGGCTGAGGAGCCGCTTCTTCTCGAGCCCGATCCCGTGTTCGCCCGAGAGGGTTCCCCCCAGCTCCAGCGCCATCTCGAAGATGGCCGTGAGCGTCTCCTCCAGCCGCTCCAGGTCCTCCTTGTCGGTGCTGTCGGTGGAGACGCTGGGGTGGATGTTGCCGTCCCCCGCGTGCCCGATCAGCACGATCGGGAAGCCCGTTTTCCGCGAAATCTCGTCCAGTCGCTGGATGTACTCCGAAAGCCGGTCGCGCGGGACGGTGACGTCCTCGGCGATGACGGTGCGGGCGGCGCTGTAGATGGCCGCGAACCCCGCGCTGCGCGCCTTCCAGTAGAGGTTGGCCTCCGCCTCGTCCTTCGCCCGGCGCGCGATCCGCGCCCCCCCCTCCTTGAGCAGTTCGAGGATCCGGTCGGCCTCGCTCTCGACGGCGGCCTCGGAGCCGTCGACGTCGATCAGGAGCATGGTCTTGGCGTCGACCGGGAGCCCGATCTTCATCTTCTCCTCGATGCGCCGGATGACGAAGTTGTCGACGAACTCGATCTTGGCCGGGACGATGCCGGCGGCCAGGATGCTGGAGACCACCGCCCCGGCCAGCGTCATGTCGTCGAAGATCGCCACCAGGGTCCGGCGGGCGGCCGGTTTGGGAATGAGGCGCAGGGTGATCCCGGTGATCACCCCCAGGGTCCCCTCCGACCCGGTGAAGAGGGGGACCAGGTCGTACCCGGTCCGGTTCTTCACCGTGGAGCCGCCGATCTTCATGACGTAGCCGCTCGGCAGCACCACCTCCAGCCCCAGGACGTAGTGCTTGGTCACCCCGTACTTGACGCACAGGGGCCCCCCGGAGTTCTCGGCGATCGTCCCCCCCATCGTGCAGCCCAGGAAGCTCTGCGGGTCGGGGGGGTAGAAGAGGTTCTGCTTCGCCAGCATCAGGTTGAAGTCCTGCAGCACGACCCCCGGCTCCACCATCGCCGTCAGGTTGGTCTTGTTGATGTCGAGCACCCGGTTCATCTTCACGGTGCACAGGACGATCCCGCCCCGGGTCGGCACCGACCCGCCGCTGATGTTCGTCCCCGCCCCCCGGGGGGTCACGGCGACGCGGTGGGCGCTGGCGAGCTTCATGATCTCCGATACCTGCTCCGTCGTCCGCGGCAGGACCACCACCTCGGGGACCCCGGTCCAGTTGGTGGTCCCGTCGTAGGAATAGGTCGCCAGGTCCTCCCGGGCCGAGAGCACGTCGTCCTTGCCGAC
>CAZWXG010000094.1:0-9750 GCA_964637825.1 uncultured Acidobacteriota bacterium
CATCCGGCTGTCTGGCGCACTCGGCCCCCGCCCCGGGCGGGGCGGACTCCGGCGGGAAGAGGAGGCGCACCCGCGTCCCCTTCCCCTTTTCGCTCTCGAAGGTGATTTTACCCCGATGGTCCTCCATGATCTGAAAAATGATGCTCAGCCCCAGCCCCATCCCGTTCGAGAAGCCGGAATTGAAGGGCTGGAACACCCGCTCCAGTTCCTCCGGCGTCATCCCGACCCCGCGGTCCTCGAACACGACCTCCCCCGCGCCCTCCGGGGTCCCGCGCGCGGTGATCGTCAATTCCCCCCCGTCGGGCATGGCCCGGATGGCGTTCTGGGCCAGGTTCCAGAAGACCTGTTTGAGCCGGTCCGCGCTCCCAAGGATCGGAATGGAGGGGATCTCGGCCTTCAGGGTGACCAGGTATTTCGCGCGGATCTCGGGGCTGTTTTTCAGGAGCGTCACAGAATCGCCCAGAAGCGGGACCAGGTCGAGCGGCTCCCGGGAGTAGGTCCGGGGGCGGGCGAAATCGAGAAAGTCCTCGATGAAGGTGTTCAGCCGGTCGCTCTCCCGGATGAGGATGTCGAGCAGGCGGGTGTCCCGCTCCGGCAGGCTCGCCCGCGATTTCAGGATCTCGGCCGAGCCGCGCAGGGCCGTGAGCGGGTTGCGGATTTCGTGCGCGATCCCGGCGGCCATCCGCCCGATCGCGGCCATCCGTTCCTTGAGCCGGACCTCTTCTTCCAGGCGGCGGATCTCGGTCAGGTCCTGGAAGGAGATGATATAGCCGATCAGTCCCCGGTCGGCCCCGAGGAGGGGGGAGACGCCGAAGCCCAGGGTGCGCCGGGTGCCGCCCGGCAGCTCGACCCACTCCTCGTGCCGCAGCGCCCGGGCGCTGCCGAGGAGGTCGGCCGAGCGCACCCGGCGCCAGAAATCGGCGCCGATGATCCGCTCGACCGGCGTCCCGAGGACCTCCGCCTCCTCCCTCCCCGTGAGTTCGCAGGCCGCGGTGTTGAAGGTGGCGATCGTCCCCCCGAGATCGGTGGTGACCAGGCCGCTGCGGATGCTGCGGATGATGTGCTCGTTCAGGTGCTGCAGCTGCTCGAGGGTGTCGATCTTCTCCCGCAGTTCGCTCTCCACCAGCCGCAGCCGCCGGTAGAGGTAGGTCGCGAGGAAGGCGACGGCCCAGAACCCCAGCGCGTGCCCCGCGATCCGGAAGGCGCCGAGCAGGGTGTCCGTTTTGAGGCCGGGAACGCTCGTGACCCCGAGGTGGGGGGCGATCAGGGTGGCGGAATAGAGGATGGTGCTCAGGGCGGCGGCGAGGATGCCGCCGTTTTTCCCCATCAGCAGGCTCGCGTAGATGATGACGAGGAGGTAGAAGGGGACGAAGGGGCTTTCGATCCCCCGGGTCTGGGCCACCAGTACGGTGGCCAGGGCCAGGTCGGCGCCGGCCTGCGCCACGAGCTGGGCCCGCGGAAAGCGCCGGCCGAACCAGGCGACGAGGTAGAGGAGCGAAAGGCCGAGGGTCAGGAAATGGAAAAAGGGGAGGAAGGGGAAGGAGAGGAATTGGTCGGGAAGCAGCCCCAGCCGGTCGGAGACGTTGAGCCAGACCAGGAGCACGATGACGCGCAGGATGAGGAGCTCGAGCAGGCGCCGATGGAGATCCTGGGGTTTCATACCTGGGAGGATAAACGCTTTTGGGGAAGGAGTAAACAGCGGGATGAGAGGCGGGGACGGTGGCGGGGGGAGCGGCGGGCCGCCCCCCCCGCGGGGGAGGCTAGCCTCCCGACAGCACCTGGATCAGCTTGAAGAGCGGCAGGTACATGGCGATGACGATGCCGCCGACGACGACCCCGAGAAAGACCATCAGGATCGGCTCGAGGATGGTCATCAGGTTGGCCATGACCGTGTCCACTTCTTCCTCGAAGTAGTCGGCCACCTTGGTGAGCATCGCGTCGATTTCGCCCGTCGATTCCCCCACGCTCACCATCTGGGTCACCATCGGGGGGAAGAAATTGGACTGGCGCATCGGGTCGGCCATGTTCCCGCCCGCCTCGATCCGCTGGCGCACCTCGAGGATGACGTCCTCCAGGATGGCGTTCCCGGCGGTCTTGGCGGTGACTTCGAGGCCCTCGAGGATCGGGACGCCGCTCGAGAGCAGGGTGGCCAGGGTGCGGGTGAAGCGGGCGATGCCGATCTTGCGGATCACCTCGCCGATCACCGGGATCTTCAGGATGGCCTTGTCCACCACGTGCCGCCCCTTGTCGGTCTTGTAGTAGCTCTTGAAGCCGAACGCCGCCAGGACCATGAGGATGACGATGGGGATCATGAACCGTTCCACGATCTCCGACAGGGCGATCACGACCCGGGTCAACAGCGGCAGGTCGACGTTGAACCCCTCGTAGAGGGTGCGGAACACCGGCACCACCTTCCAGAGGATGACGGCGACCACCCCGACGGCGATGGTCAGGATCGTGGCCGGGTAGATGAGGGCCGATTTCAGCGCCCCCTTGAGCTTGACGATCTTTTCGATGAAGACGCTCAGGCGCTGGAGGATCGTTTCCAGGATGCCGCCCGACTCGCCCGCCGCGACCATGTTGGTGTAGAGGGTGTCGAACACCCCGGGGTGGCGCGCCATGGCGGCCGAAAGGGTGGTCCCCGACTCGACGTCCCCCTTGATCTGCTCGAGGACGGCCTTGAACTCCTTGTTCGGGTGCTGGCTGCCGATCGCGTCCACGGCCTGGATCAACGGCAGCCCGGCCCCCAGCATGACCGAGAACTGGCGCGTGAAGATCGCCACCTCCTTCTGCGAAACCTTTTTCTTGAAGGAAATATTGAATCCCGAGGCCTTCTTCTCGCGGATGGAGGCCGGGGCGATCTGTTCGCGCCGCAGCAGCCCGGCCAGGGCCTGGGGGCTGGTGGCGAAGCGTTCGCCCAGGACGCTTTCGTTGGTCCGGAGGTTGCGCCCGCGGTATGCGTAGGTAGGCATGGCTTATCCTTTCAGAATCATTGACGCGCCCCGGCCGCGGCCTGCCCGAGGCGGTGGGCCGTGGCCTGCAGGTTGAGCCCGACCCCGCGCTGGATGAGGTCCTGGAGTTCGTCGGCGTTGGACGATTTGTTCAGGGCGTCTTCCCTGCTGATCTGCTTGGTCAGGACCAGGTGGGACAGCGACTGGTTGAACGTCTGCATGCCGTACTTGTCCTGCCCCGTCTGCATGGAGCTGTAGACCTGGTGGATCTTGTCCTCGCGGATCAGGTTCCGGATGCCCGTGGTCGGCACCAGGATCTCCATGGCCATGGCGCGCCCGGAGCCGCTCGCCTTCGGGATCAGCGCCTGGCAGAGGATCCCCTCCAGGACCAGGCTCAGCTGCGCCCGGATCTGCGGCTGCTGCCCGGAGGGGAAGATGTCCACGATCCGGTTGATGGTGCTGGCGGCGCTGTTGGTGTGGAGCGTGGCCAGGGTCAGGTGGCCGGTCTCGGCGATGCGCAGGGCGGCCTCCACGGTTTCCAGGTCGCGCATTTCGCCGATCAGCACCACGTCGGGATCCTCGCGCAGCGCCACCCGGAGCGCGTCGGAGAAGGAGTGGGTGTCGGCGCTGACTTCGCGCTGGTTGACGATGCAGCTCTTGTGGGAGTGGAGGAACTCGATCGGGTCCTCGATCGTCAGGATGTGCTCGTGCCGCTCGCAGTTGATCTTGTCGATCATGGCCGCGAGCGTGGTCGATTTCCCGCTCCCCGTCGGCCCGGTGACGAGAATCAGCCCGCGCGGCTTGTCGCACAGCTTCTCCACCACGGGGGGGAGGTTGAGGCTCTGGAACCCCTTGACCTCGAACGGGATGATGCGGAACACCGCGGCGACCGCCCCGCGCTGGTTGAAGACGTTGGCGCGGAACCGGCACAGGTCCTTGATGCCGAAGGAGAAGTCGATCTCCCACTTCTCCTCGAACTGGTGCTTCTGCCCGTCGGTCATGACGCTGTAGGCCAGCCGCTTGGTGTCGGCGGCGGCCAGGATTTCGTCGTTGACCGGCCGCAGGCGGCCGTCCACGCGGATCTGGGGGGGCACCCCCGTGGTCAGGTGCAGGTCCGAAGCCCCGGACTGAAGGGTTTTCTGTAGCAGTTCGGGCAAGGTGGCCATCGTTTCACTCCTCGAAATGTCTTTGTGCTCCGGCTAGATCTCGACGGTTTCCCGCAGGACTTCGTCCAGCGTCGTCATCCCGGCGCGGATCTTCTCCAGCCCGCTCTGGCGCAGGGTGAGCATCCCCTCCTCCACCGCCTTGTGCCGGATCTCCCGGGCGGAGGCCCCGACGAGAATCAGTTCCTGGATCGCCTCGCTGATTTCCATCACCTCGTACATGCCGACCCGGCCCTTGTAGCCGGTATCGTTGCAGGTCTTGCACCCCTCCCCCTTGAACGTGCGCAGCGTTTCGGCCTCCTCGGCCGAAAACCCGGCCTTGATGAGCGCCGGCACGGGGGTCTTGACCTCCGTGCGGCACTCCGGGCAGATCTTCCGGATCAGGCGCTGGGCGCAGATCAGGTGCACCGAGGTCGCCACCAGGAAGGGCTCGATCCCCATGTTCAGCAGCCGGGAGATGGTCGAGGGCGCGTCGTTGGTGTGGATGCTCGACAGGACCAGGTGGCCCGTGAGCGCCGCCTTGATGGCGATCTCGGTGGTCTCGAAATCGCGGATTTCCCCGACCAGGATGATGTTCGGGTCCTGCCGGAGGAAGGAGCGGAGCGCGGCGGCGAAGGTCAGCCCGATCTGCTCCTTGATCTGGACCTGGTTGATCCCCCGGAAGTTGTACTCGACCGGGTCCTCGGCCGTCATGATGTTGGTTTCGGGGGTGTTCAGCCGGTTCAGGGAGGCGTACAGGGTGGAGGTCTTGCCGCTGCCGGTGGGGCCGGTGACCAGCACCATCCCGTAGGGCTTGGCGATGGCGGCCTCGATCTTCCGGAGCGAGCTCTGCTCGAACCCCAGCATGCTCATGTCGAGCGGCAGGACGTCCTTGTCGAGGATCCGGAGCACGATCTTCTCGCCGAACAGGGTCGGGAGGGAGGAGACGCGGTAATCGATCTCCTTCTTCCGGCCGCCCGAGGAGGTCCGGATCTTGATCCGGCCGTCCTGGGGGAGCCGTTTTTCCGAGATGTCCATCTTCGCCATGATCTTCACGCGGGAGGTGATGGCGTCCCTCAGCTTCAGCGGCGGGCTCATCATGTTGTAGAGGATGCCGTCGATCCGGAAGCGCACCCGGAAGTCCCTTTCGTACGGCTCGATATGGATGTCGCTCGCCCCCCGCTTGAGCGATTCCGAAAGGATCAGGTTCACCAGCTTGATGATGGGGGCGTCTTCGCTCGAGCGCTGCAGCTGGTCGATGGAGACTTCCTCCTCGTCCCCGCCCGCTTCGAGATTCAGCTCCAGGCTGTCCCGGTCCCCCTGCGCGATCGCCTCGTAGACCTTTTTCAGCTCGATGGAGTGGGCCGTCCCGTAGTACTTTTCGAGCGCCTCCAGGACGGAGGCCTCCGTGGCGACCACCGGCTCGACGTTGAATCCGGTCATGAACTTGATGTCGTCCATGGCGAAGACGTTGGTCGGGTCGGTGCTGGCCACCGTCAGGGTGCTCCCCACCCGGCTCAGCGGGATCACCATGTACTTCTGGGCCACTTCCATCGGGATCAGCTTGATGACACCGGGGTCGATCTCGAAGTAGGCCAGGTTGATGGAAGGCACCCCGTATTTCCGGCTCAGCAGGGCGGTGATGTCGTCATCTTCGACGAACCCGAGCTGGATGAGAATCGATCCCAGCCGCCCGCCGTTGTCCCGCTGGTGCTTGAGGGCGACGTTGAGCTGCTCCTGGGTCAGGAGGCTTTCCTTGATCAGCAACTCTCCGATTTGAGTGGCCATCTCCGTCCGATCCGCTCCCGAAGGAACCTGCGGCCCGCGGCACTTCCGCCGGCGCCCCCCTCCATGGCAACACGGGGTGCCCGCGCGGACGCATCCGCCCATCGGGTATCGTTATCGGCACCGGGGGCGGTTTCATGCATTCATTTTCCCCTCCCGCCCCGGGGGCCGCTCCTATCTAACCGGATCGGGCCGAAATGAGCCAAAGATTCGCGCCCTTGCGGCCCGGGATGGGCGGCCCTATAATCCGCAGATGGACCGCATGATCGGGATCTTGGGGGGGATGGGGCCGGAAGCGACGCTGGATCTGTATCGCCGGATCATCCGCCTCGTGCCGGCAAAGAGGGACCAGGACCACCCCCGGGTCCTCATCTACTCCAACCCGAAGATCCCGGACCGGACCCGGGCGATCCTGGGAGAAGGCCCGAGCCCGCTCGGGGCGCTGGTCGAATCGGCGCGACTGCTCGAGCAGGGGGGAGCCGGCATCATCGCCATCCCCTGCAACGCCTCGCACCATTTCCTCCCCGAGATCGCCCCCCTGATCGGCATCCCGATCCTCGACATGATCGGGGAGACCTGCCGCAGGGTCGTGAAGCGAAGGCCGGCGATCGAAAGGGTGGGACTGCTGGCGGCTTCGGGCACGGTGCACGGCCGCGTGTATCACCGGGCCCTGGAATCGGCCGGGCTCCGGGTCCTGGTCCCCGACGCACCGGGACAGGAGCGGCTGCACCGCGCCATCATGCAGGTCAAAGCGGGCGCCCTCGATGAAAGTACGCGGGAGATCTTTCACCGGGAGGGAAGGAGCCTCGTGGGCCGCGGGGCTCAGGCCGTGATCCTGGGCTGCACCGAAATCCCCCTGGCGTTCGACGCCGAAGGGGCGGGCTACCGCACCTTCGACGCGACCGGGATCCTGGCCGAGGCGGCCGTCGACTGGGCGCTGGGAAACGGCGTGTCCGGCTCCTGACGGGGGTTACCCCCCGGCTACGGCGAACACGATCGAAAGCACGTCGGAATCCCCTACCGGGGTCTCGAGGTTCGCAAGGGAGCGGACATCCTGCTCGTTCAGGTAGAGGTTCATGTAGCGCAGGGTCCGCTCCGCGAAGAAGCGCTCCCCGGCCACGGGGAACCGGGCCTTGAAGCTCTCCAGGACCTCGCCCACCGTCTTCCCCTCCAGGCGGACCTCCGACTGCTGATCGGCGAACTGGCGGATGATCGAAGGGATGCGGACCGTGACGCTCATCGTTTTCCTCCCCTCCCAAAATAGCACAAACCGGTCCCCCGCCGGAGGCCTAATCGACGCCGAAATCGCGCCCGGAGCCGACGTCGCCCGCGACCAGAAGGTATTCGCCGGGGGGGAGCGGGTCCTCGGGGACGGCAAGGAAGGAGCCGTCGTCTCGGGCCGACGTCCGGAGCCGGACGAGGTCTTCGCGGGGGAAGCCCGCCTTGTTCGTCACCGAGGCCGATCCCGGGGAGGTCCGGCCAAGGCGCCGGTCCCCCTGGGGCGTGAGCCGCACGATCAGGAGGTCGGCGGGTGAAAAGGGGCCGCGGAAGAAAAAGCGGGGGGAGCGATCGGTGGTGCGCCGTGCGGCCTTCTCCCCCGCGAAGGTGATGTCCACGAAGAGGCGGGTGTAGCCGCCGGTTTCGATGAACATTTCCAGCCCCCGGGTACGGGTCTCGGCGACCGGGGCGGGCTCGAGCGCCACCCATTCCGCGTCCCCGCGGAGCACGTAGACCCCCGCTTCCGGGGGCGCGTTGTCGAGCCCCGCAACCAGGGCGGATTCCAGCATCAGCAGCAGCGCGAACCAGTTCATCCCTTCATGGTAGCACACGGGACGGGGCGCGTCAGATATCGTAGCCGGAAGCCCCCAGCGCGGCCGCGTGCCGCTTCCGGCGCGCCTCGCGCCGCCGCGCGGCCCGCTCGTCTTCGCGGTACACCCCGCTTGCGGACCGCCACCGGTCGATGGACACCGACCCGGTGTGCCACATGTCGGTGGTCAGCCACAGGGCCTGGGTTTCCCCCCCCGCCACGACCACGTTGATCTTGTCCGGGGAGGTGTAGGGAGCGACGGGGGCGTCGCCGGGGAGGTCGAGCCAGCTGGCGTACGGTTCCACCCCGGCGCGCGCGGCGGGCTCCACCAGGGAGTAGACGACGTCCGAACCCCAGAAACGGCCCGCGGGCATCCGGAAATTTTCCGACAGGTAGCGCGCGAGGCTCGCCGGACCGTCGAACCCCCGCTCCTCGAGGTGCCGGGCCACCAGGGGGTCCATGACCAGGGTGAGCGCCCCGTGCATGCCGGGAAAAGCGTTCATGAGGATCAGGGTCTCCTCCTCGGCGGGGCGGCGGCACCCGGCCGCTCCCATGCTGTTGACGACGCTCCACCCCTGGAAGAGACTGACGACGCTTTCCTCCCGCCCGAACCCCTGGCGCACGTGGAAGGGATCCCAGATGCTGCGCTCCTCGTTCTCGGCGAAGAGCATGTTCTGGTAATTCAGGTTGTTGCCCGTCGACCCCATGAAGGTTTCCCCCAGCCGGGCGTCCCCGAGGTTCAGGGTCATCAGCGTCCAGGCCCTTCCGATCACCGTGTTGGCATGATTGAAGGGGCTGAGCGCCCCCAGGCCCGAATTCATGCCGATCTCTTCCCGGATCGGCCCGTTCACCACCGCCATCCTGCCGAACGAGGTGGTGGAACTGGGCATGGAGCATTCGCCGCTGGCCGCGAGCGCCAGGATCACGGGGAGGTGTTCGGGGCCGGCCCCGGCCATCACGGCGTTCACGGCCACCTTCTCCACCGTGTACTCGAGTTTCTCCTGGTGAATGGTGACCGACATGCGCCCCACGACCTCCCCGGGGTCGGCCGCGGTCCCGGTGAGCATGTGCGCCACCCTTTCCTCCGTGGGCAGGACGACGGGGGCCCCGTCGGTCCAGCCGCTTTCCAGGAAGAAGCGGTGGAGGTTCTCCTCCGTGTCCGGCTGGAGCAGCCGGGGGCGCGCCGCCCCGCGGGCCGCCCGCGGGTGCCGCTCCTCCTCCGTCAGGGGCGCCGTCAGGGCCGCGACAACCTGGGGCATCAACGGGCGCCCCGTAACGGCGTCGTTTCCCTCGACATAGCGGCGGAGCACCTCCCGGGGCCTCCCCACCAGGGGATAGGGGGGGAAACTGAAGCGCAGCTTCATCCCGTGGTTGAGGGCGTCACGCTCCGCGTAGTCGGCGAAACGGGCGCTGGCCAGCGGTGCGGTGGGGAGGCCGTATTTCGACTCCAGTTCCCGGCAATGGGCGGCGACACTCGCCGTGCATCCGTCTCAACCTCCCACGCCGAAAACCACGGCGTCCCCCTTCCGCCGGATCTCCGCCCAGGTCTCCGGCTCGTCGGCGAACATGATCCCCTTCTTGTGCTCGAGCACCGTCTTCACCCCGGGGTGATGGCGCCGGAACCAGTCCACCGCCTCCTCGAGAAACTCCCACCCCCCGCCGAAACCGACGTCGATGAAATAGACCGTCCGCCCCTCCAGGTTTTCCGGCCGTGGGGCCAGGGGGAGGGGCACCACCTCGGCCGTGGGCTGGCCGCGCGGGTCCAGGACCGTAACCAGCGATGTCGTCGATCTTCCTCCCTGTCGTGCCATGGGGCGCCTCCTTTGATGAAATCTCCCGCGCCCGGTCAGTTCCCCGGGCGCACGGTCTCCCTTTCCCCGCCCAGGCGCAGCACCGCCCCCTCGGGCGTGATGCTTTCGAGCAGGTATCTCCTTTCGACCAGCTCCCCTTCGACGTAGCGTCTCCCGTTGATGAAGACCATGCGGTCCTCCGGTCGCTCGCTGTACATATGAACGCTCAGGGTCATCCCCGCCACCGCGTCGCGAAGAGGAACGTCGGGGACGGT
>CAZWXG010000095.1:0-4835 GCA_964637825.1 uncultured Acidobacteriota bacterium
ATTGCTGGTTGCGGGGACAGGATTTGAACCTGTGACCTTTGGGTTATGAGCCCAACGAGCTACCAGACTGCTCCACCCCGCGATAATGAAAAGATTATAGGCGCACCGGTCCGGGGAGTCAAGAGGTATCAGGCCTCCTGACGCTCCAGCACGTAGAAGGCGCGCAGGTGCCCGTCGGCTTCGCAGACCCAGAAGTCGACGACGGCGTAGTTTTTCTTGAAATAGTGCCGGAACACCTGCCGCATCCGCCCCTGCCAGTCCAGGGCGACCCCCAGGTCGCGGTTCTTGATCTCCTGGAGGTTGTAGGGGATCTCGAAAAGGAACCGGTCGGCGGTGCAGTCGAGCTCGACCGGGGTGGAAGTGAGCAGGCCGGGGGCCGTCTCCACCAGCCGGTTGATGAAAACGCCGGATTTCAGTTCCCGGCGCAGTTCGCGCCGCGGAGGCCCCTGATCCAGGCGCCGGGCGGTGGCCGCGTCTTTCAGGTCCCACCGGGCCAGCACCCGGTCGGTCGGGAGGCCCCGGTCGGGCAGCCGGGTGGTTTCGCCGTGGAAGTTCTCCTCGTACGCGTCCGCCCGCTGGCCCAGCTTCCCCAGGGCAAAGTAGGCGTCGGCCGGCTGCATGGGGTCGAAACATGAGGTGATGAGATGGACCCCGCGCTTGAGCGCCTCCTTGCGCTGGGCCGCCTTCAGCTTGAACCCGACGTCGAAATTCCGATAGGCGGCCCGGACGGCCACCATGAAGGAGTGCTGGGTGGGCCGGCCGTCGAGCTGCCCGGCCATGCTGAAAACGAAGCCCACCAGGTCCCCCAGGCTGCTCGAGGCGCCCAGCAGGACGCCGCCGCTCCGGCCGGCCTCCACCAGCAGCGGCACGGGCACGATGTCGATATCGTTCATGCGCCAGACTTCGCGCTGGATGTCTTCGCAGGCTTTGTAGTCCGCCAGATCACGGAAGGGGCCGATGGAGACCTGGATTTCGTCTTTGCGTTTCTTCCTGCGCACCGCCGGTGCCATCACTCTCCCCCTTTGTCCCGCCCTTGCGGTAGATCATAGATCAAAGCAGCCCGGCGCCGGTCAAGAAATTTCAGGAAATCGGGGTGGCGCTCCAGGGTCGAAGCCGGGGGGAAGGCCCCCCGCTTCAATATCTTCAGGACCTCGGCATTCCCCAGCAACGTCATCATCTTGTCGATTTCCAATTTGTTAGGATACAATTTTTGCAGAACCGAGACGAGAGTCAAGCCCAGCTTTACCGATTCGAGCCGTTTCCCGTCCTGGAGCACCAGGCTCACCCCGCCGCAGCGCAGCCCCCGGTTCGGACCCGCCTCCGGCGTGAAGTAGACCGGGACGAATTCCACCCCCGCGATCCCGGCGCCGCGCAGCCGGGCGGCGAAGCGCCGGGGTTCCACCCAGGGGGCCCCGACGAGTTCGAAGGGGCGGTCGGTCCCCCGCCCCACCGATACGTTGGTCTGCTCGAGCAGGCAGACGCCGGGATAGAGGATGGCGGCGGTGACGGTGCGCATGTTGGGCGAGGGGTTCACCCAGAGCTGGCCCGTATCCCAGAAGTAGTGGTCCCGGCGCCACCCCCGCATCGGCACCACCTCGAGCCGGACGCCGAGCCGCTTGACCCGGTTGAAATAGCGGGCCAGTTCCCCCACGGTCATTCCGTGACGCACCGGAAGCGGCAGGTAGCCGACGAAGGAGGTCCGGTCCGGGTCGAGCATCGGCCCCTCGACCCGCATCCCCCCGACCGGGTTCGGCCGGTCCAGGACGTACAGAGGAATCCCCGCCCCGGCCGCCGCTTCCATGCAGTAGCCCAGGGTCGTGATATAGGTGTAAAACCGCGCGCCCACGTCCTGGATATCGAACACCAGGGCGTCGAGCCCCTCCAGCATGGCTGCGGTGGGGCGGCGCGTCCTGCCGTAGAGGCTGTGGATCGGAAGCCCCGTGGGGCCGTCCACCGAGGAATCGATGGTTTCCTCGTCCAGGGTCCCCCGGATCCCGTGCTCGGGGCTGAACAGCGCCGCCAGGGTGCAGTTTTGCGCGCGGTGGAGCAGGTCGATGGTGGAGACGCCGTCGGAGGCGAGCCCGGTGTGATTGGTGATCAACCCCACCCGCTTCCCCGCCAGCGGGGCGAAGCCGTTCTCCCGCAGCACGTCGATGCCGTTTTGCACCGCACCGGCGCGCTCCGCCCCGGGCAGGCGCAACGCCCCCGCAAGGACCACGCCCAGAAGGACCAGGACAACCGCAGACATCGCTCCTCCCCTCATGCCCCCTCCCTTCCCGGTCATTACTGGATCACGCTTTTCCAGCCCCGCCGGTTCAGGTCGCGGTAGATCACCCCCCCCGCGAGCACCGCAACGGCCAGAAGACCGATGCCGAGCCCGGTCTCCCCGAAGATCAGCTTGCCGACTCCGAACAGGGTCATATAGACCATGACGCAGCCCGAAAACCAGTCGAGCAGGTTGAAGGCGAGGCCGCCCCCGGGCTCCACGTCCGGGGCCTCGGCCGCAACGGGGCCCCAGAGGGAGGCGCCGGGCCGCACGCGCCGGTAGAACGCCGTCAGGACCTCCATCCTTTCCGGCCGCGTCAGGAGCGTGGCGGCGAGCCAGACCACGGTGGAAACCGCCACCGTCAGGAGCACGATCCAGGCGAACTCCACCGGGTCGTCGTTGTCCATCCCGACAACCAGCTGCAGAAAAATCGAGACGACGAAGGACGTCGCCATGGCGGCCAGCTCGCTCCAGGCGTTGATGCGCCACCAGAACCAGCGCAGGATGAGCACGCTCCCGGTGCCGGCGCCTATGGCGATCAGGAATTTCCAGGCCCCGGCGATGGAGTCCTGGTAGTAGGTGACGACGCAGGAGGCCACCATGATCAGCAGCGTGGCCGCCTGGGACACCACGACGTAGTGCTTCTCCCCGCGGCCGCGCACCAGGAAGCGCCGGTAGAAATCATTGACCAGGTAGGAGGCGCCCCAGTTGAGCTGGGTACTGACCGTCGACATGTAGGCGGCGGCGAAGGCGGCGATCATGAGGCCGCGCAGCGCCGCCGGGACCACGGCCGGGTCGATGACGGTCATGATGAAGCCCGACTCCTTGTCCGCGAGCGAGGGGTAGAGGACCAGGGAGCAGAGGGCGGTCAGAATCCAGGGCCAGGGGCGCAGGGCGTAGTGCGCGATATTGAACCAGAGGGTGGCCAGGAGCGAATTCTTTTCGTCCCTGGCGCACAGGATGCGCTGGGCGATATACCCTCCCCCCCCGGGTTCGGCGCCCGGGTACCAGGTCGCCCACCAGTTCACGGCCAGGTAGACCATGAAGGTGATCATCGGCATCCAGGCCGACCCGACATCGGGAACGAAGGAGAGGATCGAGCCTCCGCCCTGGCGATCGGCATCGAGCTGGAGGAGTTTTTCCACCAGGGCGTCCATCCCCCCGACGGAACGGATCGCGAACCAGGCCAGCAGGATCATCATCCCCATTTTCAGGACGAACTGGAACAGGTCGGTGACGAGGACGCCCCAGAGCCCCGAAAGGGTGGAAACCAGGGCCGTGAAAATCATGAGGCCGAACACGATCCCGAGCGCCTCGACCTTCCCGACGCCGAAGACCAGCATCAGGATCTTGACCATGGCCAGGTTGACCCATCCCAGGATGATGCAGTTGATGGGGAGACCCAGGTACAGCGCCCGGAACCCCCTCAGGAAGGCGGCCGGACGGCCGCCGTAGCGGATTTCGGCAAACTCGACATCGGTGAGCACCCCCGCCCGGCGCCAGAGGCGCGCATAGAAGAACACCGTCAGCATGCCGCTCATCAGCATGTTCCACCAGAGCCAGTTCCCCGCGATCCCGTGCGCGGCCACCATCCCGGTGACGGCCAACGGGGTGTCCGCGGCGAAGGTGGTCGCCACCATGGAGGTTCCGGCCAGCCACCAGCTCACCTTGCGCCCACCCACGAAGTAATCCTCCGTGGACGCCGTGGCCCGCTTCCGGAAATAGAGCCCGATCAGGATATTGAACAGAAAATAGGCCGCTACCGCAATCCAGTCCACAAGCCCCAGCTGCATATTCCCCTCCGCGCTCCAGTCCCTCGTGGATCGACGGCCCACGCCCTTCCATCCACGATACAGCCTGAGTCAAACCCGTGCGTGCTATAATTTCACAAAAGGATGGATCTTATGAACCCCAAAATGAAGGATCGCTGCATAGGTGCCGTCCTGGGATTCGCGGTGGGGGACGCGCTGGGCATGCCCGCGGAATTTTTGAGCCGCGACGAGATCGCCAGCCGCTACGGCGGGCCCATCACCGATTTCATCCCGGCCCACGAGGGACACGCCAACGATTTCCTGGCGCCCGGTTCCTACACCGAAAACACCCGGATGATGCTGGCCACCGCGGAATGCCTGATCGAATGCGGGGGGATGGACCCCGCGCGCCATGCGGACGCCCTGCTTTCGTGGTACCGGGACACGGTCCCGCACCGGACCCCCTCGACCTCCATGCTGCAGGCCTGCAGGCATCTTTCGATGGGGCGCCCCTGGAACAAAAGCGGGGTTTACAGTTCCGGCTGCTCGGCCTCGATGCGCATGGTCCCGATCGGCATCTTCTTCAGCCGCAACACCGATCTCCTCGCGCGGGCGGCGCTCGACAACTGCCTGATCACCCATACCGCGCCCCGGGCCCTGGCGGCAGCCGTGGCCGTGGCATACCTGTGTGCCCGGCTCCTGCAATCGGGGGCGGGTTGTTCTCCGGGGGATCAGGTCCTGGAAACCGCCGACCATGTCGAACACCTCGACCGGGATCTGGCCGCCATGCTGCGCTGGACGACCCAGGTCACCCATCT
>CAZWXG010000095.1:4935-9583 GCA_964637825.1 uncultured Acidobacteriota bacterium
ATGTGTGGAAAACTGTGGGAAAGCCCGGTTTTTAACAGGCATAAGCGGTTGAATACGGACGACTTCCTACCGCTTTGCATAAAGAATGTGCACGGGTTCCCCCCTGCCCGCATCTCCTGGAAACAGCGGGGTTGCGCGCCCCGGGTCAGGCCCCGACCGCCTGGCACGATGGCGCGTACAGCCCGGGGTTCTCTCCCCGGGAGGAACGCCCCGCGCGGGAGAGCCCGCACCGGGCCTCACTGTCCAGGGTCCTCTTGGCGGCAACGGCCCGAGACAGCAGGTGCTTGAGATTGCGGCTTTCCAGTGTCCTGCCCTGGATGGTGACGTAATAGACCTTATTCATGATGCCCCCTAGTGATATCTGCGCAGTACGCTGACAACCACCCCCTGGATCCGCACCCTTCCGGCATCCAGGATCATGGGTTCGAGGGTTTCGTTGGCCGGTTGAAGCCGCACTCGCCCCCCCTCGGGGTAAAATTTCTTGAGGGTGACATTTTCGTTGTCCACCAGGGCGACCACCGTCTCCCCCGGCCGCGCCGTTTCCCTCGACTCGATGACGACATAGTCCCCGTCCTGGATATGCTCCTCGATCATCGATTCCCCTCGGACCTGAAGCACATACCCTTTCCCCCCTTTGGGCAGGAACGGTTCCGGGACCGGCATCGTCTCCGGGGACGCGATCGCCTCGATGGGGCGCCCCGCGGCCACATAGCCGTACAGGGGGAGCGCTTCCACCCCGGCGCCGTCGGAAGCAAGTTGAATGGAGCGCGCCCGGTTGGCGTCCCGGTGGAGATAGCCCCTCGTTTCCAGGGCTTCCAGATGCTTGAAGACGGCGTTGAGGGAGGCGATGCCGAAATGCGCCGCGATCTCCTCCATGCTGGGGGAATACCCGTTGTCTTCGATGAAGCGGGTAATGAAATCCAGGATTTCCTTCTGTCGCCGGGTCAGTTTCATGGTTTCACCTTTATTTCACCGATATTATCGGTGTCAAAAAGGTGAAAGTCAACCGAATATTTCGGATTTTTTGATCAGACGGGTGCGGCTAGAGCCGGTAGCCTTTGGAATCCGGGGCGGCCGGAAGATCGACGGTGGCGACCGATTCCTTTTTGTCCCGGATGATCCCCAGGCGCATTTCCCCGGCCGGGGCGCTCGAGACCGCCCGCGTCAGATCTTCCGGCCCGGCAATCTCCCTCCCGTCGGCGGTGACGATCACATCGCCCGCCCTGAGCCGGCCCTCGCCCGCGGTTCCCGGGAGCACTGAGGAAACCAGGGCGCCCTTTTTCCCCGGCACTCCCAGAAATTCCGCCAACTGCTCCGTCAGGGGTTGCAGCGTCACCCCCAGCCTCGGCTTCCCGGCCGGTGCCGGTTCGGAATCGCCCCGCCTTCCCTCGGGCATGCGGAACAGGAACTGCCTCCGTTCCGGTTCGGGCTTCGCCCGGTTCCGGAGGTTGTCCGGCAAAGCCCCTCCCCGCTCGGCCAGTGTCGCCGTCAGCGTCATCCTCTTCCCCGCCCGGTGGAGAACCAGGTCCACCTTCCTGCCGACGGGGGTCTCCCGCACCAGCCGGGACAGCTGGCTCGCCGACCATACCGGGAAGGGACCATACTCGACGATGACGTCCCCTTCCCGGATCCCCGCGTCCTCCGCAGGGCTCCCCGGCGATACGGAGCGGACCACGACGCCCCGTTGCAGCTCCGGCCCTTGGCGTGACACCGCGTCGGCGCCGACGTCCTCCATGCCGATACCAAGCCACGCCCCGTTGGCTTCCAGGAACGGGGAAAGGGTCTGCGCGTTGAGCACCGGCGCCGCGACAGGAATCAGGAGTGCGGCCGCCATCAATGAAACCAGGCATGTAGAAAGATTCATCACACCCTCCCAGGTAAAAGGTCCCTCAATTCCCATACACGGAAGGCCCGGGGGGGCGGTTCCAAAAATTGCGCCGGGAAGGGGCGGATCAGCGCAGACCGGGAAGACGGGAAGCCAGGAAATCGACGAGCCCGGCGGGAAGGGTCTGCGGATCGGGGGAGGTGAAGACGGGAACGCCGGAAAGCACGGCGCCGGCTGCGCCTTCCCAGGGGGAGGGGGACGTCGCCTCCCCGATGGCCACCAGGGCATCGGCGCGGCCGAGGAGGGCGCGCGCACTCTCCTTGAATTCGGCGACATCGTAGCGCAGCACCATGAGGTGGAGATCGGCACGGACGTGGTTGAGGATGTCGTTCCCTTCCAGGATCAGGAAAGGATTGGATTTCAGGATCGGATCGAGGCGGGGCAACCAGGATCCGGCACGCTCCCCGTCGACGCGGACCCAGAAGGCGCGCCGGGCCCCGGCGGCGAGAAAGCGCGCACTGTCGCCCCCCCCCGCGCGGCTGGTTTCCTCCCGGATGAGGCAGCCGTCCCGGTCCGGGTCCTCCCCGTGAAAATGGGAGCTGATCTTGACGGCGGTCCAGCCCGCCCGGGGGAAGGCGGCGATGATGCCCGCCGCCACCGCGGTCTTGCCCACCTTCCGCGCATGCCCGCCGACGACGAGGATCGTCATCCGGCCCTTTGCGCCGATCGGGGGAAGGCGTGGGCGAACACGTCCTCGAACGTTTCCGCGAAATGCACAGCGATCCCCTTTTTCAGGTAATCGGGGAGTTCCTCGAAGTCCTTCCGGTTCCCCTCGGGGAAGATGAGGACCTTGAGCCGGGCGCGCCGCGCGGCGATGACCTTCTCCTTCACCCCTCCGATCGGCAGCACGTGCCCCGTGAGAGTCAGTTCCCCCGTCATGGCCATTTTCCTGAGCACCGGCTTTTTGAGCATCATCGACAGCAGGGCGGTTGCCATCGTCACCCCGGCCGAGGGACCGTCCTTCGGGGTGGCCCCGGCCGGCACGTGGATGTGAACGAACCGCTCGTCGAAGAAATCGTCCCGGGCGCCGTACTCGTCGAGGTGGGCCATCACGTAGGAGTAGGCGATCTCGGAGCTTTCCACCATGACGGCCCCCAGCTGTCCCGTCTGCTTGAAGCCTTTGGATTTGCTGAGCACCGCCGTCGCCTCGACCTGGAGCGTGGCCCCGCCCATGCTGGTCCAGGCGAGCCCGGTCACGACCCCCGGGGTGTTTTCGAACACCTCGTCGGCGGCGAAGACGGGCTTGCCGAGATAGGGCTCCACGTCCTCCTTGCGGATGACGATCCGGTCCTTCCCCTCCCGCACGATCTGCATGGCCCCCTTGCGGCAGATCTTCTTGATGAGGTTCTCGAGGTTCCGCACCCCCGATTCGCGCGCGTAGTTCTCGATCAGCTGCGAGAGGGCGTCCGGGCGCAGGACCACCTGCCCCCCCTTCAGCCCGTTCGCCTTCAAGGCCTTGGGGATGAGGTAGCGGCGCGCGATCTCCTTTTTCTCTTCGGCGATATAGCCCGAGAGCCGGATGACCTCCATCCGGTCGAGCAGCGGGCGCGGGATGGTATCGAGCTGGTTGCCCGTGGCGATGAAGAGAACATTGGAAAGATCGAACGGGACGTCCAGGTAGTGGTCCCGGAAACTGTTGTTCTGCTCAGGGTCCAGCACCTCCAGCAGGGCCGAGGCCGGGTCCCCCTGGAAAGAGGCACCGATCTTGTCGATTTCATCCAGCATGATCAGGGGGTTGGAGGTACCGGCCGTTTTCATCGCCTGCAGGAATTTCCCCGGCAGGGCCCCGATATAGGTCCGCCGGTGCCCCTTGATCTCCGCCTCGTCCCTCATTCCGCCCAGGGAAAACCGGTAAAACGTCCGCCCCAGCGCGTCCGCGATGCTCTTCCCCACCGATGTCTTCCCGACTCCCGGGGGACCGACCAGGCAGAGGATCGATCCGGAGATCTCCCCCTTGAGCTTTCCCACGGCGATGAACTCGAGAATCCGGTCCTTGACGTCGCTGAGCCCGTAGTGATCGCGGTCGAGAATCTTCCGGGCCCGGTCCACGTCGTAGGAATCCTCGCTGAATTTGCCCCAGGGCAGGGAGGTGAGCCAATCCAGGTAATTGCGGCTGACGGTATACTCGGGCGAATGAGGCTCGAGCAGTTGCAGCTTGTCCATCTCGTCATCCACCGCCCTCCGGGCTTCCCCGTTCAGGGTCAGCTCTTTGAGGCGCTCCTGGAACTTTTCGATCTCCGCCGTTTTCCCCTCTTTCTCCAGCCCCAGCTCCTTCTTGATGGCCTTGAGCTGCTCCCTGAGGAAGAATTCCCGCTGCTGTCCCGAGATCTTTTCCTGGATCTGCCGGTTGATCTCCACGTGGAGCTTGGAGATTTCCACCTCCCGCTTGAGCAGCACCAGGACGCGGTCGATGCGCGGGCGTACCTCGAAGGTCTCGAGCACCTCCTGCAGTTCCGCCCCGCTCGCCGTGGTCAGGTTGGCGGCGAAATCGGCCAGCCGCCCCGGGTCGTCGAAGGTGGATCTCCCCAGGAACATCTTGATCGCTTCCGACTGCAGGGGGTTGTATTTAACGAGATCGCGCAGGGTCGTCATCACCGCCATGGCGTAGGCCCTGAGTTCCTCCGTAGCCTCCAGCTCGAGCGGGATGTGATGCCGCACCCTGGCCGTGATGCCGAATTCGGCCTTGCTCGCGTCCAGGATCGTAAAGCGCTCCACGCAGTTGATCAGGATGCTGGTGCCTTCCCCCTCCCCCTGGAACACCCG
>CAZWXG010000096.1:0-3386 GCA_964637825.1 uncultured Acidobacteriota bacterium
CTGGCAGCGGTGATGATGGCAGCGGTCGCGGGCGCAGCCCAGGCCCAGGATTTCCCCAAATGGGACGTCTTCGGCGGCTACTCGACGATGAGCGCCGACATGGACGGCGGACAGGGCTTGAATTACTACTATTATGAGGCGGATTTCGCCCGCCTCAACGAAGGGAACAACAGCGGGATGGTCCACGGCTTCGACCTGTCGCTGACGCGCAACCTCAACTCCTGGCTCGGGATCAAGGGGAACTTCAGCTCCCAGTTCGGCAAGGTGGATGTCCAGAACTCGAGCAGCTACGGCTACGCCTACGACTACGACCAGAACGAGTACGACAGCTATGAATCGACGCGCGACGAGAACTGGAGCGGCAAAGCCGATTACCGGCGCTACACGGGCCTGGTCGGCCCCGAGTTCAGCTACCGCGGCAACTCCCGGATCCGCCCCTTCGCCCACGCCCTTTTCGGCTTCACCAAGGTGAAGGCGGATGACATGGACGTCAGCTATTCCTCCCGCCGGGACTGGATCTACAACGGCGAAGCGTCGGACTGGGAGGAATACACCGGAACGATCACGGGCAAGCTCGAGGGCGACACCTCCTTCGCCATGGCCCTGGGCGGCGGCCTCGACATCAAGGCGGGCAAGCACGCGGCCATCCGCCTGATCCAGGTGGACTACCTCCCGACCTGGGACAACCTCACCACCGACGTCGCCTTCACCGGGCGCGAGGTGGAAGACGGCGACTACAGCCGGGACTACGCGGAGAGTTACAGCTTCAAGGGCCAGTCGAACCGGTTCAACAACATCAAGCTCTCCTTCGGCGTGGTGATCAGCTTCTAGCCTCGACGTCGGGACCGCGAAAAGGGAAAGGCGCGCCGGTTGCGGCGCGCTTTTTTTTTCGCCCGGTGAAACCCCGCGGGACTTCCCGCATCCAATGGTGGGTGTACAATAAAGGCGCCATCGGCCCCGCTCCCGGGGGCCGGCGCGCGAAAGGAGCGACCATGCGCAAAGCGATGTTTCCGGCTGTTCTGGTTGTCTTGATGGTCCTGGCCCCGCTGGCGGCGAGCGCACAGACGGACTACCCCAGGGCCGAAATCTTCGGCGGCTACTCCTACCTGCGGGCCGATCCGAGCGACATGAGCCTCCACGGCTGGAACGCCGCGGCGACGGTCAACCTGTCGGAATGGCTCGGGGTCACGGGGGATGCGAGCGGCCACTACGGCTCCCCTTCGGTCCGGGGGTTCGAGATCCCCTATCTCGACGTCAACTCGCACACCTTCATGGTGGGCCCGAAGCTGACCTGGCGCGCGGAGACGGTCGCCCCCTTCGCCCATTTCCTGATCGGCGCCAGCCGCGTCAGCACGAGCGCCTTCGGGTACGGGGATAGCGCCACCGCCCTGGCGGCCGCGGTCGGGGGAGGGCTCGACGTCAGGCTGGGCCGCTCGCTGTCGCTGCGCGCCGTCCAGGTGGACTACCTCATGACGCGCCACGACGCCGGCCCGCAGATCTTCTTCAGCGGAATCGACGACCGCCAGAACAACCTGCGGGTTTCCGCCGGCCTGGTGTTCCACTTCGGCGACTGACCCCCGGGTCCGCGGACGGTTTTTCCATGGCTTTCAGATACGGCGTAATCGGAACGGGCGCCCTCGGCGGCTTCTACGGGGGGATGCTGTCCCGGGCCGGGCGGGAAGTGCACTTCCTCCTCCGGAGCGACTACGCCCACGTGCGCCGGCTGGGGCTCCGGGTCGATTCGGTGCTGGGAGATTTTCACCTGGACGGGGTCCGCGCCTACCCGGAGGCGGGCCTCATGCCGGAGTGCGACATCCTCCTGGTCTGCCTGAAAACCACCTCGAACCCCCGGCTGCCGGAGCTGTTGCGCCCGCTGCTCGGCGCCGGCGGCGTCGTCCTGCTGCTGCAGAACGGCCTGGGGGTGGAGGACGATCTCCAGGCCCGCCTGCCCGCGGCCGCCATCGCCGGAGGCCTGGCTTTCATCTGCTGCCACAAGGCGGGCCCCGGACATGTGCGCCACCTCGATTACGGCGCGCTCACCCTCGGGGCGCACCGGGGAACGGATCCCGAAATCGTGCGGCGGGTGGCCGCCGATTTTCGCGCGGCCGGCGTCCAGACGGATTACGTGCCCGACCTGGCGGCCGCCCGCTGGCGGAAGCTGGTGTGGAACATCCCCTTCAACGGGCTGACCGTCGTCATGGACACCACGACCGACCGGCTGGTGCGCCACGAATCTTCGCGGCGGCTGGTCCGGGAAATCATGCTCGAGGTCATCCACGGGGCGGGCCGGTGCGGCGCCCCCCTGCCGGAAGCGCTGGCGGATGAAATGATCGGGCGGACGCTCCGGATGACGCCCTACGCTCCCAGCATGAAGCTGGATTACGACCACGGCCGCCCGATGGAGATCGAAAGCATCTACTCCAGGCCGGTCCAGGCCGCCGCCCGGGCCGGCCTGGACCTGCCGCGGATCTCGAGCCTCGAACAGCAGCTCCGGTTCCTTCAGGATTTCCGGGGAGACCGGGATCTGCCGAGCAGCGCATCCACGCTCAGGATCCCCGAACCCTGCGTCGAAAGATAGAGGAAGAGGAAACTGTACAGGGCCGCCAGTTCCCCCCCGTTGAGGACGGGCCAGAACCCCCTGCCCGCGTGCGCGATAAAATAGGCCGCCGCCATCTGGCCGCTCGCGATGAAGGCCGCATAGCCCGTCCAGAGGCCGGCCGCCACCAGGACCCCGCCGGCGAATTCGATGACGCCGGCCGCCAGCATCATGGGATCGCCCCCCCAGCCCTGCCCCCCGAGCACCCCGAAAAGCTTCTGCGCGCCATGGCACGCGAACAGAATCCCGGCCACGATGCGCAGCAGCGCGTAACACAGCTTCGAATGTCTCCCCATCCAGCGTTCCATAGTCGCTCTCCCGAAGTTGGCTTGCGGTTGGACCTGACCGACGATGAAGCCATTATACTTTGCGGGACCGGGGGGAATCCACGGGGTAAATCGGGCGGGTGGGGGCTTACCGGACCGCTTCGGGGTGGAGGCGCGAGATGTATTCCAGGATCTCCCGCAGCCGGCGAGGGTCCGCTTTTCCCGATTCTCCGTCGGGACGGAACCGGTAGGTCCTGCCGCCGGTTTTGATTTCGAGTTTCCCGCCGTCGAGGCGGCAGGAATAGGCCGATTGTTTGGCCGTGAACCGGCACTCTTTTTTCCCGGCAATATAGGAAAGGGTATCGGAAGTGATCCGGAGCTTCCCGCTGCAGTTTCCCAGGCGGTGATCATGCGTGACGGGGAAGCTGAAGTCGGCCGCCGGGGCTTCCTCCCTGGCGGCCACCGGCGACGGCGTTTCGGTCAACGCCTGGACGCGGGCCGCAGCGGCGGATGCGCCGACCGGC
>CAZWXG010000096.1:3486-7818 GCA_964637825.1 uncultured Acidobacteriota bacterium
CGCCGCGGCCCCGGCCGGCCCGGCCGCGACATTTTCCTCGTACAGCGGGCCCCCTTCGAGCAGCGCCGTCGCCCTTTCCCCGGCGACGGGGCGCGCAAACAAAAAGCCCTGGCCGAACGGGCACCCGAGAGACCGGACCCGCCCGAGCTGCCCCGGGGTTTCGATCCCCTCGGCGATGACGCCCAGGCCGAGCCGGCCCGCCAGCTCGCTGACGGTCCGCACGACCTCGAGCGCCTCCTTCCCGGTTTCGATCCCCCTGACGAAGGAATGATCGATCTTGAGATAATCGAGCGGGAACCGGCACAGGTGGGAGAGCGAGGAATACCCGGTCCCGAAGTCGTCGATGGCGACGCGCACCCCCATCACCCGCAGTTGCATGAGCAGCCGGACGGCGGCCTGGTTGTTTTCCATGATCCCGCTTTCCGTGATCTCCAGTACCAGGCTGCCGCTCTCGTACTCCTCGGCACGCAGGATGTCGCCCACCTCCCGGACGAGCCGCTCCCCCCTGAGCTGGACCGGGGACAGGTTGACCGAGACCCAGAGGTCGCCGCACTGCGGCAGGCCGTGTCTCCAGGCCTTCACCTGCCGGCAGGCCTCGCGCAGCACCCCCAGCCCCATGGGGACGATGAGGCCCGTCCGCTCCGCGACCGGGATGAATTCGGCCGGCGACACCTCTCCCCGCTCCGGGTGGCGCCAGCGGAGGAGGGCCTCGAAGCCGGCGGTCCGGCAGGACTCCAGGTCGACGATCGGCTGGTAGGCGACCCGGAGTTCCCCGGTCCCGAGCGCGCGCCGCAGGTCCGATTCGAGCGCGCGCTCCCGGCGCGCCGCATCCAGCGCCGCGGTGTCGAAAAATTCCGCCCGCCCTCCTCCCAGCGACCGGGCGCGGTAGAGGGCGGTGTCGGCGTCGCGCACCATGTCCTCTGCATTCCCATATCCGCTGGTGCTCACCGCGATGCCCGCGCCGACGGCGGCGAAGATTTCCCGGTCCCCGATCCTGAAGGGCTCCGCCATCTCCCCCACCAGGCGGTCGGCCACCGCCTGGGCTTCGTCCGCCCCGCCGAGGCCCTCCAGCAGGACCAGGAACTCCCCCGCTCCCGCGTGCGCCAGGGCGTGGTCCCGCCCGGAGGAAGCCTTCCGGTACCCCGTTTTCATGCGTGTTTCCAGGCGGCGCGCGGCGGCCACCGCCAGTTCCCCGCCGGCGTCGGGCGGGCTCCCGGGCGCGTCCTGGAGGTCTACGGCGAGGAGGAGCAGGGCAAAAACGAAATCGGGGTTCCGGCGCAACGATTCGAGGGAGCGCGCCACCCGGTCGAGGAAGAAGGGGCGGTTGGCCAGGCCGGTCAACGGGTCGACCGCGCCGGCGGCGGTGATGTCCGTGTGCGCCCCCGCGACGCGCACCGCCCGGCCGGCGGGGTCCCGCGTGATGACCCCCACGCAGGACATCCGCCGGCAGGAGCCGTCGGCATGCAGCATGCGGTGCTCCAGTTCGAACTTGGCGCAGTCCTCTCCGAGCCGCGCGTCGACGGCGCTCCGGACCGCCTCGCGCTCACCGGGGGGGATGCGTCCGAACCATTCCTCCGGCGTGTTGCCAGAGGAGCCTTCGCCTCCCAGGAGCGCGTGCCAGCGGGGGGAGAAATGGATGCGGCCGGTCTGGAGGTCCCAGTCCCAGAGGCCTTCGTTCCCCTTCTCGACCGCCCATGCGAATCTGTCCATGATCCCTTCCCGGTCGCGGACGCACTCCCGTCCACCCTGTCTTCATCGGTCGGTTCGCACGGGAGATTAGAGGATCCAGCCGGGGTTGCGGGCCCGTCGCCCGGCGGCCAGCGCGGGGAGCCGGTCCTCGAGCCCCCGTGCCATGTAGAAGCGGGGATGGAGGAGCTCGGCGTCGGAGGAGATCACCCCCTCCTCGCGGGCGATGCGGGCGACGTCGGTACCGGGGTAGATGCGCACCCCGATGGTGATCTTGAGGGCTTCCAGTTCGAGGGACTCGGCGAAATCGAGGCTCTCCCGGGCAGTCGCTTCGGTCTCGCCGGGGCCGCCCAGAAGGAGAAATCCCATCCGGGCGATCCCCGCCTGCCGCAGCCTCCCGGCGGCGAGGCGCACCTCTACGGGGTCGAAAGGTTTGCCCATCCCTCTCAAAAGCGCCGCCGACCCGCTTTCGAACCCCAGGCTGACCTCCCGGCACCCGGCCCGCGCCATCAGCCCGGCCAGTTCCGGGCTCACGCCGACGGGAACGAGGATACAGCGCCAGTCGACATCGAGGCGTGCGCGCAGGATGGCGCCGCAGAGGTCGGCGGCGTAATCAGCCGGCAGGTTGAAGGTGTTGTCGACGAAGTAGAAGCGGCGGAACCCTTCCGCCGTCCAGCGCGCCATCCAATCGACCACCGCCTCCGGCGAACGCCGGCGCACGATTCTCCCCTCGATCGTGGGAGTCGAACAGTAGCTGCAGGCGAGGGGACAGCCGCGCCTGCTCTGCACGGGGACCGGGGCGTCGGCGGCGCCGGCCAGGGAACGTGCCAGCAGGCGCGGATCCGGCAGCGGCAGTTCGTCGAGGTCCGGAACATAGGCGGGGGGTTCGGCCCCCGCCCCCCCCGCCCGGTAGAGCCCCGGGAGGGCGCCCGGGTCGTCACCCGCCTCGATCCGCGTGAGCAGCTCGGGGAATGCGCGCTCCCCTTCCCCCGCAATCCCCATGTCGGCGCCCACGTAATCGAGGATCGGCTGCGGCAGGATGCTGAAGCCCGCCCCGCCCAGGATGACCGGGGCCGCCGAGGCCCCCCGGCAAAGGGCGACGGCCTCCCGCGCCTGGTCGAGGAGGAAGCGCGGGTGGCGCATGCGCTGGTCGTCGATGTTGCGCACGCTGACGCCGATGACGTCGGGGCGGAAGCCTGCGATGGCCTCCTCGAGCGCGCGCCGGGGCCTGGTCTCGATCACGAGGTCGAGCAAGCGGGTCTCGTGCCCGGCCTTTTCGGCCGCCGCGCCCACCGAGGCCAGCCCGAGGGCGGGCACCCGCATGTCACCCTCCTCGCGATTGGCCGATACCAGGAGTACCTTCATCATGCCCTCCGTCGAAAAAGCCCGGTGACCCCGCCCCGCGCGCCCGCTCTCAACATAACAAAAAAAGTCCTTGCGGCGCAAATCCCTCTTCTGATATTAATATGATATCACTTTGATACCAGAGGAAGACACCATGGCCACCGAAAAAAATGACTGGAACGCCGAACAAATCGTCACGGTTCACAACGGCTGGGCCGCCCTCGTCCTGCTCCTGGCCCTGCTGCTCGCCGACATCGCGCTCTTCGTCTACTGCGCCGCCGCGGGGAGCCAGGGGGACGCGCATCCCCTGCTCACGGCCCTCTCCGTCCTGATGATCCCCGTGCTCATCGTCCTCCTGACGGGCCTGTTCACCCTGCAGCCGAACCAGGCCCGCGTCCTGGTGCTGTTCGGCAAATACCGCGGAAGCGTGCGCGAGAGCGGCTTCCACTGGGGGAACCCCTTCTATTCCAACGGGACCGGCCGGATGGCGGAGATGACGAAGCAGATGGAAGCGGCGAAAGCCGGGGCCCCGCCGCAGAAGAGGAGCCTCGGCCGCAACAAGATCTCGCTGCGCGCGCGGACCATCAACGGGGAACGACTGAAGGTGAACGACCGGCGCGGCAACCCGATCGAGATCGCCGCCGTGATCGTCTGGCGCGTGCGGGACACGGCCCAGGCCGTCTTCGACGTGGACGACTACGAGCTGTACGTCGAGACCCAGAGCGAGTCCGCCCTGCGCCACCTGGCGAGCCAGTATTCCTACGACCACGGGGAGGAGGACGAAATCACCCTGCGCAGCAACGCGGACGAAGTGTCCGCGGCGCTGCAAAAAGAGCTGGAGGAGCGCCTCGGCCGGGCCGGGGTCTCGGTGGAAGAGGCCCGGCTCACCCACCTGGCCTACGCCCCCGAGATCGCCCAGGCGATGCTGCGCCGGCAGCAGGCCGAGGCCATCATCGCCGCGCGCCAGAAGATCGTGCACGGGGCCGTCAGCATGGTGGATATGGCGCTGCGGGAACTGGCCGAAAAACAGGTGCTCCACCTCGACGACGAGCGGAAGGCGGCCATGGTCAGCAACCTGATGGTCGTGCTCTGCGGCGAAGCCGAGGTGCATCCCGTGGTCAACACCGGCACGCTCTACACCTGATCCGGAACGGTAACGATGGACAAGCGAAAGTCGTTTCTTCTGAGGGTGGATCCGGAACTGTGGGCCGAGGTGGAGGCCTGGGCCGCGGCCGAACTGCGCAGCGTCAACGGCCAGATCGAATACCTGCTCCGGCAGGCCGTGGGCCGGCGCCGCGGGGC
>CAZWXG010000096.1:7918-9561 GCA_964637825.1 uncultured Acidobacteriota bacterium
ATACACCCGGAGAACCCCCAGGCGCGGCTGCTCGCACCCGCCTTCGAAGCGCTCCGCGGCGGCGGCCTCGTCGTCTACCCGACCGATTCGGTCTACGGTCTCGGCTGCAACCTCCTCGACAAGGGGGCGATCGAAAAGATCTACCGCATCAAGGGGAACGACAAGCGGAAGATCCTGAGCTTCATCTGCCGCGACCTGAAAAACATCGCCGAGTACGCGTTTGTCCCGAACGAAGCCTACAAGGTGATGCGCCACCTCCTGCCCGGCCCCTACACCTTCCTCCTCGGCGCCACGCGGCAGGTGCCCAGGATCCTGCTGGAAAAGCGGAAGACCGTCGGCATCCGCGTGCCCGACCACCCGGTCTGCCGGGCGCTGCTCGACGGCCTGGGACACCCGGTCATCAGCACCAGCGCCTCGCTTCCCGGCGGTTCCTACTTGAGCGATCCCGATGAAATCGAGGACGTCTTCGGCCACCTGGTCGACATCTTCCTCGACACCGGCCCGGGGGGGCTGGAGCCCTCGACCATCGTCGATTTCACGGGAGACGAGCCCGTCGTAGTCCGCCAGGGCCTGGGCAAAATCTGACGGCTCTCTCCGACAGGTCCCGCCAACCGGGAGAAAGGGCGCACCATGAAAGGTCCGGCAGAGATGCCCACCCCTGAAGGGCTGAGCGACGAGGAACTCGCCGGCTACATCGCCAACCTGTTCGAGCGCATCGTGGTCCACTACTCCATCTGGTTTTCCGAGGTGCGGCACCAGTTCGGCCTGGAAAAGGCGCTCGAGGTCCTGGACGAGGCCGGTCCCCGGAGCCTGAAGATCCAGCTGGCGCGGCTGGCCGGAACCCTCGGGTTCGAACTCAAGAACGATCTGCCGGCGGCCATGGTCGACCTGCCGCGCGCATCCCTGCTGGCGCTGGTGAAGAGCATGTCGACGAACTGGCTGGCCAACGACGGCGTCTGGTTCCAGGCGGTGGAGGGCGCCCACGGCATGATCGACGCCAAGCGCTGCAACGATTCCGCCTGGGCCCAGTTTTCGCCGTACGAGGCCCGGACCGTCGGGAAACTGCTCCGCCTGCCCGAACGGCCCGGGCTCGAGGGGTTGAAACGGGCCCTGGGATTCCGGCTGTACGCGAACGTCAACGTCCAGTCGATCGTCGACGAGTCCCCCGAGTCCTTCCTGTTCTATATGAACGACTGCCGGGTGCAGGCGGCGCGCCGGCGCAAGGGCCTGCCCGATTACGCCTGCAAGTCGGGCGGAGTGGTGGAATACGGCTATTTCGCGCGCGGCATCGACGACCGCATCGTGACCGAGTGCATCGGCTGCCCGCCGGACCCGCACCCGGAGGAATGGTACTGCGCCTGGAGATTCCGCCTCCCCGCCGGGAAATAGACGTGCCTCTTCCCTGATGGAGGACGGGAGGCTGCGGCATGCTACAATTTGCCCCGGAGGCCGACCGACCATGAATAACACCGCCGAGGATATCCTGAAGACCGCCATCCTGCTCGAACACCGGGGGAGGGCGTTTTACTCCACCACGGCCCGCGAGACCCGAAGCGAGGGGGTCCGCGAGTTTTTCACCCTGATGGCCGAAGAGGAGGGCCGCCACATCGAGTTTCTCTCCGCGCAGTTCGCCGCATTCGCCC
>CAZWXG010000097.1:0-8324 GCA_964637825.1 uncultured Acidobacteriota bacterium
TCCTCGAGGCGGACGGTGACGAGGCGGTTGGGGGGGAGGGAGTCGGGGATGCGGGCGGAGAGGTAGTTGCCGGTGAGGACGCGGGTGCCCCCGGGGCCCGCCGCGAGGGTGATGGCCGGAAGCGGCCGCCCCACGAAGCGGCGGCGGAAGGCGACGCTCTTGGCGCGGCCGATGGCGAGCACGCGCTCGAGCCGGCCGGCGAGCGTGCGCGGCGCGACCCGGCCGGGGAGCGCGAAGGCCTCCGTCCCCTCCCGGGGGGAGAAGGGGAAAACGTGCAGGTAGGCGAGCGGCAGCTCCTCGAGCAGGGCGCAGCCGGCGGCGAAATCGTCCTCCGTCTCCCCCGGGAAGCCGACCAGGACGTCGGTGCCGACGGCGGCGTCGGGGAGGAGCCGGACGATCTCCCCGACGAGCTCCCGGTACCGGGCCGCGCCGTAGGGGCGGTGCATGAGGCGGAGGATCCGGTCGCACCCGCTCTGGAGCGGGATGTGAAAGTGGTGCGCGACGACCGGGCCCGACGCGGCGAGCCGGAGGATGCCGGGATCGAAGTCCATCGGTTCGATGCTGCTGAGGCGCACGCGGCCCAGGTCCGGGATTCGGACGATCCGTTCGAGCAGCTCCGCGAGGCCCGGGTGACCCTCGCGCTTGCGGCCGTAGGCGCCCAGGTGCACCCCGGTGAGCACGATCTCCCGGAACCCCGCCGCCGTGAGCGCACTGATCTCGGCCAGCACCGCTTCGGGGCGCGCGCTGCGGCCGGGGCCGCGCACCTTGGGGACGATGCAGTAGGCGCACCCGGAGTCGCACCCGTCCTGGATCTTCACCAGGGGCCGGGTCTTCCCCCCGGTCCGCCCCATCGGGGGGAGGGGGCACTCCGCGGCCGCGTCGACGGGGGACCACGAGACACGGGCCGGCCCGGAGTCCGCCATTTCCTGAAGCAGTTCGGGGAGGCGCGCGCGCTCGGCGTTCCCCACCACGAGGCGGACGCCGGGGAGCGCGGCGACCCCTTCGGGGTCGCGCTGGGCGTAGCAGCCCAGGACGACGATGCGGGCCCCGGGGTTGCCGCCGTGCAGGCGGCGCACCACCTGGCGCACCTCGCGGTCGGAGCGGTGGGTGACGGTGCAGCTGTTGACGAGGATCAGGTCGGCCCGGCGCCAGTCCCCCGTCTCTTCCATGGCAAGGGGGGCGAGGGCCTCCCGGATGCCGGCGCTGTCGGCCTGGTTGGCGCGGCAGCCGAAGGTCCGGAGGAAGAAGCTAGGCATCCAGCGCTTTCCGTAGCGCCAGGTCCTTCTGCTCGACCCGGTCGGCCAGCTTCCGCTTGTAGGCGCGGAGCCGTTCGGCCAAGCCCGCGTCGCCGCGGGCCAGGATCTGGGCGGCGAGCACCGCGGCGTTGGCCGCCCCCATCTTCCCGATCCCCATGGTCGCCACCGGGATCCCCGCCGGCATCATCGAGGTGGAAAGGAGCGCGTCCAGGCCCTGGAGCGGGGAGCTGTCGATCGGGACGCCGATGACGGGGAGGATCGTCTCGGCCGCGATGACGCCCGCCAGGTGCGCCGCCGCCCCCGCGCAGGCGATCACGACCTGGACCCCCCGGGATTCGAGCTCCACGGCATAGCGGTGGGTGCGCGCCGGGGAGCGGTGGGCGCTCGAGATGGTCACCTCGTGCGCGATGCCGAATTCCTTCAGGAGATCGAGCATCTCCCGGATGACGGGGAGGTCGGAATCGCTCCCCAGCACCACGGCCACTTTCGGTCCGTTCATGGCAATGTCCTCGCTAAAGGCGCGCCGCGGGCGGCTACGCGCCCGGTTTCAGCCCTTTCGCCCCGATGTCCCGGCGGTATTGCATCCCCTCGAAATGGATCTTGTTGACCCCCTCGTAGGCCTGCACGATCGCCCCGGCCAGGTCTTGGTCCAGGGCCGTGACCCCCAGCACCCTCCCGCCGTCGGTGACGAGCGCATCCCCCTCGAGCCGCGTCCCGGCGTGAAAGACGGCCACGCGGGGGTTTTCAGCCGCCATGTCGAGCCCCGTGATCGTCTTGCCCCGCTCGTAGTGCCCGGGGTACCCGCCGGAAGCGAGCACCACGCAGACGGCCGCGTCGGGGCTCCATTCGGCCTTGTACTCCGCCAGCCGCCCGTCGCAGACGGCGGCGCACAGTTCGGCGAAATCGCTCCGGAGCCGCGGGAGGATCACCTGGCATTCGGGGTCCCCCATCCGGACGTTGAATTCCAGCACCCGGGGCCCCCGCTCGGTCAGCATCAGCCCGGCGTAGAGGATCCCCTTGAAGGGGTACCCTTCGGCCCGCATCCCGTCGATCACGGGCTGGATGACTTTTTTGAGCACCTCCCGCTCGAGGGCGGGGCCGAGGATGTCGTCGCACGAATAGGTCCCCATCCCCCCCGTGTTGGGCCCCTGGTCGCCGTCGAACACGGCCTTGTGGTCGCGCGCGGCCGCGGCGGGGAGGACGGTCTTGCCGTCGGTGAAGACGATGTAGGAGGCTTCGATCCCCTGGAGGCACTCCTCGACGATGATCCAGTTGCCGGCGGAGCCGAATTCCCGCTCCACCATGATCCGGCGCACGGCGTCGCACGCCTCCTCGGCGTCCCGGGCGACCACCACCCCCTTCCCCGCGGCCAGGCCGTCGGCCTTCACCACGATGGGGTATTCGGCCTCCGGCGAGCGCAGGTAGGCCTCGGCGATCTGCGGGTCCTGGTAGATGGTGTAGCGCGCGGTCGGGATCCCGTGGCGCGCCATGAAGTCCTTGGAGAAGACCTTGCTCGATTCCAGCTGCGCCGCCTCGCGCGTGGGCCCCAGCACCCGGATCCCTTCGGCCTCCAGCCGGTTCACGAGCCCGGCGGCCAGCGGCCCCTCGGGCCCCACGATCACCAGGTCGATCTTCTCCCGCCGCGCCAGGTCGACGATCCCGTCGGCGTCCGTATCCCGGACCGGCACGCAGCGGGCGGCGCGGGAGATGCCGCCGTTGCCCGGCGCGCACAGGACCATTTCCACCCTGGGACTCTGGAGCAGTTTCCAGACCAGCACGTGCTCTCTTCCCCCGGACCCGATCACCAAGACTCTCATATCGCCTCGCAGACTACGTGGGTGCTTCAGAAACCTTCCAGGTCGAGCGACCGGAGCCAGGCGCCGAACGCCGGTCCCAGCTCCTCGTTGCGCAACGCGAACTCGACCGTCGCCTGGAGAAACCCGAGCTTGTCCCCGGCGTCCAGCCGCCGGCCCCTGAATTTGCAGGCCAGCACCCGCTCGTTGCCGAGCAACCGGCAGAGGCCGTCGGTCAGCTGGATCTCCCCCCCGCTCCCCCGGCCGGTCTCCTCCAGGGCGGGGAAAATGGCGGGGGTCAGGACATACCGGCCGATGATGGCCAGGTTGGAGGGGGCCTCCCCGGGCCCCGGCTTCTCCACCATGTCCTCGACTTCGAACAGCCCCTCTTCCCCGAGCGGGTGCGCCTTGACGACGCCGTAGCGGCCGGTCTCCGCCTCCGGCACCTCCATCACGGCCACGACGCTGGTCCCGTATGTTTCATGGAGATCCATCAGCTGGCGGGTGCAGGGGGTGTCCCCGGTGTCCCCGCCTTCCGTGATGATGACGTCGTCCCCCAGCAGCACCGCGAACGGCTCCCCGTCCACCAGGTCCCGCGCCGTCAGGACGGCGTGGCCGAGCCCGAGCGCCTCCTTCTGGCGGATGTAGGCGATCCGGACCAGGTCCGAGACCGCCCGCACGACGCGGAGCAGCTCCGGCTTGCCCCGCTCCTCGAGGGTTTTCTCCAGCTCGTAGGACACGTCGAAATGGTCCTCGATCGCGTTCTTCCCCCGGCCGGTGACGATCACCAGGCTCTCCAGCCCCGAGGCGACCGCCTCCTCCACCGCGTACTGGATGATCGGCTTGTCCACCAGCGGCAGCATCTCCTTCGGCTGCGCCTTGGTGGCCGGGAGGAACCGGGTCCCCAGCCCCGCCGCCGGAAATACCGCCCGCCTGATTCTGGCCATGGTGCCCGCCCCCTTTGGTTTCCGGAAAAATGATTGAAACAATGGCATCTGTCAAAGTCAATGGTAGAATGCGCAGGGACATCGACCAATCAAAGGAAACGGGCATGCTGGACAAGAACTTCGTGCGGGAAAACCTGGATTTCGTGAGGGAACGGCTGGCCGCCCGGGGGGGCGCCTATCCGCTCGACGAGCTGGTGGCCGCCGACGCCGAGTGGAAGGGGGTGCTCTTGCGGAGCGAGGAGCTCCGGAGGAGGCGCAACGAGGCCTCGGAGGCGATAGGAAAGCAGAAGCGCGCGGGGGGGGACACCGCGGCCGAGCAGGCCCGGGTGAAGGAGATCTCCGCGGAGATCAAGACGCTCGAGGAGGCGGCCCGCGCCGCCGAGGAGCGCCTCAACGCGTGCCTGCACTCCATCCCCAACCTGCCGCACGCCTCGGTGCCGGTCGGGAGGGACGAAAGCGCCAACGTCGAGGTGCGCCGCTGGGGGCGGGCGCCGGAGTTCGACTTCGAGCCCCTGGACCACGTGGACCTGGGGGCCGCCCTCGGCATCCTGGACATGGACCGCGCGGCGAAGATCGCCGGCGCGCGCTTCTCCCTCCTCGCCGGCGCGGGGGCGCTGCTCGAGCGGGCGCTCATCAGCTTCATGCTCGACCTGCACACGCGGGAGCACGGGTACCGGGAGGTCATGCCCCCCCTGATGGCCAACTCGGCCAGCCTGTTCGGCACCGGCAACCTTCCCAAGTTCGCCCAGGACCTCTTCCGCGTCGAGGGGACGGACTACTACCTGATCCCGACGGCCGAAGTGCCGGTGACGAACCTCTACCGGGACGAGACGCTGGATGCGGCCGATCTGCCGCGAAAATTCGTCGCCTACACCGCCTGCTTCCGGAGCGAGGCCGGCTCCTACGGCAAGGACGTCCGGGGGCTGATCCGGCAGCACCAGTTCAACAAGGTGGAGCTGGTGAAATTCGCCGACCCGGCGCGTTCGTACGACGAGCTGGAGGCCCTGACGCGGGACGCGGCCGAGGTGCTGGAGCGGCTGGGGCTCTGCCACCGGGTGGTGGCGCTCTCGACGGGGGACATGGGGTTCTCGAGCGCCAAGACCTACGACATCGAGGTGTGGCTGCCGAGCCAGAACCGCTTCCGCGAAATCTCCTCCTGCAGCAACTTCGAGGCCTTCCAGGCGCGGCGCGCCAACATCCGCTTCCGCGGCGAGGAGGGCCGGAAGCAGTACGTGCACACCCTGAACGGTTCGGGCCTCGCCATCGGCCGGACCTGGCTGGCCATCGTGGAGAACTACCAGCAGAAGGACGGCACGGTCGTGATCCCCGAAGCCCTGCGCCCCTACATGCGGGGGATGGACGTCATCCGCCGGGAGCCGTGATCCGGGCTACTCCCCGGGGATCGGCAGCGGGCGCTCGAGCAGGATATCGAGGGTGGACCCGCGCGGGATTTCCAGGTCCCGCCCCTGCGAACTGAATACCGACCCCTGCTCCCCCACCGACAGGGCGCCGTCCCGGCGGGCGCCGTCCCGGCGGGCGTCATCGCCCGCCCCCCCGGCGGGGAGGGCGCGGTTCGCCTTCTCCGTCCCGGCGCGGTTGGCCCCCCCCTCGGCGTCGATCCGGAGCAGGGTGGCGACGATTTCCCGCTCCCCCCGCCCCGGGATGCTGATCGACTGGAACTCGAGGTCCAGGAGCGCCTTCCCCTTGAGCCGGCCGGGGCGGAGGACGCGGGCCACGCTGCCGCCGACCACGCTCCCCTTGGGAATCGCGATCCGGCCCTGCCGGTAGACGGAGGTGGTCACGACCGCCGTGAAGGGGTCCCCCTCCCCGCTCGACCGGGTGCCCAGGGTGTGGTTCAGCTGCAGGGTGATGCGCGTCCCCCGGGGGAGCGCGGCGTCCCCGGCCGCCGCGCACACCGCGGAGGTCAAAAGCGCCAACGCCAGCAAAGGACCGAGCCTCACCCTCTGGTTCATTCCCCAATTCTTGCACGAGATCATGGACGCTTCCAAATCATAAATAGGATGGATACGCGCGGGGGCCAAAGGGTTCACCGATCGGGTGCGCCGGGGATAAACGACTGAAAATCCTTCCCTTTGGCCGGCTTGACTTCCCCCCGCCCCGGCTGGTAGGGTCTGGGCATGAACCGCTCCCCCTTTGCCGTCGACCTGGCCCCGCACCCGGAGCGGCTGCGGGCCCTGTTCGAGATCCTGCTGGTGTCGGGGGTGGTGTCGAGCTTCCTGGCCGGCCTGGCCCTCGCGCTGGTCCGGGGGGGACGGGGCGATCTCCTTTCCGGCGGGGCCGCGGGGGTCGCCCTCTTTCTCCTGGTGGAGGCGGCCATCCTGCTGCTCCTCCTCTTCGCCCTGCTCCGGGCCAACCGGGAGCGGGTGCGCGGCCTGGGCGCGGGCTGGCGGCGCTGGAAGTCGAACGCCCTGATCGGGCTCGCGACCGCCCCGCTCCTGCTGCTCTGTCAGCAGGCCGTCAGCCGCCTCTTTCTCCTCTACCTGCCCGGGCACTACCTCGAACGCAACCCGCTGACGGACATCATCCGCACCCCCGCCGAACTGGCCCTCTTCCTCGCCGCGACCCTGGTCGCGGGCGGCGTCAAGGAGGAACTGCAGCGCGCCTTCATCCTCAACCGCTTCGGCCGCCACCTGGGGGGGTTCGGCCCCGGGCTGCTCCTCTGGAGCCTGGTCTTCGGGGCGGGACACTACCTGCAGGGGGTCCAGGGGGTGATCCTCGCGACCCTGTTCGGCCTCGTGTTCGGCCTCCTCTACCTCGCGCGGGGGAGCCTGGTGGCGCCGATGGTGGCCCACGGCGCCTACGACGCGGCGGCCCTCTGCCTGTACTGGTTCGCCGGCAGGGGCTGAGGCCCCGCCCGCCTAACCCTCCCGGTCCGATCGTCCGATAAGAGGGGCGGACATGGCCGACCACGGAAACCTCACCCCGATTCTCCTCGAACTGCACCGGGAGGGGCAGAGCGGCGTGCTGCGCTTCGAGCGGGGGAAGGAAAAAAAACAGCTGCTGCTGATCGGGGGGATCCTGGCCGGGGCGGAAAGCAATCTGCCCGGCGAGCACCTGGCCGCGATCATGGTCGGCCAGGGGGCGCTCCCCAAACCGGCCCTCCGGGAAGTCGCCTCCCTGATGAAGGGGGGGAGCGGCCTCGAGGAGGCGCTCTCGTCGCTCACCGGGGCGCCGGAGGTGGCCGCGGGGCGGCGCGAGCAGGCGCTCGCCATCCTGGCCTCCCTCTGGGCGTGGAACGACCCCCTCCTCCATTTTTATCCGGGGGAAGGGTTGCTCCCGGGCCGGCTGAACCTCTCCCTGCCGCTGCCCGAGGCCCTCGTCGCCTCGGCCCGCCGCGCCGTCTCCGCCCGCCTGGTCTCCCTCCCGGCCGGTTACGCCGCGGGGAGCTGGTCCCCGGCCGGGACGGCGGACCTCCCCTGGGACCGGGGGGAGGCGGCCGCGCTCGCCGCGCTCGAGCGGCCGCGGCGCACCGCGGAGCTCGTCGAACTCCTGCGCCCCGGCGCCGGCCGGCCGGAAGAGGCGCTCCTGGTCCTGGCCCTGCTGGGGCGGGCGCGCTTCCACCCCGCCGGGGAGGACGCCCCGGTCCCGGCGGCACACCCCGCGGCGGACCGGGAACTGGAAGAGAGGCTGGAGCGCGCGGCCGGCGGCACCCTGTACGACCTCCTGGGGGTCCCCCCCGACGCCGGCCGGGACGCGATCCGGGACGCCTATCACGCCCTCGCCCGGCGCTGCCACCCCGACCGCTTTCAATCGGCGGAGCACGGCACGGCCGTGCGCGCGACGGCCCAGCGCCTCTTCGCCGCCGTCAACGAAGCCTGGACGACGCTCCGGGACCCCGCCGCCCGCGCGGACTACGACCGCTCGCTCGCCCCCGGCGCGGGGAAGAAGGCGGGCCGCGAGGAGGACGATAAGACCGCGGACACCCTCTACCAGAGCGGGCGGGCGCTGCTGGCCCGGGGGGAGTTCGAGCGGGCGGCCGAGCGGCTGAAGGGGAGCGTGTGGCTCCGGCCCGAGCAGGCGGTCTACCGCCACGCCCTGGGGGTGGCCGAAGCCCGCCTGCCGCGGATGCAGAAGAGCGCCGAAGGGCACCTGCTGAAGGCGGTCGAGCTGGACCCCCTCCGGTTCGACAGCCGCCTGGAACTGGCCCGGATCTATCTCGAGGCGGGGCTCGGACGCAAGGCGGAGGCGCAGATCGTGGAGGTGCTGCGCTGGGACCGGGAAAACCGGGAGGCCCTCAGGCTCCAGGCCGAACTCCGCGCCCTGCACCGGTAAGCGGTCGGCGGGTTCAGGAGGGGTTCGGCTGCGGG
>CAZWXG010000097.1:8424-9542 GCA_964637825.1 uncultured Acidobacteriota bacterium
TCCGCGCCCTGCACCGGTAAGCGGTCGGCGGGTTCAGGAGGGGTTCGGCTGCGGGCCGAACTCCGCGCCCTGCACCGGTAAGCGGTCGGCGGGTTCAGGAGGGGTTCGGCTGCGGGGGGGGGAGCTTCTCCAGCGCCAGGCGCGCGGCCGACTGCTGCGCCTCCTTCTTGGTCGGTCCCGAGGATTCGGCCACCACCTCCCCGTCGACCTCGACCTGGACCACGAAGGTCTTTTTGTGGTCGGGCCCCAGCTCGTCGACCACGCGGTAGACCGGCTCCGGGCGCCCCAGGTCGTGCAACCGCTCCTGCAGCGCCGATTTGAAATCGCCGTAGGTCAGCTGCCGGAGGTCCATCTCCCCGAGGAAGGGGCCGATCTGGCGCCCGACGAAATCGCCGGCGGCCTCGACGCCGCCGTCGAGGTAGATGGCACCGATGATGGCCTCGAAGGCGTCCACGAGGATGGCGCGCTTGGCCCGCCCCCCGGTCTTCTCCTCCCCCCGGCTGAGGCGGATGAACTCCCCCAGGCGGATCGCCTCGGCCAGCTTCACCAGGGAGGCCGCGCTGACGAGGTAGGCCTTGATCTTCGACAGGTCCCCCTCGGTCATGCCCGGGCAGGCGTGGAAGATGCGGGAACTGACCAGGAACCCGAGCACCGCGTCCCCCAGGAACTCGAGCGCCTCGTTGTGCCCGGGCCCCTGCTCCTCGCTCTCGTTGACCCAGGAGCGGTGGGTCAGCGCCTGCCCCAGCAGCGCCCGGTCCCGGAAGGCGTACCCGAGCCTCCGCTCCAACTCGTCCGCGGCGCCGTTCGGTTCACTCATGACATCCTCGTGGAAAAATTCCAGCTTAGGATAAGGCATCCCCCGCCCCGCTTTCCATCCCAAATTCTCCCCCGGACGCGCTATTCGCGCCAGTCGATGCAGGGCAGGTCGAAGGAGCGGAAATCGTCGAGGTTCATCGTGACCAGAGCGAGGGCGTGAACCGGGGGAGACAGCGTCTCGATATGATTATGTTGGTGTCGAGCGGATGGCGGAGCCCCGGCCGGGCTCCGGCCCGGATGAGCGGTCCCGGGCACTTTCGAAGATGGCGGGGTCGATCAGCAGCCCGGCCAGGTCTGTGGCA
>CAZWXG010000098.1:0-9498 GCA_964637825.1 uncultured Acidobacteriota bacterium
GGACACCAGGGTCAGGCGGACGGCGGCCGGCAGGGTGCCCGCCGCGCTCCCGTCCCACTCCGGGACCCACCGGGCCGTGCCCGGCTCCGCGCCGGGGTCGAAATATTCGAAGACGCATTCGGCGAGGCCCTCGAAGAGCGGGTTCCCCTCCGGGGGCGCCTCGGGGTCGATCTCCCCCCCGGTGTAGGGCCGCTCCCCGGCGACGAGGGCCAGCGTCCCCTCCTCGTCCGGGACCGCCCGGTAGGCGGCCAGCGTCAGCCCGGGACTCTCGAAAAAACGGCGCGAGTTGAGGCTCACGAACACCAGGCCGTCGCTGCTCCCGAAAAAGAGCGGGGCAGGGGCGCCCTGAGGGGCGAGTGCGCCCTGCGGGGCGGCCGGTTGCCCGCCGGCCGCGGTCGCGCCGCTCGCGGTCGTGGCGGTCGCGGACGCCTCGACGGGGTAGGCGGAAGCGATCTGCTTCCGGGTGGTGTCCATGACGTAGCGGTGCCGCCCGGAGGCCTCGATCCGGGCGGTGCCCGTGGACCAGGAGCGGAGGCTGATGCTGAAGACGGCCCAGAGCGCCACCGCCATCAGGGCCACGAGCGTGAGGGCGACGATGAGTTCCAGCAGGGTGAAGCCCGAGTCCGCGCGCGTCCCTTCCGTCCGCCCTTCCATGGTCCCTCTCATGGCTCGACCGGCGCGGCGGGGAGGTTATCGGCGGTGGCCACCAGTTTCAGCGTCTCGAGCCCGAAATCGGGGGCCCCCGACCCCGGCGCGAACATCTCCACCCGGTAGCGCAAGAGGCGCACCGGCATCCGTTCGAGCGCCCCGGGATCCGTTCCCTCCGCCATCTCGGGTGTCTGTTCCTCCACCTGGACCGACCAGCGGGTGCCGTCGGCGAAGTCGCCCGTAAACGCCGTCGCCCCCCGGATGGCCTCGTCGAGCAGCGCCAGTTCCATGACCGTCTGCGCATGCTCCACGATGCGGGTCCGGGCCTGCACCTTGCGGATGTTCCCCAGCGAGCCCGAGATCAGGGAGAGCACGAGCGACACCCCGACGGCCAGGATCGTGAGCGTCACCACGACCTCGAGCAGGGTGAACCCCCCGGCGTCGCGCGTCCGGCGGGTCATGGGAAGACCTCCGGCGGACCGGGTTCGATGCGCGCGCCCCCCTGCCCGGGGTCGGAGACGATCGACAGGCGCGACCCGGTGCGCGATTTCAGTACCACCCTGGCTTCCTCGAAACTCCCGTTCGGCAGGAAGCGCACGACCATCCCCCCGTCATGAATTTCGCGGTCCCCGAGCGCGAGGCGCTCGATTTCGACCTCGCCGGGGAGGGTGTAGCGCCCCGTTTCCCGCCCGGCGGCGTCCGCGAGGACCAGTTCCCCCCGCTCCCGGTCGATCGCCAGGTGCAGGCCGGTCTGTTCCGTGACCGCCTTCTCGCGCGCGTGCCGGAAGGTGTTGAGGACGTCGCGCCCCGCGGCGCGCAACGCCACGGCCGCCGACCCCCGGGTGAAGGAGGGGTAGGAGACGGCCACGGCCGCGGCCAGGATGACGAGCACCATGATGAGCTCGAGCAGGCTGAACCCCCGCTCTCCGCCCCCCCCTCTTCGCGTCCTATTTCCAGCTGGCGATGTCATCGTCGGTTCCTTCAGCCCCGTCCGCCCCGAAGGAGTAGAGATCGAAATCGCCGTGCTGCCCCGGGCAGCGGTAGGTGTAGGCCCGGTCCCAGGGATCCCGGGGCACCCCCTTGGTCAGGTAGGGGCCCTTCCAGGTGTCGATGCCGCCCGGGTTCTGCACCAGGGCCTCGAGCCCCTCCCCCGTGTCGGGGTACCGGCCGATCTCGAAGGCGAACAGGTTCAGCGCCTGCTCCAGTTCGCCGACCTGGATCCGGGCGATCTGGTCCTTGCTCCTGGCCAGCTTGTCGTACACCTTCGGCCCCACCACCGCGGCCAGCAGCCCCAGGATCACCAGCACGACGATCAGCTCGATGAGCGACCACCCCGCTTCCGGCCCCGGCCTCTTCGCTCTTCCCGGCATCGCAACCTCCCCGTCCGTCCCCCGCCCGGCGCGCGTCGCTACAACGGTATGTCGTTGATGCTGAAGATGGCCAGCAGCATGGAGACCACGATGGTCCCGATGATGAGGCCCATCAGCAGGATGAGCGCCGGTTCGAAAAACGCGATGATTCTCTTGACGCTCGTGCGGACCTCGACGTCGTAGACGTCGGCGACCTCGACGAGCATGGCGTCCAGCTTCCCCGATTCCTCCCCCACCTCCACCAGGTGCATGGCCAGCGGGGGGAACACGCCGCTCTGCTTCATCGGCTGGGCGATCCCCTCCCCCTTCTTGATGCCGTTGCGGATCGGATCGATCATCCTGGCGATGCTCCGGTTGCCGATGACGTCGCGCACGATGGTCATCGCCTGCAGCAGCGGCACCCCCCCGTGGAGCAAAGTCCCCAGGGTGCGGGAGAAGCGGGCCACCTCGATCTTGCGCAGGACCCCGCCGACCAGCGGGAGCCTGAGGAGCCAGCGGTCCCACTCGAGCCGCCCCTTCTCGCCGGCGCGGAACTTCCGCACCCACCAGACGGCGGCGACGGCCGCGAGCACCCCCGCCCACCAGTACCCCGACACCAGGTTCCCCAGGCCGCCGAGGATGGCCAGCGGCAGCGGGGGGGGCACCCCCATGTCCCGGAAGATGCCGGCGAACCGGGGGACGGCGAAGACGGTCAGGAGGGTCACGCTCGCCAGGCCCACGACGGAGAGGAGCGCCGGATAGATCATGGCGCCGAGGATGTAGGAGCGGAGTTCCGCCCCCGATTCCAGGTAGTCGGCCAGCCGGGCGAGGATCTCGTCGAGCGCCCCCCCGGTTTCGCCCGCCTTCACCATGCTGACGTACACCTTGGGGAACACCTCCGGGTGCCGGGCCAGCCCCTCGGAGAACGAGCGCCCCCCCTTGACCTCCTTGAGCACGTTCTGGATCACCTCGGCCATGGCCGGGCTTTCGGCCAGCTGGCCCAGGATGGCCAGGCTGCGGTCGAGGGGGAAGCCCGCGTGGGCCAGGGTCCGGAGTTCGGAGGTGAACACGAGCAGGTCCCTGGGGCGGAGGCGGCGCGCCTTCCAGGGCCACTCCACCTCGCGCGCCAGGGCCGAGGGGCGCGTCGCGGCCCCGATGCGGATGGGGAGCAGCCCCATCTCCTGCAGCTTCAGGGCCACGGTCCCGTCGTCGGCCGACTCCATGGAGCCCTCGACGATCTTCCCCTCCATCGTGCTGGCGCGATAGCTGTATGACGGCATAGATCCCCCGCTTACCGGCCGGCCGCAGGGGCGGCGGGCCGGAAGGTCATGCTTCCTCCTGGGTGACGCGGAGCACTTCGGAGAGGCTCGTCACCCCGCGGCGCACCTTGAGCCAGCCGTCTTCCCGGAGCGACCGCATGCCGTTTTCGATGGCCTTTTTCCGGATCTGGCCGGCGTCCGCCCTCCCGATCGTCATCTTGCGGATCTCGTCGTTGATCTCCATCAGTTCGTAGATCCCCATCCGGCCGATGAAGCCGGTGTTGCTGCAGCGGTCGCACCCGCGCCCCTCGTAGAAGCGGTCGGGCACCCCCGGGATGCCCCCCGGGCGGAACCCGATTTCCTCCAGCATTTCGGGCACCGGGTGGATCTCGGTCCTGCAGTGGGGGCAGATGACGCGGACCAGGCGCTGGGCCAGCACGCCCAGGAGCGAGGAGGCGATCAGGTAATCCTCCGCCCCCATGTCGATCAGGCGGGTGATGGCGCTCGGCGCGTCGTTGGTGTGCAGGGTCGAGAAGACGAGGTGTCCCGTCAGCGCCGCCCGGATGGCGATCCCGGCCGTTTCCAGGTCGCGGATTTCCCCCACCATGATGACGTCGGGATCCTGGCGCACGATGTGGCGCAGCCCGGTGCCGAAGGTGAGCCCGATCTGCGGGTTCACGTGGATCTGGTTCACCCCCTCGATCTGGTATTCGATCGGGTCCTCGATGGTGATGATCTTCTTGTCGGGGAGGTTGATGGTGGAGAGCGCGCTGTACAGGGTCGTGGTCTTGCCGCTGCCGGTCGGCCCCGTCACCAGGAAGATCCCGTGGGGGCGGCGGATGAGGGCCTCGAAGGCGCGGAGCGAGTCTTCGGGGAAGCCGAGGCGCCGGATGTCGTACAGGTCGGTGTTGCTCTTGTCGAGGATGCGCATCACGACGCTCTCCCCGTAGAGGGTGGGGAGCGTGGACACGCGCAGGTCGATCTCCTTGCCGAGGACCTTGAGTTTGATCCGGCCGTCCTGGGGCAGGCGCCTTTCGGCGATGTTGAGCCGGGCCATGATCTTGATCCGGCTGATGACGGCGGCCTTCAGTTTCTTCGGGGGGGATTCGACGTCGTGGAGGATGCCGTCGATCCGGTAGCGCACCTTGAGGTCTTTTTCGAACGGCTCGATGTGGATGTCGCTGGCCCGGTTCTCGATCGCCCGGGAGATCAGGAGGTTGACCAGCCGGATGACGGGGGCTTCGCTCGCCAGGTCCTTCAGCTGCTCGATGTCGTCGATCTCGTCGGAGAGGGTTTCGATCTCCCCCTCGTCGATCCCCTCGATGATCCTCCCCAGGGTGCTGGCGGAGGAGCCGTAGTAGTTTTCCAGCGCGTCCAGGATTTCGCTTTCGGCGCCGAGCAGCGGGCGCAGCTCGTACCCCGTCGCCTGGCGGACCGCGTCGAGCGTGGCGCCGTCGAGCGGGTCGGCCATCGCCAGGGCCAGGCGGCCGTTTTCCAGGCCGACCGGGACGAAGCGGCACTGTTTCATGAACCGGAAGGAGAGCACCCCGTCGAGCACCGGCACCTTGGGGTAGTCGGCGGCGCCGGCGGCGGGGACGCCGATCTGTTCGCTCACCACGGCGAGGCAGTCCTTTTCCGAAACGTAGCCGAGATCGACCAGGAGCTTGCCCAGTTTTTCACGCGATTCCGCCTGGAGCCCGAGGGCCGTCCGCAGCTCCTCCGCGTCGATGAGGCCGCGCTCCAGGAATACCTGCCCGATGAGGTTCTTGGATTTGAGAGTCTCGATTCTGATGCTCACCGATAGTCACCCGTATTGATGCCGGAAATGGCCGTCGCCGCGCTCTTCCCCGTCCCGGTCGGACGGGCGCGGTCTCATGCGGATCCCGCGCAACCGGACACACCTGCGGTTTAGGGGAACCCATTGTCTTCCAGCATACATCGGCCGGGGCGCACAGTGCCAGCGATGTTATTCCGGCGGCCTTCCGGGCTCCGGGGCCGCTCCCGGGCCCCTACAGCTCGGTACGGTAGTTCGGCGCTTCCTTGGTCACCAGCACGTCGTGGACATGGCTCTCCCGGAGGCCGAAGGAGGTGATGCGGATGAACCGGGCCTTGGTCTGCAGCTCCTCGATGCTCCGGCAGCCGCAGTATCCCATCCCCGCGCGCAGCCCCCCGGTCAGCTGGGGGATCATGACTTCCACGCTCCCCTTGAACGGCACCATCCCCTCGATCCCTTCCGGCACCAGCTTCCCCTCGAAGAAGGCCCCCTCCTGGCCGTAGCGGTCGCGGCTCCCCGCCTTCATGGCTTCGAGCGAACCCATGCCGCGGTAGACCTTGTAGCTGCGGTTCTGGTACAGGACCGCCTCCCCGGGGCTTTCGTCCGTCCCGGCGAACAGGGAGCCGATCATCACCGAATCCCCCCCGGCGGCCAGCGCCTTGGAGATGTCGCCCGAGAACTTGATCCCCCCGTCGGCGATGATGGGGACGCCCGATTTGTGGGCCGCCCGGGCGCATTCCATGATGGCCGTGATCTGCGGCACCCCGGCGCCGCTGACGACGCGGGTGGTGCAGATCGACCCGGGGCCCATCCCCACCTTCACGGCGTCCACGCCCGCCTTGATGAGCGCCGCCGTCCCCTCGGCGGTGGCGACGTTGCCGGCGACGAGGTCGATGTCGGGGAACTGCTTCTTGACCTTCCGGGCGGCCTCGATGACGCGGGCGGAATGGCCGTGGGCGGTGTCGATGAAGATGACGTCCACCCCCGCCTTCCCCAGGGCCTCGGCGCGGTCCATGAAGTCGCCGGTGGCGCCGATGCCGGCGCCGACCCGCAGCCGGCCCAGCCGGTCCTTGCACGCGATCGGGTAGGCGATCTTCTTCTGGATGTCCTTCACCGTGATCAGCCCCTTGAGCCGGTACTTGCTGTCCACGACCGGGAGCTTCTCCACCCGGTGGCGGTGGAGGATGCTCTCGGCCTCCTCCAGCGTCGTCCCCACCGGGACGGTGATGAGGTTCTCCTTGGTCATCAGTTCGGAGATCTTGATGTTGAGCCGGGTCTCGAAGCGCAGGTCGCGGTTGGTCAGGATGCCGACCAGCTTTCCGTTCGAGGTGATGGGGAGCCCCGAGATCCTGTAGTGCTTCATCGCCTCGACCGCTTCGTGGATCTTCTGGTCGGGGGACATGGTGATGGGGTTGACGATCATCCCGCTCTCGGAGCGCTTGACCCGGTCGACCTCCTCCGCCTGTTTTTCGATCGTCATGTTCTTGTGGATGACGCCGATCCCCCCCTGCTGCGCCATGGCGATGGCCATCCGGGAATCGGTCACCGTGTCCATGGCCGCGCTCAGCAGCGGGATGTTCAGGGTGATGTTGCGCGTCAGGCGCGTGGAAATCTCCACCTCGGAGGGGAGGAGGTCGCTGTAGGCGGGTTCCAGAAGGACATCGTCGAAGGTAAGGGCTTCCTTGATCTCGATCTCTTTAACCATAGGCTCACCGGCTTATCGAAAAAATTGGCTGATTATGACGCACCATGACACTTTTTGTACTTCTTGCCGCTTCCGCAGGGGCAGGGGTCGTTGCGCCCCACCTTGGCCATCTCCCGCTTCTCGGGGACCACGGGGGCGTCGGCCCCGGCGCTGTAGACCAGGCGCTGTTCCTTCTGCTCGCGCTCGAGCCGGCGCCGCGCTTCCTCGCGCTCGCGCTCCCGGGCGTCGTGCTCCTCCCGGCTGATCGGCTCGAAAAGGTAGAGGAAGCGGATCGTCTCCTCCTCGATCCTCGTCCGGAGCGCCTCGAACATGTTGAAGCTCTCCTTCTTGTATTCGATCAGCGGGTCGCGCTGCCCGTAGCCCCGCAGCCCGATCCCCTCCTTCAGATGGTCGAGGGACCAGAGGTGGTCCTTCCACTGCATGTCCAGCACCTGCAGCATGATCATCCGCTCCTGGAAGCGGAGGTACTCGGGCCCCAGGCGCTTTTCCTTCTCCTCGTACAGGGAGCGGACCCTGTCGGTGAGCCCCCCGGCCAGGGCCGGGTAGGTGGCCCGGGACACGTCGATCCCCAGCTCGTTCATGTTCAGGCCGAACTGGTTCCCCACGGCGACGCGCAGCCCCTCCAGGTCCCAGGTGTCGGGCGCCTTGTCCCGGGGGGCGAAGCTGTCGAGCATGTCCACGAGGATGTCCTGGGCCAGCTGCAGGATGTAGTCGCGCTGTTCCACCCCCTCGAGCAGCTCGCGGCGGATGTTGTAGATCGCCTCCCGCTGCTTGTTCATCACGTCGTCGTACTCGAGCAGGTGTTTGCGGATCTCGAAATTGCGCGCCTCCACCTGCTTCTGGGCCCGTTCGATCTGGCGCGAGATGAGCTTGCTCTCGATCGGGACCCCCTCCTCCATCCCGAGCGACTGCATGATGCCCGAGATGCGGTCGCTGGCGAAGATCCGCATCAGGTCGTCCTCGAGGGACAGGTAGAAGCGGGAAGTCCCGGGATCCCCCTGCCGCCCCGACCGGCCGCGCAGCTGGTTGTCGATGCGGCGCGATTCGTGCCGCTCGGTGCCGAGGATGTGCAAGCCCCCCACCGCGATGACCTCCTCGCGCTCCCGGGGGCAGACCTCGTCCCAGTGCCGCCGGATCTTCTCGACCTCCTCGGGCGGGACCTGGGCCGGGTCCTGCCCCTTTTCCCGCAACGACTGCAGGGTGAGAAATTCGGGGTTCCCCCCCAGCAGGATGTCGGTGCCGCGGCCGGCCATGTTGGTGGCGATCGTCACCGCCTTCCTGCGCCCGGCCTGGGCGACGATCTCGGCCTCCTTGGCGTGGTACTTGGCGTTGAGGACGACGTGGGGGATCGCCTGCCTTTTCAGCAGCGCGCTCAGCTTCTCCGACTTCTCGATGGAGATGGTGCCGACGAGCACCGGGCGCCCCTTCCCGTACAGCTCCTTGATCTCCTCGACGACGGCGGTGTACTTCTCGCGCTCGGTCCGGTACACGACGTCGCGGTATTCCTCGCGGATGAGGGGCCGGTTGGTCGGGATGACGTTGACCTCGAGCTTGTAGATCTTGTAGAACTCCGCCGCCTCGGTCTCCGCGGTCCCGGTCATCCCCGCCAGCTTCTTGTACATCCGGAAGTAGTTCTGGAAGGTGATGGTGGCCAGCGTCTGGTTCTCGCGCTCGATCTTGACGTTTTCCTTGGCTTCCAGCGCCTGGTGCAGCCCGTCGCTGTAGCGGCGCCCGGGCATCAGCCGGCCGGTGAACTCGTCCACGATGACGACCTCCCCGTCCTTGACCATGTAGTCGACGTCGCGCTTGAAGAGCAGGTGGGCCTTCAGGGCCTGGTAGGTGTGGTGGACCCAGTCCATGTTCTGCGGTTCGAAGAGGTTCCCCACCGCCAGCAGCTTTTCGGCTTTCTCCACCCCCTCCTCGGTCAGGTTGACCGTGCGGGCCTTTTCGTCGATCTGGAAGTCGATGTCGCGCTGGAGCCTGGGGACGATGCGGTCCACCTTGAAATACTTGTCGGTCGACTCCTCGGCCGGGCCGGAGATGATCAGCGGCGTCCGGGCCTCGTCGATCAGGATGGAGTCGACCTCGTCGACGATGGCGTAGTGGAACCCGCGCTGGACGCAGTCGGACAGGTCGTACTTCATGTTGTCGCGCAGGTAGTCGAACCCCAGCTCGTTGTTCGTGCCGTAGGTGATGTCGGCGGCGTAGGCCGTCTTGCGCTCCTGGTCGCTGAGCGGGTGCCGGATGCAGTCGACCGTCAGGCCGAGGGCGCGGTAGATCTTCCCCATCCATTCGGAGTCGCGCGCGGCGAGGTAATCGTTGACGGTGACGACGTGGACCCCTTTCCCCTCCAGCGCGTTCAGGTAGGCGGGGAGGGTGGCCACCAGCGTCTTCCCCTCCCCCGTCTTCATCTCCGCGATCTTCCCGCGGTGCAGCACGACGCCGCCGACGAGCTGCACGTCGAAATGGCGCATGCCGAGGGTCCGCCTGGACACCTCCCTGACGGCCGCGAACGCCTCCGGGAGCAGGTCGTCCAGCGTTTCGCCCGCTGCCAGCCGCTCCCGGAACCGGGGGGTCAGCCCGCACAGCTCCTCGTCGGAGCGGGCGGCCATCTCCGGTTCGAGCGCGTTGATGCGCCCGACGATGGGGGCGATTTCCTTCAGGTCCCGGTCGTTTTTGCTGCCGACGATTTTGGTGAGGATCGCGCTGAACATTGGAGACACTCTCCAGAGGGTATAAATCGTGTAATCTATCAGATAGGGG
>CAZWXG010000099.1:0-8232 GCA_964637825.1 uncultured Acidobacteriota bacterium
CAGGTCGATGAGGTAGAGGGTCATGGTGCCGGAAAACTCGCACTCGGTCCGGTCATAGATGACCAGGTTGTCGTTGACCAGGATGTAGTCGGACGGGCTGCAGTAGCTGAGATCGTCCGCGTGCCGGGTGACCTCGATGAAGTTGGAGGAGATGATCGAGGGATAGAGGTCGATGGTTTCGATCCCCGTGTCCTGCTTCCAGTAGATGCCGGTGCCTTCGAGCCGGTTGGTGAAATGGTGCCGCGCCTCCGGGGCCTTTTTCCCGGCGACGTCGACGTAACCGAACCAGATCTGGCGCTGGACCTCCCGGTCGTCCAGTTCCTGCCCGGACGGGTCCTTGCCCCCCGCGAACCACACCTCGAAGACGGTCGCGAGGTGGCTCTTGAGGTCGACGAAGACGTTGAACCCCTTCAGTGTCCCGGGGACCATGTGGGAGAAGAAGACCATCTGTTTCAGTTCGAGGGCGCCGTAGGCGGCCTCGACGGCGGAGGCGTTCCCTTCGGCCAGGGTCAGGCGGTTCGCGCTCTTGAACGCGTAGTCGAGGACCGGACCGTTGTCGGTCACGATCTTGAGGCTCTTCCCGGCCAGCGCGCCCGAAAGCGGCGACACGCTTTTCGGCCCCGCCGCGGTGGCGGCGAGTTTGCGCGTCACCTGGTCTTTCGAAAGCCTGGTGTACTTGAATCGGTGCATCGGTATGTTCATCATCGGCCGTTCTCCTTCAAAGTAGGGTTCCTGTCCGATTCCCCGGCGCATTCGGGCACCCGCGCCCTCGGGAGGGAAATCGGTGATCCATCTCGATCCACGGCGGCACAATTGCGGGCAAGGACTTCGTTCCTTTTCAATATCCTTCGATCCGTAGACGATACAATAAAACCGCCGGAATGGATTCAACTATTTCCGGGCCGATCGGTCCCGGCGGCGGGGTCGCCGCAAAAACAAAACCCGCCTATGCGGCGGGTTTTGCGGGTTTCCGAAAATCGGGTCGGGGACGCCTAACCGCGCAGCTTCCGGATGGCGGCGTCCAGGTTGGCGAACAGTTCGGCGATCTTCGCGGTCGGGACCGCGGAGAAGGCGAGCCGGACGAGGCCGACCAGCACGATGACGCCGGTGCCGTAGCCGGTGATCAGCTCCTTGCGCAGCGTCTCCAGGTCGACCCCCTTGGGCCGGACGCACATGAAGTAGCCGGAGTTGAAGGGCATGACGTCGAAACTGCCGGCGTATTCCGGGTGCGCCCGGAGCACGGCCTTGATCTCGCGCACCCGCTCGGCCAGGATTTCGTATTTCGCCTGTTTCTGCGCGGCGTAGGCGGGATCGGTGTACGCCTTGAGCAGGATCGCCTGCGACAGGCACGGGGCGTTGGAGATCGTGCCGCGGACGGCGCCCGCGGCCTTGTCCTCGAGCGTCTTGAGGTGCGACTCGGCCGCGCCCGCCGAGCCGAAGGTGATGAAGCCGACGCGAAAGCCCCAGACGTAGTCCTCCTTGGTGGCGCCGTCGAGTTTCACGCCGAGCACGTTCGGGTGCAGGTCGGCCAGGGCGCTGAAAAGGGACTCGCGGGCGACCCCCTCCTCGTAGACCAGGCCGAAATAGGCGTCGTCGAGCACCACGACCACCCGGTTGCCCGCCTCCGCCGCCTGCCGGATCGCCGCGATCAGGGCGTGGTACTCCTCTACCGTCGGCGTGTAGCCGGTGGGGTTGTTGGGGAAATTGAGCAGCACGATCCGCTTGCCCGGCTTCCCCGCGCCGAGGGCGCGGGCGAAGGCTTCCACGTCGAAGCCCCCGCCCTTGAAGGTGTTGTAGAACCTGAAGCCGGCGCCGTAGGTCTCGCCGAAGACGAGCTCGTAGTTGTCCCAGTACAGGTCGGGGATCAGGATCTCGTCGCCGGGGTCGACGAAGAGATAGCCCGCGACCGAAAGGGCGTGGGTCAGCGCGGCGGTGACCACCGGCTTGCTGAAGCGCTTCCCCCGGAGCCCGGGGTTCTTGGTTTCCAGCAGCCGGCCCCACTCCTCCCGCAGCTTCGGCAGCCCGAAGCTGGGCGCGTAGAGAAAGGCCTCGGAGGGGACGTTGACCATCGCCTCCATGCACTCGAGCGTCAGCGGGGATCCGTCGTTCTCGAACGCCGTTCCGATGGTGGCGTTGATCCCGACCCCCTTCGCCTCCGCCGTCTGCCCCAGGATCCCCTTGTGGGGGAAATAGATGGCCTTGCCCCGTTCGGACAGCATCGCCAGCAGTTGCGGCGCGCCCGACTCGAGGTCCCGGTTCATCGCCGCGGCGAGAGGATTGTGGTCTTTCATGCGCGTTCTCCTATTTGAGCCTGGTTTCCAGCTCCTCGAGCATCCGGGCCAGTTCCTTGGGAAGCTTGGCCCCGAACCTCGGGTAGTGGTTGGCCTTGATATCCTCGAGTTCCCTGCGCCACCCGCCGGCGTCCACCGTCAGCAGCTCCTGCATCTCCTCGGGCCGGACCTTTTCGGGCCGGTCGATGGCGTCCACCGTGGGGAGGTAGCCGATCGGGGTCTCCACCCCTTTGCCGGTGCCGTCGCAGCGCTCGAAGATCCACTTGAGCACGCGGCTGTTCTCCCCGTAGCCGGGCCAGAGCCACTTCCCTTCCGCGGTCTTGCGGAACCAGTTCACCATGAAGAATTTCGGCTGCGCCGCCTCGGGCGTTTTCTTCCCCATCCGGATCCAGTGGGCGAAATAGTCCCCCATGTGATAGCCGCAGAAGGGGAGCATGGCGAAGGGGTCGCGCCGGACCTGCCCGATATTGGCGTCGATCGCCGCCGCGGTGATCTCCGACCCGATCATCGACCCGAGGAAAACCCCGTGGTTCCAGTCGAACGACTGGGTCACCAGCGGAACGGTGCCCGGGCGGCGTCCGCCGAAGAGGAAGGCGTCGATCGGCACCCCCTCCGGGTCCTCCCATTCGGGGGCGATGGAGGGGCACTGGGCCGCGGGCGCGGTGAAGCGGGAATTGGGATGCGCCGCGGGGGCCTGGGACTTGTCCTTCCGGTTCTGGACCCAGTCGTTCCCCTTCCAGTCGACGAGCTTGCCCGGGGCGTCGTAGCCGATCCCCTCCCACCAGACGTCCCCGTCCTCGGTGAGCGCCACGTTGGTGAAGATGGTGTTCGTCTTGAAGGTGCGCATGGCGTTCGGGTTCGATTCCATCGAGGTCCCCGGGGCCACGCCGAAAAATCCCGCCTCGGGGTTGATGGCGCGCCAGCGGCCGTCCTTCCCCTGCTTCATCCAGGCGATGTCGTCGCCGATGGTCTCGACCTTCCAGCCGGGGACGGTGGGGACCAGCATCGCCAGGTTGGTCTTCCCGCAGGCCGAGGGGAAGGCGGCGGCGATGTACTTGACCTTGGCCTCGGGGCTGGTGATCTTCAGGATGAGCATGTGCTCGGCCAGCCACCCCTCGTCCCGGGCGAGGACGGAGGCGATGCGCAGCGCCAGGCATTTCTTCCCGAGCAGGGCGTTGCCGCCGTAGCCCGAACCGAACGACCAGACGGCCCGCTCCTCGGGGAACTGGGCGATGTACTTCCGCTCCATCGGGGCGCAGGGCCAGAGCCCGCCGTCGTCCTGGCAGGAGAGGAGCGGCTTGCCGACCGAGTGCAGGCAGGGGATGAACTCGCCCGTGTCGCCGAGCGCTTCCAGCACCCGCTTCCCCACCCGGGTCATGATGTGCATGTTGGTGACGACGTAGGGGGAATCGGTGATCTCCACCCCGATCTTGGCGATCGGGGAGCCGACCGGCCCCATCGAAAAGGGGATGACGTAGAGCACGCGCCCCCGCATGCATCCCGTGTAGAGCTTTTTGAGCGTGGCCTTCAGTTCGGCGGGGTCGATCCAGTTGTTGGTCGGCCCGGCGTCGTCCTGGGACTTGGAGGAAATGTAGGTGCGGTTCTCCACGCGCGCCACATCGGAAGCTTCCGAGCGGAACAGGAACGAATTGGAGCGCCTGGAGAGCGGCACGGCAAGACCCCCGTCCACCGCGATTTTCATGATGGAGTCGTACTCCGCCTTCGACCCGTCGCACCAGACCACGCTGTCCGGCTGCGTCATGCGGGCCACCTCCTGTACCCAAGCTGCGAGCTTGGCGTGTTTCGTTGGAACAGTCATGAAATTGTCCTTTCCTGAAAAGAGCGATTATAATCCTTTCACCCGCCCGGTCAAGGGAAGGGGCCGTTGCGGGGCCTCCCCGGGTCCCGCCGGATTCTCTTCACCGGCCGATCGGGTATTGGTATCCTTGAAGACAACGGCTCTCAAACCTGCCTGAAGGAGGCCATCGATGGACGCAGCCAGACTGGAACTTGACGGAAAACAATACGACCTCCCCATAGTCGTCGGCTCCGAGGGGGAACGCGGGATCGACATCTCCGCGCTCCGCAGCGCGACCGGGCACATCACCCTCGACGACGGCTACGGCAACACCGGATCGTGCGTGAGCCGCATCACGTTCATCGACGGGGAGAAGGGGATCCTCCGCTACCGGGGCATCCCGATCGAGGAACTGGCGGAGAAGTCCACCTTCGTGGAAACCGCCTACCTGCTGATCTGGGGGAAGCTCCCCACCGCCGACGAATTGAAGGACTTTTCCGACCGCCTGACCCGGAACGAGATGCTCCACGAGGACATGAAATTCCATTTCGAGGGCTTTCCCGCCAACGCCCACCCGATGGCCATCCTCTCCTCGATGATCAACGCCGCCGGCTGCTTCTTCCCGCAGACCCTGCGGCCCGAGGACGAGATCTTCGCCATGCAGGCGGCGCGCATCATCTCCCAGGTCCGCACCATCGCCGCGTTCGCCTACCGCAAATCGCTGGGACTCCCGGCCATCTACCCGAAGCCGACCTACAAATACACCGCCAACCTCCTGCACATGATGTTTTCGAACCCCTACCAGGAGTACGACCTCCTCCCCGAAGTCGTCCAGGCCCTGGACCTGATCTTCCTCCTGCACGCGGACCACGAGCAGAACTGCTCCACCTCCACGGTCCGGATGGTGGCGTCCAGCCAGGCCAACCTCTTCGCCAGCGCGGCCGCGGGCGTGGGCGCCCTCTGGGGCCGGCTGCACGGCGGCGCCAACCAGGCGGTGCTGGACATGCTCGGGGAGATCCACAAGAGCGGGGACAACGGCTCCAGGTTCCTCGAACAGGCCAAGGTCAAGGGGTCGGGGAAACGGCTGATGGGGTTCGGCCACCGGGTCTACAAGAATTACGATCCGCGCGCCCGGATCATCAAGAAGAAGTGCGACGAACTGCTGGCGGTGATGAAAAAGAAGGACCCCCTGCTCGACATCGCCAAGCGGCTGGAGGAGACGGCGCTGGCCGACCCCTATTACGTGGAACGCAAGCTCTACCCCAACGTCGACTTCTACAGCGGCATCATCATGCGCGCCATCGGGATCCCGCTCGACATGTTCACCGTCATGTTCGCCATCGGCCGCATGCCCGGGTGGATCGCGAACTTCAAGGAGATCATGGACGACCCCGAGGCCCGCATCTACCGGCCGCGCCAGATCTACGACGGCCCGCGCGAGTCCCGCTACGTCCCCGTCACCGAGCGCGCCTGAGCTACCGGACGGTGAAGAAGGTATCGAGCTCCTCGACCCCCTTCTTCACCGCCTCCGCGCTCCTACGGAGCAGCTCGAGTTCGTGCGGCTCCAGGTCGAGTTCGACGATGCGTTCCACCCCGTTTTTCCCCAGGATCACCGGGACCCCGATGAACAGGTCGGAGATGCCGTACTCCCCGCGCAGGCAGACGGCGCACGGGGCCAGGGTCTTGCGGTCGGTGAGGATCGCCTCCGCCATCTCCGCCACCGACGCCGCGGGGGCGTAATAGGCGGAGCCGGTCTTGAGATGGGCCACGATCTCCGCCCCCCCCTTGCGGGTCCGGTCCACCAGGAGTTCGAGCGTTTCCGCGTCGAGGAAGCGGGAGACCGGGATCCCGGCGACGGTGGTGAAGCGCGGCAGCGGCACCATCTGGTCCCCGTGCCCCCCCAGGACCATCGCGTGGACGTCCGCTAAGGCGCACCCCAGCCGCTCCGCCACGAAATAGCGGAAACGGGTGGCATCGAGGATCCCCGCCATGCCGATGACGCGCTGCACGGCGAACCCCGTGGTGCGGTAGACCACGTGGCACATCACGTCCAGGGGGTTGGAGACCACGATCACCGTGGCGTTGGGGGCGTAACGGGCGATCATCTTCGACGCCGCCTTCACGATCCCCGCGTTCACCCGGAGCAGGTCCATGCGGTCCATCCCCGGCTTGCGGGCCACGCCGGCGGTGATTACGACCAGGTCGCTGTCGGCGATGGCCGCGTAGTCGCCCGTCCCCTCGATGGAGACGTCGTACCCCCTCATCGGCCCCGCGTGCAGGAAATCGATCGCCTTGGCCCGGGTCACCCTCTCGGCGACATCCACCATCACGATGTCGGCGATCACCTTCTCGGCGATGTAGTAGGCGGCCGTCGCCCCGACGTTGCCCGCCCCGATGATGCTCACTTTCTTTCCCGGCATGGTCACTCCCCCGTCCCGTCAGCGGCCTCGACGCGCCCGAGCGACCGGCGGAGGTCCCCGGCGGCGTCCCGGAATTGCTGCTCTTCCTCCGCGCTCATGGCGACTTCGATGATGCCCTGGGCGCCCCCGGCCCCGACGCGGGCCGGTACGCTGAGGGCAATATCCCGGAGCCCGTACTCCCCGTCCAGCCGCATCGAGACCGGCATGACCGTCCGGCTGTCCCGGACGACGGCCAGGGCCAGCGCGGCGACGGCGGCGCTGGGGGCGTAGTAGGCCGTGGACCGTTCGGCCAGTTCCAGGATGGTGTCCCCCGCGGCGCGCGTCTCCTCGACGATCGTAGAGAGGACCTCCGGCTCCAGCAGCTGCGCGACCGGGATGCCGCTCGCGCGCACCGTGTCGCCGAGCACGACCATGCCGGGCCGGTGCGGTCCGATCACCATGCCGGTCACCTCCCGGGGGGAAATCCCCAGGGCCCGGCTCACCAGGTACCGGAGCCGGGTGGAGCTCAGGAGCCCCCCGACGCCGAGGACGCGCGAGCGGTCGAAACCGAGCTCCCTCACGGCGAGCAGGGTGAGCATGTCGACCGGCTCCACGACGTTGATGACGACGGCCCCGGGGGCGAGGGTGCGGATCTGCCGGCAGAGGTCCCCGACCAGCGGCGCGTTGTCCCGGTAGAGCGCGTCGCGGTCCTGCCCGGGCGCGCGCACCCGCCCGGCGGCCAGAACGACGATGTCGCTGCCGCGGATCGCGGCGAGGTCCGTGCCGCCCCGGATCCCGGTGTCGTACCGGCGCAGGGGGCCCGCTTCGGACATGTCGAGCGCCTTCCCCTCGGAGAGTCCCTCCCGGATATCCACGAGGGTGACCGTGGCGGTGCCGTTTTCGGCGATGAAAAAGGCGCTGTTGGCGCCCACGTTGCCGCTGCCGATGATGCCGATGCGCTTCATGGCGCTCCTAGTAGGTGAGGAGGCTGTGAATGTCGTACCCGGCGAGCCGCTCCCTCCCTTTCAGGAAAGCCAGCTCCACCAGGAAGGCGAACCCGACGACGGTGGCCTTCATGGTCTCCGCCATTTCCGCGACGGCCCCGGCGGTCCCCCCCGTCGCGATGAGATCGTCCACGATCAGCACCCGCTGGCCGGGCCGGACGGCGTCCCGGTGGATTTCCAGGCAGTCGGTCCCGTACTCCAGGTCATAGCTCACCTGCAGCTTGTCCGCCGGCAACTTCCCCGGCTTCCGGACGGGGACGAACCCCGCCTGGAGCGCGTAGGCCACCGTGGGGGCGAAGATGAAGCCGCGCGCCTCCATCCCGAGCACCAGGTCGACCCGCCGGTCCCGGTAGGGCTCCACCAGGGCGTCGATGGTCCGGCCGAAACAGTCCCCCTTTTTCAGCAGCGTGGTCACGTCGTAAAAGAGGATCCCCTTTTTGGGCCAGTCCGGGATTTCGCGGATTTCCGATTTGAGTTGAGCGATCAGCTGTGCGTCCATGTCACCGTCCTTCCATGGTAAACGAGCGGTAGTTTCCCTCCGCCGGGATGTCGTCGACGTCGAGGCGCTCGACGCGGGCCAGGGCCGGCCCCCGGCTCACTTCGCGGACCAGCGCCTCGACCGGGGCCGACGCCCCCTCGACGACGATTTCCACGGTGGAGTCGGGACGGTTGCGTACGTCCCCCCCGAGCCCCAGGCGCAGGGCGGCGTCGCGAACGAAATAGCGGAAGCCGACCCCCTG
>CAZWXG010000099.1:8332-9401 GCA_964637825.1 uncultured Acidobacteriota bacterium
CCCCTACCCGGGGGCCCGCAGCGGGATCCCCATCAGGAGCCGGATCGGGACCGCGCTTCCCTGCAGTTGGGCGGCACGGAAGACCCACCGGCCGAGGGCGGCGAGGAGGGGCTCCCGCAGGAGGGGATCGGGGCTCTCCTTGACCTCGATCTGCTCCAGCTTCCCCTCGGTGTTGACCACCGCGTAGACGATGGCCATCCGCCCCGGATACCTGGAGACCAGTTCGGGCGGCCAGGCCGGGGTCTCCTTGACCACGGGGAACGGGAGGATCAATCCCTCCCCGCCCCCTCGCGCCGGACCCGCCGCGTCCGCCGGCCCGGACGCGTCCTTCGCCAGGGCGAATTCCAGCGTCCAGGAAGGGGCCTGGTCCGATTCGTCGCGCCTCATGTCGAGGTACACCGTGTAGATCTGCGCCCCGGCGAAGATCCCGGTAAAGGGGAGCCCGCCGCCGCTCGTTTCGGTCGAGATGACCGTGAGCCCGTACTCGGTCTGCACGGGGCGGCGCGCCTGGACCACCGCGGCCCGGTCGGACGCCGCCCCCGGGTCGTACGCCCCCCCCACGATGGTGATCCCCGAAAAAGGCCGTTTCTTCCCCGGGCCGGAGCCACTCCCGGAACCGGCCCCCGTCCCGCTTCCCGCCAGGGCGCCCCCGCCCGGGCTGCCCGTCCGGCCGGTCCCCACCCCCGGTTTGGGGTTCGGGGAGGGTTTCGCGCTTTTTGCGCCTCCGGCCCCGTTCCCCCTGCGGCCGATCGACCCGATGGAGACGACGGCTGGGGTCGGGGCGGTTTCCGCCTCTGCGCGCGCGGGCTCCGCCGCCCTCGCGGCAGGCGCGGCTTTTTCGGGAGCGGGCTTCGTTGCGGCGCCGCCGGCGAGGTCCGGTGCGCGCGGCCCCGATTTCGGTCCCACCACGGCATCCGACCCGGCGAGGTTGGGGTCGGGCGAAATCGCGAACCGCCCGCGCGCCTCCCCGGGGGGGACGACGATGGACTCCCGCACCGGCGCCGGCATGGGGGTCAGGGCCAGGAGGTCCTTCCGGTCGCTCCCCCCCTCGGGCGCTTCCGGCGTCTTT
>CAZWXG010000100.1:0-3119 GCA_964637825.1 uncultured Acidobacteriota bacterium
GCGAGGTGGAGGACAACCTGTTTCAACCGCTTTCTCCGGAGACGCGCCGGGATTTCGAGCCGGGGGTCGGGGGGGAGTCGGGGCGGCCCGGCAGGCGGGCGAAGATGCGGGCGCTCCACTCCTCCTCCGCGCTGGCCTGCAATTTTTTCGACTACTGGCGCGGGAGGGGGCTGGAACCGCTGGCCCGGGCCCTCGGCAGTCCCGCCCGGTTCCGGGAACTCGGGTTCGAACGGAAATTCCCCACCGGGCTCAGGGGGAACAGCCCCAGCTTCAACGTGGTGCTCCATGCCGGGGACGGGACGGTCATCGCCGTGGAGAGCAAGTTCACCGAATGGATGGGCCGCTCCGCGGCGAAGAACCGGCTCGGGGCCGGGTACTTTCCCCCGGGGCGGGGGTTGTGGGGAGACAGGGGGCTTCCCGGCTGCCAGGCGCTTGCGGAAGAGATCCGGGGCGGGGCGGTCGCATTCAAGCTGCTGCATGCGGCCCACCTTCTCAAACACATGCTCGGCCTGGCCGCGGCGGGAAGCGCGTGGAAGCTCCTCTGCCTCTGGTACGCCACGCCCGGGAGCGCGGCCGGCCTCCAAGCCGCGGAACTGGAGCTTTTTGCCCGGAAGCTCGGCCCGGACGCGGCGCGCTTCGGGGCCATGACCTACCAGGATCTCTTCGAGCGCCTCTGCCGTAACCTCGACGGCGACGGGCACGGGGAATGGATGTCCTACATGCGGACGAGGTATTTCTGAAACCCGGTCCTCAGGGTTGCGCCACGATCCTGGCGAACGTTCCGGTGTTGACTTCCGCCTCCAACCGCCCGACTTCGTGGAGCAGCAGCCGCCGTTCCTGCGGGCCGGGCTGCCGGCCGTTGTGGATCAGGTCGTTGCGGATCGATTTGAGCGATTTCCAGAGCGCCTTGCGCATCGGGTTGACCGGGCCGCAGTGGGGGAGCCGATCGATCACCGATTCGAGCGGGGTCGTCTCCTCCACTTCGGCCAGGCGCAATTGCCCGGCAAGCCTCCGGAGCAGGATCTCCAGCTGGTGGCAGGCGATCAGCGCGGCGAGCCCCGGTTTCACCCCCGCCAGGGCCCGGGCGAGGCGCGCCTCCGAAAGCGCGGCCAGCGGGGCCACGAGGTTCCCCACCCGCAGCTGCAGGATGAAGTCGTCCTCCCGGTAGGCCGCCTCGATCGCGCCGTCGCGGAGTTGTCCGTAGCACTTTTCATGCAGCACCCAGAGCGCCATGTCCATGTCCGCGACCCGCTCGAAATAATGGTGGGATTTCAGTTCCCTGAGGTTTTCGAGATAGGCGAGATAGGTCTGCACCAGGTCGCGCCCGTGGCGGATGTCCAGCATGTGCTGAATCGGCGCGCTGTAGATCGCATAGTGCTCGGGACGCACGAAGCGGAGGATGATCGAAACCAGCTCGATCGACTTGAAGATGTGCAGCAGCCCGCGGACCGTTTCCGGTTCGTTGCTCCCCGGGAGGTTCCAGAAGTCGAAGGCGTTGGTTCCCAGGGCCGGCTCGATCTGCTCCCGGGGAGGGAAGACCCAGAAGCGGCGGAACCACCAGAGGTCGGGGGACTCGAAATGTTCCAGGTCCGTGCAGGCCAGGGTGGTCCGGCAGCGCAGGTGGCGGACTTTTTCCTCGATGGCGGCCGGGTCGAAGGGGGTGCCGTACTTCAATCGGCAGATTTCGGGAAATTCCCGGAGGCACCTCCGCAGGTACTCTCCCTTTCCGTATTCCGATGGCATGCGCGCTCCCCTTCCTATTTGGGGACGGACCAGGGCATTCTACTGATATCAGGCAGGTTAGCCTTTATCCGCAGCCGGCGGTTCTTCCTGTGGTCCGTCCCCGATTGGTTCTGCGTCGTCCCCGAAAGGGCCGGCGGCTACGGACAGCCTAACGCCGTTGCGGCCGATTGCCTATCTCTTTATCGGCCCCGGGACGCAAAAGTTTCGATTTAGAAAATGGGATCGTTCAAGTCTAGGTTCCTTGATTGCGTGCCTCGCCTCTTTGAGGACGGACCAGGACATGTTGCCGGTATCAGGCATGGGAGTCCCTGTCCGCGGCCGGCGGTTCCTTCCTGCGGCCCGTTCCCGATCGGCATTTTGCTGACGGGGAGGGGGCGTCCGGACTATACTGCTCCGAAGAGGCGGCCCGGACAGGTATCCGGGCCGCTCGAGGCTCTTCTTTTCCGGGGCCCTGGAACGTCAAACCCACAGAACAGCAAAGGGGATGCCCATGCAGATTCGGCTGGTAGCGGCGCTTGCCGCAGGACTCGTGCTTATGGCAGCGGGATGCAAAAAGGATGCGGTAGAGAGTCAGCGAACGGCGGCGTGCGACCGCGACTGCCTGATCCAGGTCACGAAAACCTACCTGTCCGCGCTCGTGGCTCACGATCCCGGCGCCGCGCCGCTCGCGGAGAATGTCGCTTTCGTCGAAAACATCACCCGGATGAAGCCGGGTGAGGGGCTGTGGCAGTCGGCCGTCGCCGGCCCCTCCAGCTTTGCCATCTACGTGCCGGACGAGAAGAACCAGACGGCCGGGTTTCTGGGGATGATGACCTACATGGCGGAGCCCCCCGCGGCCCCGGGCGCCCCGGCGAAGAAAGCCGCGGCCCCCGTGAAGAAGACCGAGCAGCCCGTGCTGGTCGCCCTGCGGCTCAAGCTCGCGGGGGGGAAGATCACCGAAGCCGAACACCTGCTGGCGGGGATTACCGGGGACATGGAGACCCTCAGGACTCCGCGCCCCGGGCTGCTGGCGGAAGTGCCGGCGGCGGAGCGCATGGACCATGCGGAACTCATCAGGATCGGAGCATCCTACTACGACGCGCTCGACGACAACGATGGCACCCTGATGCCTTTTGCCGACGACTGCGAGCGTCATGAGAACGGCATGATCACCGCCGGCGCCAACGCCGGGGCCGGACCCAACAACGCCGGGTCCGGGCAGGTCGCCCGCGACTGCGCCGGCCAGCTGTCCAGCCGGGTCATGTCCTACATCGGCCCCATCGAGCACCGGCGCGTCTTTGCGGCCGACCCGGTGACCGGGCTGGTGATGGGCCTGTCGCATTTCCGGCACCCGATGGATACACCCAGGTACGAGGTGATCAATAGCGACGGGACCA
>CAZWXG010000100.1:3219-9273 GCA_964637825.1 uncultured Acidobacteriota bacterium
ATCGGGGACGGACCAGGATAAAGCGCTGAGATTGCTGAAGATGGCATCAAGGTGAGGGGCGTCTCCCCTTTTGGGGCCCGCCCCCGATTGGTGTGCGTGGTCCGTCCCCGAATGTCAGGTCCAGGGCCTGGTTGGACGCCGAGACATAGAGGGGCTCCAGTGCGTCCGCCAATCTTACCTTGCCGCGCCAGAAGGGAAAATTCCCGAGTTGCCTGAGAAGGGCCGCCGGAACCCGGGGGATCTGCACGGCGCCGCAGAGGTCGTCCGGGACCGGCGCGCCCTCCCAGAAGGCTTCGGCGTTTTCAGGAAGCGCTTCGCTCTGCGACGCGATCGCCTCCGCGTTTTCAGACCGGGACGGGGCCTTCAGTCCCCCGACGATTTCCTCCCGGGAGCGCCCGCGCAGCTTGAACAGGAGGAAAGGGTCGCGGTCGAACTCTTCTCCGAGCAGGTAGTATACGGCGGCGATGTGTTTGCAGGGATTGGACCAGTCCGGGCAGGAGCATTCGGTCTCGAGGTCGCGCGCAGCCTGCGGGAAGAGGGGGGCGCCCGCCTGGTCAAACACCTTCTCGATGTCCTGAGGCATCTCCCCGGCCAGCAGACGGGCGGCGTAGATGGGGGCCGCCGCGAGCGCCGCTTCCAGCTTTTCCCATTGTGCGTCCGCAAGCGGCCTTATCCGGATGGTCACACGGTAGGGCCGGGGCCGGGAACCCTGCACCTGTGCATGTACGATCCCTTTTTCGATATCGATGGAGAGCGCCTGCCCTTTGCGGGCATAGGCTCGTCCCCTTTGCAGGCGCGCGCCGATCTGGAAGCTTTCCAGGACGGAGATCCATCGCCTGGCCCACCAGCTCTCCCCGAACGCGCCGCGGCGAGCCTGCGACTTGATCCCCCCTTTGGCGTCGAGCGGCCGTGAAGGGGGGAAATAATGGTTGTCCCATCGGCTCCAGCGGCTCATTTCAGTCTCCGATCGCTTCGCTTCTGAGGGCGAAGAGCTGCTTCAGTTCGCGGGTGGAAAGCTCCGTCAACCACCCTTCGCCCGTGCCGACCACCCTGTCTGCGATGTCCTTTTTGTTTTCGATCATTTCGTCGATCTTCTCTTCCAGCGTTCCGGCGCAGAGGAATTTGTGCACCTGCACATTCCGGCGCTGCCCGATGCGGAAAGCCCGATCGGTGGCCTGGTCTTCGACGGCCGGGTTCCACCACCGGTCGAAGTGAAAAACGTGGCTGGCTTCGGTCAGATTCAACCCCGTCCCGCCCGCCTTGAGAGACAGGACGAACAGCGGCGGCCCCCCCGGCTTCTGGAAGCGTTCGACCATCCCGTCGCGCCTTTTCCGGGACACGCCGCCGTGCAGGAACAGAACCTCCCGGCCGAAGGTCTCCTCGAGGCGCCGCTGCAGGATTTCCCCCATTTCCGCGAATTGGGAGAAGATCAGGGCCCGCTCCCCCCCTTCAAGGATTTCTTCCAGCATTTCCTCGAGGCGCGCCAGCTTTCCGGAACGTCCTTCCACTGCCGAACGGTCGCCGAGGAACTGAGCGGGGTGGTTGCACACCTGCTTGAGCTTGGACAAGAGGGCCAGGATCACTCCCTTGCGCCGGATTCCCTGAGCGGAATCCAGGGCCTCCTCCGCTTCATCGGCGACGGCCCGGTACAGGGACGCCTGTTCCCGGGTCAGGGGGCAGAACACCTTCATCTCATTCTTCTCGGGGAGGTCGGTGATGATCGACCGGTCGGTTTTCAGGCGCCGCAGGATGAAGGGGGCGGTCAGGCGTTTGAGGCGCCCGGCCGCATCCACGTCGCGCATGGCCTGGATGGGGAGGAAAAAGTTGCGGCGGAATTCTTCCTTCGATCCGAGAAAGCCGGGATTGAGATATTCCATTACGGACCAGAGATCACCCACGTTGTTTTCGACGGGAGTGCCTGTCATGGCGATGCGATATCCGGCCTGGATGGCGCGGGCGGCTCGCGCCTGCATGGTTTCCGGATTTTTGATGTTCTGCGCCTCGTCCAGAATCATGCCGCCCCAGGACACGGTCTTGAAGAGTTCCAGGTCGCGGTGCAGCAGCGCGTAGCTCGACAGGACGATGGCATGCCGATCGGCCTTTTTTTGAAACGCCTTCCCCCGGACGCGCGTTCCGCCATGATGCACCATCACCGGCAACCCGGGGCAGAACCTGGCCGCCTCCTTCCGCCAGTTGTCGACCACGGACATCGGGCATACCAGGAGCACGGGACGGCGGCCGTTGGTTTCCCAGTCTCGCTGGATCAGCGCCAGGGCCTGGATCGTCTTGCCGAGGCCCATGTCGTCGGCGAGACAGGCGCCCAGTCCCCACTGCTTCAGGAAGGCCAGCCAGGAGTAGCCACGGACCTGGTACGGCCGCAGTTCGCCGCGAAATCCCGTCGGCGCCGCTTCTTCCCCCAGGTTTTTTTCTCCCTCCAGGCGCGCGATCATGTCGGCGATCCAGCCGTCGGCCGATACTCCCTCGATCGGCACGCCACTGCGGTCGGTCCAGCCGCCGAGCGCCATCCGCAGGATATCGCGGACCGGGGCCTTGCCGCCGGCCTTCCTCTTCCAGAAGTCGAGCGCCGTCGCGATTTCGTCCGTGCCGACTTCGACCCATTGTCCGCGCAGCTTCACCAGCGGGGCTTTGAGTTTTGCCAGGGATTCGAGCTCCTGGAGGGTGATCGGCTCGCCGGCCAGGGCCAGGTCGATGTCGAACCTCAGGATCCGGTCCAGCGAGAGTCCGGCAGATGCTTTCAGGGCGGGGCTCTTTACGCGCGCGCGGGCGGCGAGCCGCAATTTCGTCCCTTTTCGGGTCCACCACGAGGGGAGCATGACGCCGAAGCCCGCCTGTTCGAGGGCCTGGGCGCGCAGGGTGAGAAACTCGTGGGCTCCGGCGGCGTCCAGCGGGTAGCCGGCAGGATCCGGCCGCCTCATGCTCTCCTCGATCCGGGGGCAGATCCCGGCGGCCCGGCCAAGCACCGAGAGAAGGTACGGCCGAGGCTCGAAGGCGCGTGCGCGGAACAGCGCGGCCACCGGCTTGCGCGGCTTCCAGGCGGCGGGCGCCTCGATGAGCAGGCTGCGGTCGTCGGCCGCCTGCAGCAGGTAGCGTACGTGCCAGGCGGCCCGGCCGGCGGATTCCCCGGCTTCTGCTTCCGGCTCTTCCAGGCGGAAGCAGAGACGGAAGGGGGAGAAGGCGGACATGGACACGGGGCGGTGCCATTCGTCAATCTGGGCGGCAAAACGCGCGAGCTCCTTCGCGTCGCCCGGCATGGAGGGGTCTTCGGACCGCAGCGAATGCATCCACTGTTCATGCAGGCTCTCGAAAGGGGCTTCGCGTCCCGCCCGGCGCCGGGAGCGGGCCGCCGGCTCGGGCACCTGCGATGGCGCGCCCATGCGGACGAGGGTGTCCACCATGCGCTGCACGAAACGCCGCAGCAGATCGGCCGCGGATCCTTGAGGAGGGGCCGCGCCTGTGGCGCTGACCGCGCGCGCCGCGCCCGGCATGGCGGCCGCCAGCGCCGCCGACGTTGCGATATCCTCCGGCTGCAGGATGGGGACCCAGCGTGAAGCACGGGCCTCACCGGAATGGCCCATGCCGGGCAGATAGCTCTGCCGGGCCACCAGCGTTCCCGCAAAACGGAGCGCATGGCACCACCAGGCGAGATCCGTTCCCGCCATCCGGCCCGGGGCCAGGATCCGCCTGCCCATGCAGGCACCGAGCAGGTCGACGATTTCCCGGTCGTCCAGAACCCGGACCGAAACGGCCCAGGGTGCGCAGGCCTCCCTGCCTTCGCCTCCCGTCTCGGCGATCAGCGGGCTTGAGGGGACCGGTCCCGCGTTTGTCGTCGGCAGCCAGATGCAGCGAACGGGCGCCTGCGCGCGCTTTTTCGAGGGAGCCGCCGCTTTGGAGGCGTCCGGGTCGGATGGCTCCCCGAGAGGCGCGCGGAGCGCCGCGGCTCCGGGATCGTAAGGGAAGGGCGGAACATCGGCGGCGGCCCGCCTGCGTCCGGGCCGGGCGGCGGCAGGGGCGCGGTCCCGGGGGGTTTCTCCCCAGAGAACGAAATCCTCCCCGCAAAGAGCGGCGTGATAGATGATCATGAGATTTTCGCAAACCGGTTACATGCCCGGGGCGGTGCATGGTCGTCGCCGCAGGCAAAATCAGACCATGGAAAGGATACTCCGGCCGCGCATGATTTCCATGGATTCATGCGCCGTCAGCTGCCGCAGCATTTTTTGTATTTCCTGCCACTCCCGCAGGTGCAGGGATCGTTCCTGCCCGGTCGAGCCGCTCCCTGGGGACGGGGGACCCGATCCGAATCTGAGGGTGGCGGGATCCATTTTGCCCGGGCCCGTTTGAAGACGGTTTTCAGCACCCGGTGGCGCTTCCCCGCTTCGGCGTGGAAGTCTTCGTTCTGATGGATGAGTGCGTCAAGGAGGGTCGGCATCGAAGGGTTCCCGGAACCGGGTTCCTGAAGGGTTTCGACGGTCCGGGTCCCATAGTCGTAAATGACGGCCGGGAGATCCTTGGGGTATCGTACCCGTCCCCTGGTATCGATCGGGGCAAACTGAAGTATGACTTCGCGGCATGCACATTCCGGGTTTAGGCAATAATCATCGAACGCGATCCATTCCCTGTCTTCGACGGAAAAGGCGGGCAACGGGGCGAAGGGGAAGACGGCCCTGTAACCGACCGTGGTTTCCCGTCCGCTCAGGAGTTCCGGGTCGAATTCGACATCCAGCTGTTCCGGGTTGCACTCATCGATCTGCTTCTGCTTGATACCGGTCAGGAATTCCCCAAGATAACGCCACCCGGCTTCGCCCAGCTCCGCCACCACCGCCCGGGCGAGGGACCGGGAATCGCGGGAGAGTGCGGACGCGGGGTCAGGGCTCAGGGAACGTTTTTCGGCATCGAGGGTGAAATGGAGGGTCGGGGCTGAAGCCGGATCTTCCGGGGCGCATTGGAAATTGAGGTGAAAGCAGGGACAGCAGGGATTGGCGCAGACCCTGATGGCCGTAATCCAGCGCCGGTTTGCCCAGGGGCCGGTCCGGAGTTCCAGGATGTGGGTCTTTCTTGCGGGATCGTAGAGCAGTACCGACATCTCGCCTTTCCTCCTCATTCAGACGGCCGGAAGCGAACTCGAGGTGCTCCCGGTTCCCGGTTGCGCCTGGTGGAAATGCGGCGGCCCCTTTCGATTCCTCCGAGCGCCATAGGGCCGAGGCCCTGTCGAATGACCGGTCAGGCCTTTCGGGTTGTACCGTCAGCGGGACTCCTGTCCGGGACGACGCGCATTATAGCGCAACCGATCATTGGAGCCATCAGGGGAAGTCGCCTGCGTGAGAGAAAAAATAAGGGTAGCTGCGGGCCTGGACGATACGGGATAAGGGGCCGATTTGCGGCAGGAAGCAGGGATAGGGCCGGGAGGATGGGAATGATGCGCATCATCGGGGCGTTAGGGGTGCTGGCGGCGGTATTTACGGGGGGGTGCGCCCATTACGCCACCGTGGAATACCCGCCCGTGGTCGAACTGCGGAGCCTCGAGACGGTGGGGATCCTGAAATTCGAGGTCCCGGAAGGGGACCAGGAAATCGGCGAGGATGCGACCCACCGTTTCATCGCCACCGTGCAGCGGGCGCAGCCGGGCACCCGGGTGCTGGAGCTGGGGACGAAACGGGAGGTCCTGGCCAAAGTCGGCGCCCGGGCGCTGGATCCCGCGGCGCTTCAGGCTATCGGGAAGATGAGCGGTGTCGACGCGGTCCTTTCGGGCAGCGTCGAGGTCAAAAGCCCGCGACCGGGGGTGAACATTGCCGGCCTCACGGCGGTGCGGACCACGGTCAAGGTCGACGCTTCGATGAAGGCGGCGCTCCATGAAACCGGCCAAGGGGCCATGCTGTGGACGAACGGGGCTTCGGGCACCTGGAACCTGGGGGGCTTTACGGCATCGGGGCGCGGCGTGGGGGGCGGCATGGCCGACCCGGTCCGGAAGCACGCCGAGATCATGGCCGAACTGGTTCGGGTGACCACCGAGGACTTCCGCCCCACCTTTGCCCGCCG
>CAZWXG010000101.1:0-9257 GCA_964637825.1 uncultured Acidobacteriota bacterium
GTACGACCTGGTCAAGGTTGCCGATGGACAGCGCCTGGTCGAACTCGTCAGCCTTCTCTGGAGATAATAGGTTATGAGCGCTCAATCATTGTTGTGGGTCCCGATCCTGGTCCCGCTGGCGGTCGCGGTCTTTCTCCTCCCCCTGTTCCGGAAAAGCCCCCGGGCGGCGGCGGGGCTCGGGCTGGCGGCCGTGGTGGCCGCCGGGCTGGCGGTCTGGACGGCGGCCCCTTCCTCCCCCGGCGTGAGCATCCCCTGGGTCGAAGGGTTCACCCTCGCCTTCAGCCTGACCGGCTGGAAGACCTTCCTGCTCGGCTTCGTGTTCCTGTTCCAGCTCCTGGCGCTGGTGTACACGCTGGGCGCCTCGCGGCGGCCCGAGCGCCCCTACCTGCACCTCTTCGCGTTGCTGGTCGCGTTCGGCTCCACCTACGCCGTCATCCTGACCGACAGCCTGATGGTGCTCGTCGTCGGCTGGGAGCTGTTCCTGGTCGCGCTCTACCTCCTGATCCATAGCGGCGGGGCCAAAGCCGAGGCGGCGGCCCACAAGGCCCTCGTCATCGGCGGGACGAGCGACTTCCTGATGCTGCTCGGGCTGATGCTCTACTTCCAGCTCGCCCCCGGGGGGGGGATGACGGCGGGGGTCGGCACCGCCTCCGGGCCGATGGCGTTCTGGTCCTTCGTGCTGATCTTCCTGGGCGCCGGCGCCAAGGCCGGGATGTTCCCCTTTCACACCTGGATCCCGGACGCCGCCGGGGTGATGCCCGCGTCCGGCTTCGCCGCGTTGCCGGCCTCGCTCGAGAAGGTCCTGGGGATCTACTTCCTTTTCGTGGTGACGCAGCGCATGTTCGTGATGGACGCGGCGGCCCAGACGGTCCTGTTCCTCTTCGGCATCGCCACGGTCTTCGTCACGATCGTCCCCGCGCTCGTGGAGAAGGACCTGCGCAGGATCCTGGCCCTGACGGCCATTTCGCCCGTCGGCTTCATGGTGTGCGGGATGGCGGTCTCCGAGGCCGCCGGCGTGGCGGGCGCCCTGCTGTACATGCTGACGCACGCCGCCTACAAGTCGACCATGTTTTTCGCCGTCGGCAATTTCGAGGAGAAGGCGGGGGGCTCCGGGCTCGATCGGCTGCTGGGGATCGCCCGCAGCATGCCGTATTCGGGCGCCGCGTTCTTCCTGGCCTTCCTCGCCGCCATCTCCCTCCCCCCGACGGGGGGGTTCGTGGCCAAGGAACTGATCCTGGAAGGGGCGCTGCACGGCGGGCACCTCGTGGTGCTGGCCCTGCTCGTCGTCGGCGCGGTCCTGAACGTGGCCGTGTTCGCCAAGGTGGTCGCCGTGCTCTGGGCGCCGGGCGGCGTCAGCCGGGGCGAGGCCCCGGGCGCCTGCGTCCTGGCCCCCCTGGTGATGGGCGCCGTCGCCGTAGCGAGCGGGTTCCTCTTCTCCCGCTCCGACGCCCTCATCAGCAGCGTGGCCGGGGCCCACGGGCCGGGCCTGACCGGGAACGTGTGGCATGTCTCGATCCTGACCGTGGTCTCGCTCGGCATCTACGCCGCCGGCTTCATGATCTACGCGGCCGCGCGCAGCGGGCGCGCGAGCGCGGCCGAAGCCTTCGCCACGCTCCGTACCTCCCCCGTGCTCGGATCCGTCCTCACGCGGGCGGAAGCGGGGCGGTTCGACGGGTATGAAATCGGGGTCCGCACGGTCGATGCCGTCACCCGGGTCGTGTTCCGGTTCGTCGAGCGGAAGATCGACGTCGTCGGCGACGGCGTCATCGCGCTCGGCCGCGCGGTGCTGCAGCCCCTGCTCGGCGGCGCGCACAACGGCATTTACGGCAATTACCTCTGCTGGGCGCTCGCGGGTTTCCTGGTCGTGCTGTTTCTCCTGTTCGGTTCCGCCGCCTAGGCGGGGCGCGGCGCGCCGCCGGAGGCAACGAGGTTTACTCTAGAACCCTTTTCTGATTCTGAGGTCGATGATGGAATCCTTCATAGGCTGGATCCTGCTGGTGCCGCCGGTCGCGGTGCTCCTCATGCCCTGGGCCTCCAGGCTGGGCAGGTGGGCCGCGAACACGCTGGCGGTCGCGGCGGCGGGGCTCCCTCTGTACTTCACGCTGCGGCTCATCCCCGCGGTGGGGGGCGGTTTGGACTACGAACTGTTCGGCGCGCGCTTCGCCCTGGACAGCGTCAGCCTCCTTTTCCTGGTGGTGGTCAACGCGGTCGCGTTCGCGTGCATGATCTACGCGACCTCCTACGTGGCCCATCTCGGGGGGAGGGGGAAGTTTTTCGCCCTCCTGCTCATCATGGTCTTCGGCCTGAACGCCATGCTGCTGACGCGCGACCTGTTCAGCCTCTACCTCTTTCTCGAGGTGGCTTCCATCGCCTCCTACGTGCTGGTGGCCTTCGGCCTGGAGCACGACGGCATCGAGTCGGCCGTCAAGTACCTGCTCCTGTCGGCCGTGGCCACTTCGCTGGTGCTCGTGGGGATCCTGCTGGTCTACATGACCGCCGGCACGCTCGAGTTCGCCCCCCTGGCCGCGGCGCTCGAGGGGACGGGAGGACCGGTCCCGGGGATGCTCCTGCTGGCGGCCGCGCTCTTCATCGCCGGCTTCGGACTGAAGGCGGCCGTGATGCCGTTTCACGCCTGGCTCCCCGACGCCCACCCGTCCGCCCCCGCCCCGATTTCGGCGATGCTGAGCGGCGTGGTGATCAAGGTCGCCGGCGTCTACGCGCTCGCCCGGATCTTTTTCGGGATCCTGCCCGAAATCGGCGAGGTCCGGACGGTCTTCCTGCTCCTGGGGACCGTCTCCATGATCGCCGGGGCGGTGCTCGCCTACTTCCAGCGCGATTTCAAGCGGATGCTGGCCTATTCGAGCATCAGCCAGATCGGCTACATCCTGATCGGCCTGGGGCTGGGGAACCTGCTCGGCCTGGTCGGCGCGCTCTTCCACGTGTTCAACCACGCGCTGTTCAAATCCCTCCTCTTCCTCAACAGCGGCGCGGTGCAGTACCGGCTCGGGACCCGCGACATCGAACAGATGGGGGGGCTGGAAAACCGGATGCCCGTGACCGCGGCCACGAGCGTGTTCGGCACCCTCTCGATCGCCGGCGTCCCCCCCTTCAACGGCTTCTGGAGCAAGCTGTTCATCATCATGGGGGCCCTGGCGGCGGGGCAGACGGCCGTCGCGACGCTCGCCATCCTCGTGAGCGTGTTCACCCTCGGGTACTTCCTCATCATCCAGCGCAAGGTGTTCTTCGGCCACCTGAACGAAAAATGGCGCGAGATCCGGGAGGCGCCGGCGGCCATGTCCGTGGCGGTCATCCTCCTGGCCGCCGCCTGTCTCCTGACCGGGGTCTTCTTCCACAGCGTAACCAGCGGGATCGTGGAACCGGCGGCCGTGATTTTACTGGGAGGGAATTAAGATGCTGCTTTGGGTTCTTCTGGGGTTGCTGGTTCTGCTCGCGGTGGGCGCCTGCGTGTTCCGGGACCTGCTCTACGTGGCCCTCTCGCTCGCCCTGGCGTCCGCGGTGCTGGCGGGCCTCCTCTTCCATTACGGCGCCAACATCGCCGGGGTGTTCGAGCTGAGCGTCTGCGCGGGGCTGATCACGGTACTTTTCGTCTCCACGGTCGGCATGACCAGGGATTCCGACCAGGGGGAGGAGACGCGCATGGGGCGGGGGTTCATCCCCCTGTTTCTGCTCGTGTTCATCGGCCTGGACGTCTTCATCGTCCGCTGGCTGGCGGGCGCGCTCCCGGAGATCGTCCCCGGCGCCGGGTCCGGCTCGTTCCAGGACGTCTTCTGGACCCTGAGGAGCGCCGACATCCTGGGGCAGGTCGTGCTGATCCTGGCGGGGGTGTTCGGCATCAGCGCGCTCTTCCGGCTGAAAGCCAAGGAGAAGAAACATGAATAACGAAGTCCTGCTGCTGTTCGGGTGCGGCCTCCTGGTGATGATGCTGGGGGTGTACATGCTGGTGCTCTACCGCAACCTGATCCGCCTCATCATCGGGGTGGAGGTGGTGTCCAAGGGCGTCACCCTGATCTTCCTTGCCGCCGGGCTGTTCCGGCAGGATGTCGCCTTCATCCAGTCGCTCGTCGTCACCTTCATCATCGTCGAAACCGTCCTGGCCGCCGTCATGCTCGCGCTCGTCGTGGGCGTCCACAGGATTTACGGCTCACTGGACATCCGGCATTTATCCAAGCTCAAAGGGTAGCGTGATGGATCTATCGATACTGTTGTCCCCCCCGGTCGCTTTCCTGGTCTGTTTCGGCATCAGCCTGGCCCTGTACGGGCTCGGCCGCCTGGTCGAGGAAAAGGCCCGCCCGACGCCGGGCAAGTACGAGCCCTACGCCTGCGGCGAGGAATACGTCGCCCAGAAGATGGAATTCGCCTACCGGCGCTTCTTCATCGCCGCGATCTTTTTCACCATCATGCACGTGGCGGTGCTGACGATCGCCACGATGCCGGGGGGCGCCGGCGCCTGGAAGGCGCTCGCCTACCTGGCGGCGATCGCCGCCTCGATTTCGTGCCTCTACGTCGATTTCGACTAGGGGCCGGGGCTCCGGTCGAGTCCGGAAACCTTTAACATGCGCCGGGCGGCCCGCCCCGGCGCGGAGAACACAAGAGGACCTATGCTGGAAAATCTCAAGACCTGGGCCAGGGTGAAATCCCCCTGGATCCTGCACTTCAACTCGGGGGCCTGCAACGGCTGCGACATCGAGACCCTGGCGTCCCTGATGCCCAACTACGACCTGGAACGGTTCGGGATCCTGCTCAAGGCCACCCCGCGGCACGCCGACGTGATGGTCTGCACCGGCCCGGTGACGCGGCAGATCGCGAAAAGGCTCAAGCGCATCTACGACCAGATGCCGGAACCGAAATTCGTTGTCGCGGTCGGCGCATGTGCTTGCAGTGGCGGAGCCTTCCGGGGGTGCTATAATGTCCTGGAGGGAATCGACAAGGTCGTCCCGGTCTCGGCCTACATCCCCGGATGCCCGGTGCGGCCCGAGGCGATCATCGACGGAGTGGCCAAGCTGCTCGGCAGCTTGCAGAAGAAATCGGCGTAAGGGGAGGGCTCGGCATGACAGACGATTTTGAAGCCAGGTTGAAGGAGGCGTTTCCCGGCAGCACGGTGACGACGGGGGCCAAGGGGCGGTTGTGGGTGTCCATGGCGGCCGATGGTCTCATCGCCGCGGTCGACACCCTGCGGGAGCGTTTTTCGATCCGGCAGCTGGCCGTCATCGTCGGCGAGGACCTGCGCGACGCCCTGCAGGCGAACTACGTCTTCACGGGGGACCGGGTGATCGTCCTGCAGGTCCGCATGGACCGCGACAAGCCCGAGGTCCCGTCGCTGGCCCTCCGCATCCCGGGGGCCATGGTCTACGAGCGGGAACTGAAGGACCTGCTGGGGATCATGCCGGTCGGGCACCCGGACCTGCGGCGCCAGGCCATCCCCGAGGACTGGCCGGAGGGGGTCTACCCGTTGCGCAAGGACGTGCAGATTCCCCGCCCGGAGGAAGAGACCGCACAGGAGGGAGTGTAACCATGGAAGAATCCGTATTTCGTATCCCGATCGGCCCCCAGCACCCGTTTCTCAAGGAGCCGGCAAAGTTTGATTTCGACATCCGGGGGGAGGAGATCGTCGGCGCCCGGATGAACCTGGGCTACAACCACCGCGGGATCGAGAAGGCGTGCGAGCAGAGGAACTACTACCAGTGCATGTACCTCCTGGAGCGGGTGTGCGGCATCTGCTCGCACTCCCACACCACCGCCTTCGTCCAGGCCGTCGAGGAGATCATGAAGCTCGAGGTCCCCAGACGGGGGCTCTACCTGCGCATGGTGGACTGCGAGCTGGAGCGGCTGCACAGCCACCTCCTGTGGCTCGGGGTCGCCGCCCACGAGGTCGGCTTCGACTCGCTCTTCATGCTGGTCTGGCGCGACCGCGAACTGATCATGGACATCCTGGAAAAGATCAGCGGCAACCGGGTCAATTACGCCATCAACACCATCGGCGGGGTGCGGCGCGACCTGACCGACGCGCAGCGCAAGGAGATCCTGGGGATCCTGAAGACGGTGCGGAAGCGCCTGGACTACTACGCCAAGATCGGCACCAACGAGCCGAGCTTCGTCGGCCGCATCAAGGGGGTGGGCACCCTGCCGGCCGAGCGCGCGGCGGAGATGTGCGCCGTGGGGCCCTTCGCCCGGGCGAGCAACGTGGCGACCGACGTCCGCAAGGACGACCCGTACGCCTGCTACGCGGAGATGGATTTCAAGCTGATCACCCACGACTCCTGCGACATCCTGGGCCGCGTCATCGTGCGCGTGCTGGAGATGATCGAGTCCTGCAAGATCATCGAGCAGCTGCTCGAAAACCTCCCCGAGGGGGAGATCGCCCTGGCCAAGGTGTCGCGCAAGGTGCCCGAGGGGGTGGCGGTGAGCCGCTACGAGGCGCCGCGGGGGGAGGACGTCCACTTCGTGCGCAGCAACGGCACCGACAAGCCCGAGCGGGTGCGCGTGCGCGCCCCCACGATGGCCAACCTGGAAGCCGCCACCGAATCGGTCATCGGCTCCTATGTCGCCGACATCCCGATCGCCATCGCCTCGATCGACCCCTGCTTTTCCTGCACGGACCGGATGGCCATCGTGCTGCGCGACCCGAAGCGCGGCACGGAGGTGACGACGTGGGAACAGCTGCGCCGCCGCGGCATTGAATGGTATGGCAAGAACAAGGGAATTCGTTTCTGATTCATGGGGGATCGGATGGACGTCGTCAAACCGCTGCTCTATATCCTGGTGTTCCCCGGCCTGCTCTTCCAGCTGGTCTTTTCGACCTACCTGGAGTGGATGGACCGGAAATTCTACGCGCGCATGCAGAACCGGCGCGGGCCGCTCCATACGGGCTACGCCGGTCTGCTGCAGCCGGTGGCCGATATCCTGAAGCTCTTCTTCAAGGAGGACATCGTGCCGGCGCGGGCCGACCGCTTCATGTTCAGCCTGATGCCGATCCTGGGGCTGGCGGCGGTGATCACCGCGGGGCTCTACCTGCCCGTCTGGTTCTTCACCCCCTACAACTCCTTCGAGGGGGATCTGGTGGTGGTGCTCTACCTCCTCTCCCTCCCCTCGCTGGTGCTCTTTCTGGCGGGCTGGTTTTCGGTCAGCCCTTACAGCCTGATCGGGGCGACGCGGGTGCTGACGCAGCTGTTCGCCTACGAGGTCCCCTTCTTCCTGGCCCTCCTCACCCCCGCGGTGGTCGCCGGGAGCTGGCAGATCCAGACGATCGCGGTCTACCCCTGGACCAGCGGCGCCTGGTGGGTGATCGGGATCCAGGTGCTGGCCTTCCTGGTCGCGCTCCTGACGCTGCAGGCCAAACTCGAGCGGGTGCCCTTCGACATCCCCGAGGCGGAAACGGAAGTGGTCGGCGGGCCGCTCACCGAGTACACCGGCAAGAAGCTGGCGCTGTTCCGCATCCAGAAGGACATCCTGATGCTGGTCGGGGCCGGCTTCATCGCCGCGCTCTTCCTCGGCGGGTTCCCCGGCGGTCTCTGGATCGGCGGGCTGTGGCTGATCGTCAAGACGGCGTTCGTGGTCTTCCTCCTGAGCGTCATCCGCGCCTCCTTCGCGCGCATCCGCATCGACCAGATCGTGACCTTCAGCTGGAAGTACCTGGCCCCCGCGAGCCTCATCCAGCTCCTGGCGGTGCTCATCCTCAAAGGAAACGGAGTTTTATAACATGTTGAAGGCAGGCATCTTCATTCCAGAAATGCTGGGGAACCTGGGGCACTCCCCGGCGACCCGCGTCTACCCCTTTGTCAAATCGGTGGTGCCCGAGGGCTTCCGCGGCACGCCGCGGCTGCGGCCGGGCCTCTGCGTCGGGTGCAAGGCGTGCGTGCGCGACTGCACGGCGGAGGCGATCGAGATCTTGCAGATCCCGCCCGATCCCAACGCCCCGCCGCCGGAACCGGGGACGAAGAATGCCGGCAAGAAGTTCAAGATGATCCTCTATCTCGACCGCTGCGTCCACTGCGGCCGCTGCGCCGACGTCTGCCCCAAGGACGCGATCTGGCTCGACGAGGAGTTCGAAATGGCGAACTTCACCCGGGACGCCCTGCGCCTGGAGATGGAATAGCGCCGGCGTTCATGAAAGGTCCCGCACTTCCGGACATCCTGCGCGTCCGCCCGCTCCTCCTCCTGGGGGTGGGGAACCCCCTGCGCGGCGACGACGCGATCGGCCACGCCCTGGCCGAAGCGCTCGAGCCGGAGAGCGGCGGCGGGTTCCGCGCGCGCCCGGTCGGGGTCTCGATCGAGGGTGCGCTCCGGTGGGTGCGGGAGGAGGCGGGCGGGACGGTGCTCGTGGCCGACGCCGTCTTCGACGAGGCCCTCCCCGAAGGGGAGTGGGCCCTCTACCCGGCCGACCGCCTCGATTCGGTCTGCCACACGGCCCACTCCGTCCCCCTGTCCCTGCTCTTCGCCTTCTGGAAAAACGAGATCCCGGGCCTCACCGTCCACTTTCTCGGGATCGGCATCCGCTCGAGCGAGGAGCTGGCCCCCCTCTCCCCCCGGCTCCGGAACACGCTCGAATCCCTGACCGCGCTCTTCCGCGCGGCGCTCGGGCCCCGGTAGCTAGATCCCGACCTCGATGCCGGCGCCTACCGTCACCTCCCCGACAATCCAGAAGGGGTGGCCGGCCGCGGCGAAGAGCGCCTGCGCCCGTTCGATCATTGCGGGCGGGATGGCCGCGAGCAGGCCCCCGGAGGTTTCCGGGGTGAAGAGGAGTTCGCGCATCTCTTCGGGTACCAGGGCGGCGAAATCCACCCCGCCGCCGTAGCACTTCCGGTTCCGGCCCGAACCGCCCGGGAAGAGCCACTCCCCGGCGTACTCCCGCGCCCCCGGCAGGAAGGGGAGGCGTTCGAGCGAAAACCGGAGCCGCACCCCGCTCTTTTCGGCCATTTCCGACCCGTGCCCGAGCAGGGCGAAGCCGGTGATGTCGGTGGCCGCGCGGATCCCGGTCTCCCCGAGCAGCCGGGCGGCCTCGCGGTTGAGCTTTTTCATGCTCTCCACCGCCCCGGCGACATGGGCCGGGTCGGCCGCGTCCGCCTTGCCGGCGGTGGTGATGATCCCCACCCCCAGCGGTTTGGTCAGGACGAGGATATCGCCCGGCCGGGCGGCCGCCTTGGTCCAGAAGCGCTCCGGGTGGACCCGTCCGAGCACCGACAGCCCGTATTTCGGCTCGCGGTCGTCGACGGTGTGGCCGCCGGCGATCACCCCGCCCG
>CAZWXG010000102.1:0-7223 GCA_964637825.1 uncultured Acidobacteriota bacterium
TAACCCTTGTTCAGGGAGGTGAGGAACTCCGCGTTGCTGTCGGACTTGCGGAGCTTGTCGAGCAACAGGTCCATCGCTTCGTCGATGGACAGGGGGTTCAGCACCTTGCGCAGGATCCAGATCTTGGTGAGGTCGGTCGCCTCCACCAGCAGTTCCTCCTTCCGGGTGCCGGACCGGTTGATGTCGATCGCCGGGAAGATGCGCTTGTCCACGAGCTTGCGGTCCAGGATGATCTCCATGTTGCCGGTGCCCTTGAACTCCTCGAAAATGACGTCGTCCATGCGGCTGCCGGTGTCGATCAGGGCCGTGGCCATGATCGTGAGGCTCCCCCCCTCCTCGATCTTCCGGGCGGCCCCGAAGAAGCGCTTCGGTTTCTCCAGGGCGTTCGCGTCGACGCCGCCGGAGAGCACCTTGCCGCTCGACGGGATGACGGTGTTGTAGGCGCGCGCCAGGCGCGTGATGCTGTCGAGCAGGATGACGACGTCCTTCTTGTGTTCCACCAGGCGCTTCGCCTTCTCCATGACGATCTCGGCGACCTGGACGTGGCGCGAGGCGGGTTCGTCGAACGTGGAACTGATCACCTCCCCCTTGACGGAGCGTTCCATGTCGGTGACCTCTTCCGGGCGTTCGTCGATCAGGAGGACGATGAGGTAGACCTCCGGGTGGTTGGTGCTGATCGAGTTGGCGATGTTCTGCAGCAGCATGGTCTTGCCCGTCCTGGGGGGCGACACGATCAGTCCGCGCTGTCCCTTGCCGATGGGGGTGAAGATATCCATCACCCGGGCGGAAAGGTTTTCGCGCACCGTCTCCAGCCGGATCCGCTCCTGCGGGTAGAGGGGGGTGAGGTTGTCGTAGAAGATCCGGTGGCGCGCCTCCTCGGGCGGCTCGAAGTTCACGGCGTCCACTTTCACCAGGGCGAGGTAGCGCTCCCCCTCGTTCGGCATGCGGATCTGCCCGGAGACGATGTCGCCGGTGCGGAGATCGAATTTCCGGATCTGGGAAGGCGAGATGTAGATGTCGTCGGGGCCCGGCAGATAGCTGTAATCGGGGGAGCGGAGGAACCCGTAACCTTCGGGGAGCACCTCGAGCACCCCTTCCGAAAAGATGAGCCCGTGATGCTCGGCCTGGGCCTGCAGGACGGCGAAGATGAGGTCCTGCTTGCTCAGCTTGCCCGCTTCGGCGATCTTGTACTTCTTGGCGATCTTCGCCAGGTCCTTGATATTCAGGGCCTGCAGCTCGCTGATGTGCAGCTGCTCCCCCTCTTTGTCCAGCGCCTCCTGGATCGGGAGCTTCTGGTCGCCGGCGACGTCCTTGGAACGGGTATCCTTTTCTGCCATATCACACCTGTTTTGTCGATGATATCTTGGCTGGTGCAAGTATCTGTGTGGAACTCTGATGACCGAGGCTTTAAAGTGTAGAACCGTTTCCTGGAAATTTCCAGAGAATTCCGGGAGGATGGGGGCGGGGGGGCGGCCGCCCTCCGGAGCCGCGGCCCGGGGGGGCGGCTCCGGAGGGACGTTGTCGCGTTCGGATCAGATCCCGAGATCGGTCTTGGCCTTGGCCAGAACCTCCTGGATCCCGTCGAGCGAGCCCGAGTGGCTCCCCTGGTAGATCTGCTCGAGGTACTGCTTGGCCCTGGGGGCCATGGTCTTTTCGAGCACCACGCATTTCGCGAACGGTTCCAGGGCTGCGTTCTGCCCCTCGGTCTGCCACTTGCTCATCCCGATGTAGTACCAGGCGTCGTCCCGCTTGGGATCGAACCGGACCACCTTCTGGTAGAGTTCGAGCGCCGCGGGATAATCCTTCTTCTGGTAGGCTTCCGCTCCCATCAGGCCGAAGGCGATGGCGCGGGTGGCGTTCCACTGGGCCTCCGCCATGTTGGGCGGCACCGTGTCGCCGTAGACGGCCATGATTTTGGCGAAGAGCCCGGTCGCGGCCGGGACGTCCTGTTTGCGCAGGTGCGCGTCGGCCATCTGCAGCGCCGTCGTGTAGCCCAGGGGCTGGTCGATCGGCGCATCCGCCAGGATCTTCTGGCCGTACTCCAGGTATTTGTCGTAGTTCTGCATGGCGAGGTAAATGGCGGCCATCGTCTGGAGCATGCCGGCGTCCGGGGCGGCGGCGTAGATCGTCTCCGCCATCTCCGCGGCCTTGGGCAGGTCCCCGGCCCCGTAATGGGCGGCCAGCTTCGTCCGCTGCATCAGCAGGACCGACGGGGTGAGCTGGTCCTTGAGGAACTCATCCGTTCCCACGGGGATCTCCTCCGCCTTGACCTTGTCCGCGGTGGGCAGGACCGCCAGGAGCGCGTCGGCCATGGAGATCGCCTTGGCCCAGTCCTTCTTTTCGAGTTGCGGGTTGAGGGCCGCCTGGTAATCGGTGGCCACGTAAAACAGGATTCTGGAAATCGGGTGCTCCTTGACGAAGCCGAGCAGCAGGTCGGCCCGCTTGGCGACGTCCGCCTCCTTCTTGATCTCCTCGTACTGGGCGTAATCCTTCTTGTACTGATAGTCGGAAAGAGGCGAGATTTTATCCTGCAGGGCGAAGCCGCTGGCTCCACACAGCAAAAGAACGGCCATTATCGAGCCGACAAGTCTTCGGGTCATAATCATCACTCCTGAGAAAAAGCTCGTTTCATCGACGCAACACCGCGATCCATAAAGGCGCGGGGAGTCCCGGAACCCGAGTTGCGGGAGCTGGACTCCCCCTTTCCCGTTAGGTTTAGGTTCGTATGGACCGGCCCGTTCTGTCAAGGCAAAATGCGCCCCCGCACGGCGTGCGGCCCCGGCCTTCAGGGCTCTATCCTGCTGAGCATCCAGCGATTCCCGGGATACCAGCGCATCCGCCGCAACCGGTACGTCCCGGTCATTTTCGATCCCGCAAACCGCAGCCTCAGCTCCGCGGCCGCTTCCGGCCCGATTTCCACTTCCCCCTCGTCCCAGGCGACGACGGGTCCGCGGCCGAAGGCCTCCTCCTCGAAGACGGGGCTCGAGACCGCCTCGACCGGGAAGCTCTCCCTCTCGATGGCCAGCCGCTTCTCCCCCGCCCGCCGCGGCGGCTCCTTCAGCAGGGACCAGGAGCGCAGCCTGCGGTCCTGGACCACCCTGAGGTCGTAATGGGGCCTCGCGGTTTTATGGTAATGGATGACAAATCGCGTAATCAGCGGTTCGATCAGACGCTTGCTCCAGGCGCTCAAATATGCCAGTATTTTTGCCTGAACACTCATGGATATCCAAGTCGAAACTATCGGGGAAGGCCGAATCATCCGGGTCGAAGGCAGGATCACCTTCGAGCACTGCCCGGAACTCGAGCGCCGCATCGACGAGGCGCTCGCCGGGCGGCCGCGCGAAATCGTGCTCGATCTCGGGGCGGTCCCCTTCATGGACAGCTCCGGGGTGGGGGAGATCCTGAGACTGTTCAAGAGGATGAGGGAAGCGGGGGGCGAGCTCGTCCTGCTCCGCCCGAACCGGAAACTGCGGAGCCTTTTCGCGATGTACCGTTTCGATCGGTTCCTGACCATCCGGGAGCCCGGGGGGAGCGATGAATAGGCCGGGATCCGTGCGCGCCGGGACGCTCCTTTTTTGCCTGGCCCTGCTGGCGGCGCTGGCGCCGGACCCCGCCGCCCGGGCGCAGCCGCGGCAACGCTTTCCCGGAAACCCCCCGAATGCGGCGCAGGCGCAGAAGCCCGTTCTGCTGCGCATCGGGGTGGCCGACGGTGCGGTGACGGCCGATATCGCCGACTGCCCGCTGCATGACGCGCTGGCGGAACTGGCCGCGCGGACCGGCGTCATCTTCGAGGTCCGCAGCGAGCCCAATCCCCTGGTTTCCGTCCACCTCCGCGCGGTCCCGCTCGAAGAGGCGGTCGGGCGCATCGTCCCGGAAGGCAACCTCGTGTTTCTCCATGACGAGGCCGACCCGGGCCGCATCGCGCTGGTCCGCATCCTCCCCCGCGGCGGCACGGCGGTGCAGCCCGGCCTTCTCTATTTCGGAACCGGCAGGGTCACCGCCTCCGGCCGGCCAACCGGGGCCCCGGCCCCGTAATGTTCAGGAAAACCCTATGCCCTCGTTTGTGAAGCTGTCGTTTTCGAGCCTCCTCCTCCTTGCCGGTCTCACCGGCGCCGCCTTCGGACAGGGCCCCCGGGAGGAGGTCCGGGCCGCGGTCGACGCGGTGGTCGGTGAGGCGTACCGGGCGGCCGCCGCCGATTTTCCCTGCAAGACCAAGACGCGGGGGAAAGGGAAGGTCATCCGCTGGCAGGACGTGGAAAAGTGCGTGAACTACGCCCATGACCGGGTCGACTGGGAGGCGCTCTCCGCGCGCATCCGGGCCATCGGGCAGAAAGCGGGTCTCGAGGGGGCCGAGGTCGCGGCCGAGATCGAAGCCTCCCTGACCGCGCAGGCGATCCCCTTTCGCGCGATCTACGTGGTCAAGGACGCCGGGGCGCGCCTGCCGCTGTCGAACTCGTTCCTGAAATTCCTCCCGCCCGGCTCCCTGCTCGATCTCCCCGTCTACAATCAGAAAGGGGATCTGCTGGGCAGTTTTTCGGGGGTGTACTTCTTCGAGCGCAGCGGGGGGCTCTCGACGGCCGCGGGCTACCGGATGCCCAATTTCCAGTACAAGGACCTGAACGGGGAGATGCAGGCGCCGTCGGAGACGTTCCTGATCGACCTGTACGGGGTCCCCTGGAAGGATGCCGAATCCCAGCCCGGGTTCCGGTTGCCGGCCGACAGGCTGGTCCCCAAGCGCTGACGCTCAGTCCCCGCCGGGGTCCTGCGCCCTGGCGTACCAGGAGATCTGGCGCGCGATCCCCCTCAGGGCCCCGACGTCGGCCGATTCCAGCCCCGCCCTGCCGAAGATCCGGCGCAGGGCGAACATCATGTGCTGCGCGTTCTGGGAGTGCAGGAACCCGATCTCCAGCAGCGCCTTTTCCAGCTGCGCGTACATGGCCTCCGTCTGTTCCAGGGGCGCCGCCCGCAGCGCCCGCGCCGGGGTGTGCCCGAGGCTGCCGAGGAAGAGCTCGTAGCCGACCACCATGACCGCCTGGGCCAGGTTGATGCTGCTCGCCCGGCGATGGGTCGGGATGCGCATCAGGAGCTGGCAGAGGCGCAGGTCGTCGTCGACGAGCCCGGTGTCCTCGGGGCCGAAGAGGATGCCCACCCGCTGCCGGGCGGCGTGGTCGAGGATCCGGGGGACGAGGGCGCGGGGCTGGGCGGCGGGGGAGCGGTAGCCGCCGCTTTTCCCCGTGGTCCCGACCAGCAGGCGGACCCCCCGGAGGGCGCTCGCGAGCGAGCGGCAGACCTTCGCCGATTCCAGGACCGGCCCCCCGGCCTTGGCCAGCCGGTACGATTCCTCGTTGATCCGGCACCGGGGCGCCGCCAGCACGAGCCGCCCCAGACCCATGTTGGCCATGGCGCGCGCGGCCGACCCGATATTGCCCGGGTGTTTCGTGCCCGCGAGGATGACGACCACATTTTCCAGTGACATGGCGAACCACTCTAACATTATTTGCCCTGCCGGACACGCATTCCCCGGTTTTTTCCCGCCGGATGTGAGAAAATTGCACTTGGGTCAGTCCTTGGAACGGGAGGGAACGATGCGCTGCGCCGGAATTCTCGTGTTTGTCGTCATGACGCTTTCGGGATGGGGCCTTCTGCCCGCCGCCCAGGAGCCGCCCGCAACCCAGGGGGCCGCCGGGGCCGGCACGGCGGGGAAGAGCCCGTCTCCCGAAGAGATCATCCGCAGGTTCGCCGCCAGGGAGACGGAGTCCTACGCGGCCTGGATGCAATACACCTACACCCAGGTCGCGGTGATCAAGGTGGTTTCGCTCAACGGCGCGCCGCGCAACGAGTCGATGACGATCGTGTCCGAGGTCGTCTTCAACGACGACGGCACGCGCGAGGTCCGGACGCTGCGCCGCGACGGCCGTCTCCGCTCGGTCAGGCTCACGCCCGAGGACGAGGACGTGATGCTCAACATCAACCCCTTCGCCCTGACGGAATCGGAACTCCCCCTGTACAACCTCAAGTACGAAGGGAAGGAGAAGGTGGACGAGCTGGTCTGCTACGTTTTCTCCGTTCGCCCCAGAAACACCCGGGGCGACCGCTTCTACTTCGAGGGGAAGATCTACGTGGACGACCGGGACCTGCAGATCGTGAGAACGGTCGGCAGACCGGTGCCGGAGCGCCGGGGGAACCTTTTCCCGGAATTCGAGACGCTGCGCCAGGTCGTCGACGGGCAGTACTGGTTCCCGGTCTGGACCCACGCCGACGAAAAGCTCCGCTTCGTCCAGGATACCGTGGGGATCGAGCAGACCCTGACCTACGAGAACTACAAGAAGTTCGGTTCCAAGGCGACCATCCGGTTCGGCGGCCCGGAGGCGGAAACGGGGGAGTGAGCGTCACCCGGCGAGGTGGAACTCGATTTCGCGCACGTCGCCGAACGAGTCGATCATGTACTGCTTCAGTTTGGCGATCAGTTTCTTTTCCGCCACGCGGATCGCTTCGCGCGAGATGCCGTAGCGGTCGGCGATCTGCTGCAGCGTTTCCGGTTCCTCTGCGATCAGCCGCCGCGAGAGGATCTCCCGTTCGCGTTCGGAGAGGGATTCGGAGAAATCGGCGAACTTCTTCTCCAGCAGCTCCCGGAACTCCCCCTGGGCGATCTTCTCGTCCACGCTCTGCTCCATCATGCGGAGCGTGTCGATGTAGCGGGCGTCCCCGTCGGAGTTGCCCAGGGGCGCGTCGAGCGACAGGTCCCCCCCGGTCATCCCCTGCTGCACCTCCCGCAGTTCCCGCTCGTCCACCCCCAGGTTTTCCGCGAGCAGGCGGGATGTGGGGACGATGCCCTGGGCCTCCAGTTCCCGCTTTTCCCGGTTGAGGTTCATCAGGATCTTGCGCCGCGCGTTGGTCGTCCCGATCTTGACCATCCGCGTGTTGTCGAGCAGGAACTTGAGGATGTAGGCCTTGATCCACCAGGCGGCGTAGGTCGGGAGCCGCGTTCCGCGCTCGGGGTCGAACCGCTGCACCGCCTGGAGCAGGCCGAGGTTTCCCTCCTGGATGAGGTCCAGGATGTTGCGGTAGACCTTGTGGTAGATCATGGCGATCTTGACCACGAGCTTGAGGTTGGAGGTCACCAGCCGGTAGGCGGTTTCCCGGTCACCGGTTTCGTGGTACCGCCGGGCGAGCACCTGCTCCTCCTCCCGGCTGAGCGGGGCGAATTTCCCGATCTCCGCCAG
>CAZWXG010000102.1:7323-8881 GCA_964637825.1 uncultured Acidobacteriota bacterium
TCATGGGGTCCATTATAGGCAACGGGGCGCGTGAGGTCCATAACCGTGCGCGGGGGTCAGCGCCCCCGGCTGGTCATCAGCTCGAGGTCTTCCTGGAGGCTCTCGAGGTCCTCCTCGTGCTCGACCTCCTGCTCCAGGATGGTCAGCGCGATGTTGTAGGTGACCATGTCCTTGTCCCTGGTGACGTCCATCAGGTTCTTGTACGCCGTGATGGCGCACCGCTCCCCGGCGATGTTCTGCTCGAGCAGAACCGTGACGTAGGGATCGGCCGGGGCCTCGTAGGCGCAGGGGCTCTGCGGGAACCACTCCCTGGGGGTCAAAACCGGGGTCCCGCCCAGCTGGACGATGCGGTTCGCCAGCAGGAGGGCGTGATTCAGCTCCTCGGTCGCATGCAGGTTGAGCTCGGCGGCGACCGCGTCCTTCATGGGGCCCTTGATGACCTTGGCCCCCAGCCAGTACTGGTAATAGGCGAGCCATTCGCTGGCGAACGCCCCGTTGAGAAGGTGGAGCAGTTCGTTGACGTCCATGCCGACGATTTCGCGTCCCCTGGTTCCCATTCGTGTCCTCCCCTGGATTTCCCGTTATCCCCGGTCCGGACCGCGCTTCCGTCCGGATCCGGCTGCCGCGGTGACCGCGCCGGTACAATATAGCATCAAACGGCGCCGGGCGGGGGGGCAATCTCCGCTTGTGCTCCCCGGGCGATTGCCCTATAAGTAATTCCGGGCGCGGGCCACGGGCCCCATTGCGAAGGGAGCGTACCATCCATGAATCGCGAGACCAGGCGGCGGATCCGTTTTTTCAAGATGACCGGGACCGGCAACGATTTCATCCTGATCGACAACCGGCAACGGCTGATCGACGCCGACGCTTGCGGGGATTTCGTCCGGAGCGCCTGCCGGCGCAAGCGCTCCGTCGGCGCCGACGGGGTGATCCTGATCGAGAACGACCCCGAGGTCGATTTCCGCTGGCGCTTTTTCAACGCCGACGGCAGCGAGGCGGAAATGTGCGGGAACGGCGCCCGCTGCGCGGCGCGCTTCGCCTTCCTCACGGGCATCGTCGACGCGCCGCGGATGGCCTTCCGCACCCTCGCCGGCGTCGTCGGTGCGGAACTCCTGGACCTCGAGGTGAAGGTGCAGATGCCCCTCCCGCACGGCCAGAGGATGGACCTGGGGGTGGAGGCCGAAGGGCGCCGCTTCACCCTCGATTTCATCAACACGGGGGTCCCCCACGCGGTCTGCTTCATCGATTCGGAGGAGGAACTCGATTCCCTGGAGGTCGAGCGCTGGGGCCGGGCGATCCGGTTCCACCCCGAATTCCTCCCCGCCGGGACCAACGTCGATTTCGTCCGGGTCCGGGACCCCCGCCGCATCGCCGTCCGCACCTACGAGCGCGGGGTCGAGGGGGAGACCCTCGCCTGCGGCACCGGGTGCATCGCCGCGGTCCTCGCGGCCGCCTCCCGCGGCCGGGCGGCGTCGCCGGTGGAGGTGGAGGTACGGAGCGGCGAGATCCTGACGCTCCATTTCCGGGAGGCGGTCGAAGGGGGGGACCCCGGCAGCCG
>CAZWXG010000103.1:0-3974 GCA_964637825.1 uncultured Acidobacteriota bacterium
CCGACAGGCTGGAGGGGATCCTCGAGCTCGAAAACATGACCGAGCCGGGAATCAAGTAGCAGGGGCGAACGACCGCCACTATCGGATACTCCCGGTCCGTCCGATGGGGTACAATCTCCGCTTCACTGGACAGGGAGGGATCGATGCCGCGCACATCCGGATACCGCTGGGCCCAGTGGGGCGATCTCAACGCATTCTTCGGCCTGATGCTCGACAACGTCACCAACCTCGTCCTCCTCACCGGGATCCTCGTCGGGGTCTACGGCTATCCCGCCGAAAGCGTCTACCGGCTGATGATCCCCGGGACCGCCCTCGGGGTTTTAGTCGGGGACGCCGTATACACCTGGCTCGCCTTCCGCCTGGCGCGAAAAACGGGGCGGAGCGACATCACGGCGATGCCGCTGGGTCTGGACACCCCGTCCACCGTCGGCATCGCCGCCGCCGTGCTCGGCCCGGTGTACCTCGAAACCCGGGACGCCGTGACCGCGTGGCAGGTGGGGATGGCCACCCTCATGATCATCGGGGTCTTCAAACTGGCCCTCTCCTTCCTGGGAGGCTGGGTGCGGCGCCGCATCCCGCAGGCCGGACTCCTGGGGTCGCTGGCGGGGATCGGCGTCACCCTGCTGGCCTTCTTTCCCCTCGTCAAGATCTTTTCGGCCCCCGTGGCCGGGATCGCCTCCCTGGGGATCATCCTGTACGCCATCGTGGCCCGGCGCCGGCTCCCCTTTCGCATCCCCGGGGCGTTCCTCGCCGTGGCCGTCGGCTGCCTCCTCTACTACCTGATGGGGAACCTGGGGATATGGGGAGCCCGGGCGGCGGCGCCGGTGCTCGAACTGCACCCGGCGCTCCCCCTTCCCACGCTCGGTTTCCTCCACGGACTCGACCGGGCCCTGGCCTACCTGCCGATCGCGTTCCCCTTCGCCCTGATCACCATCATCGGCGGGATCAACAATACCGAGAGCGCGCGGGTGGCCGGAGACCCCTACCACACGCGCGACATCCTCCTGACCGAGGCGCTGGCGACGATCGTGGCGGCCCTGTTCGGAGGGGTGGCGCAGACCACCCCCTATATCGGGCACCCGGCCTACAAGGCGATGGGGGGGAGGGCGGCCTACACCCTGGCCACCGGGCTCTTCATCGGCGTCGCGGGGGCGCTGGGCGCCCTCTCCTTCGTCATCGAGGCGATCCCCGAGGCCGTCATCACCCCCATCCTCCTCTTTGTCGGGGTCCAGATCGTCGCCCAGGCCTTCGTCGAATCCCCCCGCAGGCACGCCCCGGCCGTCGCCTTCGCCATCCTCCCCGCGGTCGCGTACCTGGTGCTGACCCACACGGGCAGTCTGCTGGACAAACTGGGCCCGGCGCCCGCGCTCCCGGCCGCGGTGGCGGCCGAACTGGGCGTCCTGCGCGCCATGGGAAACGGTTTCATCCTGACGGCGATCCTGTGGGGGGGGCTGCTGGCCAGCCTCATCGACGGCCGTGTCCGGACCGGGGCGGCGTACGCCCTCCTGTGCGCGCTGGCTGCGATGTTCGGCCTGATGCATTCGGTCTCCCCGGCGGGGAGCGTCTACCTCCCCTGGCGCCTCGACGACCCGATGGCGTGGCAGATCACCCTGGGATACGCGCTCCTGGCCGCCTTTCTCTATTGTGCGCGCCGCTGGCAGGGGCCCGCGGCCCAGGCGGCGGAGCCCCGGAAAGGGAGTGAATAACCATGGATTCCCATCAGAGAGTGCTGGTCGTGGATGCCTCCACCTCCTTCTACCGCATGAACCGCTACCGGGTCGGGGATTTCTTCGGCCCGGTCGATCTGGGCCTGCACCTGGCGGGAAAGTTGAACAGCCTCAATTTCGGCGTGGGGCTATTGGCCGGCTCCATCTTCCCGGGCTCGAACCGGCTGATCGTCACCGGTTTTTCCCCCTGCTGGGGCGGGTTTTACATCTCCTCGATGGGGGGGGCGGGGCTGGTGTTCGAAAACCTCGGGCTCAACATGCTCTCGATCACCGGAAGAGCGCCCTCTCCCTCGATCCTCTACCTCAATCGTACCCACGGGGAGGAAGTCGAGGTGGAACTCGAACCGGTCGATGCCGCCGGGGTCTGGCGCGAGGGGCGCGGCGGCGTCTACGCGATGATGGAGTACGCCTTCAGGCGTTTCGGCGACCGGTATGAAAACGACCCGCGCGTGCTCGCCGTCGGCCCCGCCGCTTTGGCGACCGACATGGGGGCCATCTGCTCCGCCCCGATCCGGCGGGGGGAAATGAGCCCGGCCGACACCTGGGCCGGACGCGGGGGGTTCGGGTCGAGGCTGCTCGCGCAGCACGGGATCGCCGCCGTCATCTACGGCGGTTCGGTGCTCGACGACGATTTCCGCGACCGGAAGGTGGCGGACGACTGGTTCCAGCACAAATACGAAAAGAAACTGCTGGCCAAGGACATGGAGGCCACGACCAAGTACCGGTTCGAACCGAAATTCGAGACCGGGGGCACCTTCGGCGTCAACTACGCCACCCTGGGCGGCCGCATGCTGTCGTTCAACTACCGCAGCATCTACCTGCCGGAAGCGGAGCGGCTGCGCATCCACCGGGAGTTCGTGCTCGACCACTACCTCCGGCAGTTCAACGAGGAAACCATCCAGCCCAAACTGCAGAAGACCTGCGGCGAACCGTGTTCCGCCGTGTGCAAGAAGCTGCGGGGGGAATTCAAGAAAGACTACGAGCCCTACCAGGCCCTGGGGCCGCTGGCGGGCGTGTTCGACCAGCGCGCGGCGGAAGGGCTCACCCACCACGCCGACATGCTCGGGTTCGACGCGATTTCGGCCGGGGGAGTGGTCTCCTGGATGATGGATTGCCTGGCCGCAAAGCAGGTGGCGCCGGAGGAGTTCGGCGTCGACGTGCGGCCCGTCTTCGATCCCGACGGCTTCGACGTGGTCGCCGACAGCGCGCATAACGCCCGCATCGGCATCGGATTGCTCGACGCCATCATCGAAAGACGGGGGCTCGTGGACCTGTCCGAGGGCGCGCGCAAATTCGCCCGCCGCCTCTCCCGCCTGAAGGGGAAAGAGGTCCTGGACAGCTTCGTCTACACCGCCTTCGCCCGCAGGGGGTGGATGGTGCCCAACCAGTACTGGACCCCCGGCGTGCTCTCCCCGATGTCGATCATGGGGAAGTACTACATGTACTACGGCTCCGATTTCGTCCCCCCGCGCGAACTGGGGCGCAAAAACGCCGCCCGCATGGTCGCGGAACTGCTGCTCGACAACCTCGGCATCTGCCGTTTCCACCGCCAGTGGGCGGAAGAGATGGCGCCCGAGATCATCGACGCCCTCTACGGGATGAAGGACGCCTACCTGAAGTGCGCGGCCATGACCGCGGCCCGGATCAACTGCCGCAACTCCTCGATCTTCTGGGAGTCGGAACGTTCGGCCGACTACGTCCACCGGTTCCTCCTGCGCCAGCGCGATGTCGAGGGGGACCCGAACCCGGAACTCCTCGTCTGGATCGAGCGTTTCGCCGCGGACAAGATGGAGGCGGCACTCGGTTTCTGGTACGAGATCCACAAGGGGATCCAGGAATCGCTGCGCGAATTCTGAGCCGTCGCCCCGCCGCACGCATTTTTTCATTGAGCCGGCGCCGCTTTGTCATAGAATACCCCCAATATCCGAACGAACTTTTGCATTCCACACCAGGAGGTGGTCGATGAGACACGGCTTTGGAGTGGCTATGGCCTTGGTGGGCGTGACCCTTTGTTCCCTGCTTCCCTTTACCGCCGGCGCCGAGGAGTACGATCCCCAGAAGGAAATCGTGATCCCCTACGGCGAGTTCAAGGGGCAGGCGGTGGAACTGGTGTACGACGGCAATTTCAAATCCATCACGCTGCGGGTGAGGATCGAAAACTTCCCGCCTCCGAACCGGAGCCCGGAGCTGGAATACCTCAAGCAGGAGGTCGTCCGCATCAAGAAGGAAAAGAAGATCATGGTGGGG
>CAZWXG010000103.1:4074-8816 GCA_964637825.1 uncultured Acidobacteriota bacterium
AGCCGCAGCCACTGCTCCTTGTAGAGCGTCACCGGGAACCGGCCCAGGCCGTAAACGGAAAGGGCCCCCTTCTGGCTCACCTTCATCGACAGCTCCCTGGAAGCCGCCTTTTTGAGAGCCTCGTTTTCCGCCCGCAGTTGTTCCAGCTCCGACCTGAGTTCTTCTTCGACCATGGGATTCCCTCCGGAACCGTGGAAGACAGGAAAAAGGCGTCGGCGGCCGCGCCGCCCTGATTTCTCCCATTCTACCACGGATCCCGACGCGCCCCCACGTTCATTCCGGGAAGTTCAGAGGGACCGGCCCTGTCAGGAGACCGGAAAGTCCTCCTCGACGACGGTGGCGTAGTTCCTGAATCCGCGGGCGATGAGGATGTCGAGGTTCTCCAGGCGCTTGCCCGACTGGTTCATCCGCTCGAAGATGGCGCAGACGTCGGCGACATTGAACCCCCGCAGGTGGATCAGCGGCACCGGGTACTCGGCAAACATGTATTTCAGCTGGGCGAAGTGCTCCACCACCTTCCGCGAATATCCCTTGAGCCCCTCGAGCCCAGCGCCGTAGTCGTCGGGGAGCCCGGGCGCCTCCCGCACCGGGAAGAGGAACGCCGGGTCGGACTCCCACCGGTGCCGGAAGTAGTCCTTTTCCAGGAAGAATTCCCCCCTGGTGAGGTCGAAATGAACGGTATGGTCGACGTCGTAGTGTTCCTTGACCCTGCCCGCCCCGCCGTAGAAAGAGGCCACGAGCGAGGTGGAGCGCTGCTGCCCGTCGAGGATGTAGACGTGGTGCCCAGTCCCCTCCCCGCCGTTTTCGGGAACGAAGAAGCCCCCGATCCTGCGGTGGACGTGCAGCCGGATGGTGGTGTTCCAGCAGAGGATGCTGCCGATGGGGTAGCGGCGGTAGAGGCTGTCCCAGAGGCTGACGATATCCCCCGGCTCCCAGACGAACTGCCGCTGGAAGGTCGGGATCAGGAACTTCCCTTCGGCCAGCTGGCGGATGAAGTCGAGCAGGTTGCGGTTTTCGGTCTCGATTTTATGATTGCGATAGTTCACTCCCCCCTCCCAGGGGCCGATTATACCCCCTTTCCGGAAAATTATGCGCCCACCCGCAATATCCCTTGCATTTGCGCTCTCCCGCGGCCGATCCTTAACCGATACATTAAAAAAGCAGGCAAAACCCGGAGGCCAGCAGGCAACGATTGGAGACCAAGATGATCTGCCCCAAATGCGGCTTCAGCCAGGAGATCGGACCCGAATGCCCCCGGTGCGGCCTCGTCTTCGCCCGCTGGCGCGGGCGCGAAACCCCGGGCCCGGCCTCCGCACCTGCCGACTCCGCTCATCACTCCCCCACCCTCTTCCGCACGATTTTCAGGATCGCGCGCTGGGTGGTGCCCGCCCTGGCCCTCCTCACCCTCGTCCTCGTCCTTAAAAACTCCCCCCCGCCCGAAATCGAGGTCACGCCCGAGGCTGCAAAACAAGCGGAGCAAAAGGTCCGCGCCTTCCGCTCCGCCGCCCTTTACGGCACCGGGGCGCCCCTGATCCTCGAAGAAGCGGAACTGAACGGCTGGCTCGAACAGAACCTGGCCCTCTCGCGGCCCCGGGGCTTCTCCCCCTCCGACCACACCCCCGAATCGATCGTCGGGGTCGTCAACGACGCCGCCACCGCCCTGGCCGGGGGCAACCCCGAACTCGAACCGGTCCGCTCCACCGTGCGCGACGTCAAAATCGAGTTGCTCGCGGACTCCCTCAGGGTCTACGCCGTCGTCGACCTCTACGGAAAAGACCAGTCGCTCGAACTCGAAGGCAAGCTCCGGAACGCCGGCGGGCACCTGACGCTCGAGCCGACCCGTGGGAAACTGGGTTCCCTCCCCCTCTCCTCCGCGGTGCTCCGCGCCGCCGCCGACCGCATCTTCGGCTCCCCCGCAAACCGGGACCAACTCCAACTCCCCCCCTACATCAAGGACATCCGCGTCGAAGGGGGGCGCCTCGTCATCATCCCCAACTAGCCCACTCCCACCCCCCTCGATCTCAACCATTTCGGCGCATACAAAATTAGCGCCCATGGTGTACATTATGCGCATGCACAAAAAAGACACCCTCCACGGTTCCGACCGTGACTTCCTGCATCTGCTGGCCGATGCCGCCGCCGCCAACCCCTTCGGCGACACCTATGCCGCCCTCGCTTCGAAGATCGCCGGTTGCCCCCCCGAGACCCCCGCCGCGGAACTGTACCAGCGCATCGTCGCCCGGCTGAGCGGGGAGGTCGAGCGGATGGAGTCGGCCGGGCTCCTCGACCTCGGCCGGCACTCCGGGGCGGACCAGCGCCTGCTCCGCTACGCCATCATGTTCGACGTCTACCACCGCTTCCTCCCGGAGCTCGACCGGCTGATCGCCGAGCAATCGGCCGCGGCGGAACGGAGCCTCCCCGTCCCCTGCGGGGCGGATCTGCTCCACCTCCTCTCCCGCCGCGGCTTCGCCCCCGGGGAGGCGCGCCGTCTCTTCGCCATCCTCTACCAGATCCGCCGCGCCTTCTTCTTCATCGACCGCGGCCTCGTCGGGCGGAGCGAGTCGATGAAGCGGCTGCGGCGCCACCTCTGGAACAACGTCTTCACCCACGACATCCGCATGTATGAACAACAGCTCTGGGACCGGATGGAGGATTTCTCCACCCTTCTGCTCGGGGAGACCGGCACCGGCAAAGGGGCGGCGGCGGCCGCCATCGGCCGTTCGGCCTTCATCCCCTACAGCGAAAAGACCAACACCTTCGCCGAGAGCTTCGCCCGCGGTTTCGTCGCCCTGAACCTCTCCCAGTACCCGGAGTCGCTCGTCGAATCGGAGCTGTTCGGCCACCGCAAGGGGGCCTTCACCGGCGCCATCGAGGCGCACGAGGGGATCCTCGCCCGCTGCAGCCCCTACGGCGCCATCTTCCTCGACGAGATCGGGGATGCGAGCGTCCAGACCCAGATCCGGCTGCTGCGGGTGCTCGAGGAGCGCGCCTTCTCTCCCGTCGGCTCGCACGAAACGGTCGACTTCCGCGGCCGCATCATCGCCGCCACCAACCAGCCCCTCGACCTCCTCCGCCGTACGGGCCGATTCCGAGAAGACTTCTTCTACCGCCTCTCCTCGGACGTCATCACCGTCCCCCCGCTCCGGCAGCGCCTGGCCGAAACCCCCGCCGAACTCGACGACCTCGTCTCCCTGACCGTCGCCCGCATCACCGGCGACCGCCAGGGCGAAACCATCGCCGCCGTCCTCGCCTCTCTCGCCACCTCGCCCGGCCCCGACTACGCCTGGCCCGGCAACGTGCGCGAACTCGCGCAGGCCGTCCGCCGCATCCTGCTCAAGGGAACCTACGAAGGGGATTCCGGGACGGTCGCCCCGGACCTGTGCGCAAAACTGCAGGAAGGAATCGCCGCCGGCACCCTGGAAGCGGACGCCCTCATGGCAGGCTACTGCCGCCTCCTCTACGAGCGCCTGGGGAGCTACGAAGCCGTCGCCCGGCGCCTCCATCTGGATAGGAGAACGGTAAAAGCACATGTTCAAAAATCTGGAAGCGGGGAGTGTTAGGGCGATGTGGAATTTTGAGAAGATGAAATTCCGGAAGATCAATCCCGACATCATCGCCCCGTTGATGCTCGCGCTTGTCGGCATTCTCTTCTTTCATGATTTCTTCTTTACCTCAAAGAACCTCTATTTTCGCGACATTCTCAATTTCCATTACCCCCTTCGGAAGGTGCTGATCGACGCCTTCGCGCAGGGCGGATTCCCCCTGTGGAACCCCCATATCGCCCTGGGGCAGCCGATGCTGGCCAATCCCAATTACATGGCCTTTTACCCCACGAATCTGCTGCATCTCTTCCTCCCCTTCAACTACGCGTTCAAGCTGCACTTCGTCCTTCACCCCATCCTGGGCGGGGTAGGGCTCTATTTCCTCTGCCGCCGGATGGGAATCCGCTCCGCGGCCGCATTCCCGGGGGCCCTCGCCTACGAGTTGTCCGGCACCGTCATCTCCTTTCTGAACCTCTACAACATCGTGCCCGCCGTCGCCCTCCTCCCCTGGATCGCCTGGGCCTTTCTGGGAGCCCTGCAGAAGCGACCGTTCAAGCGGAGCCTCCTGTTCGGCGCCCTGCTGGCGCTCGAGGTCTTCGCCTTCGAACCGCTCATGGCCCAGTGCCTGCTCCTGCTCCTGGCCGGCATGGCCGCGCTGCACCTCCTGGAACAGACCGACCGCCCGGCGGCCCTCCGGCGCATCCTTCGTGTCGGCCTGTCGGGCGCCGTATTCGCCCTGGGCCTGGCCGCCGTCCAGATCCTGCCGACGCTCGAACTGCTCCCCCTCTCGGCCCGGGGCGCGCTCGACTATGCCGAAGCCGGAGGGTGGTCGACCCACCCGCTCGACCTGCTGAGCGTGATCGTCCCCAACCTTTTCGGCCACTTCTATACGATCGGGTTCGTCCAGTCCTGGGGGGAAGCGTTCCACCATGGCAGGGAGAGCTACCTGGTTTCCTTCTTTCTCGGGACGGGAGTCATCCTGCTGGCGGCCCTTTCGCTGGCGAGCGCGCGCAGGAAGCTCCTGGCGGTGCTGATCACCCTGGCCGCGCTCGGCGTGACCCTTTCCCTGGGCAGTCACCTGCCCTTTCACAGCTGGATGTTCCACCACATCCCTTTCTTCTCCCTGGGACGCTACCCCTCCAAGTTCTTCCTGCTCGCGGCCCTGGCCCTCTGCATCCTCGCCTCCCTCGGGGTGGAATC
>CAZWXG010000104.1:0-1369 GCA_964637825.1 uncultured Acidobacteriota bacterium
GGTCAGAGCGCGAGCGCGATGGCGCCGTTGAGCGCGGCGGCGAAGGCGACCCAGGCCAGGTAGGGAAGCAGCAGCGCCCCGGCCAGCGGCCGCACGCGCCAGAAGGCGATGACGGTGGCGAGGATGGCGAGCCAGAGCAGGAGGATCTCGACGAAGGCCGGGACGACCAGCTGCAGGCCGAAGAAGAGCAGGGACCACAGGCCGTTGAGCAGGAGCTGGGCCGCCCAGGCGGCGAGGGGCGGGGCGGCCGCCCGCAGGCTCCCCCGCGCGCGCCACACGAGCCAGGCGGCGACGGCGATGAGGATGTAGAGGAGGGTCCAGACCGGGCCGAAGACCCAGCCGGGCGGGGTCCACGCCGGCTTGGGCAGGGTTGCGTACCACCCTCCGCCCCCCCCGCCCGGCGTGAAGAGCGCGCCGAAGGCCGATACCGCGAAGGTGACGGCGAGCCAGAGCACCAGCCCCAGGATCGGGCGCCCGGGCCTCATCGGCCGGTCGGGTAGTTCCATCTCGTGCCATCCCCCGAAATAAGTGGTGTCGGGCCCAGAAATCGATATTGACCGCCCCGATCTTCGGCTACAATGCCGGCATAGTCAAGAAGAAGCACCGCAGGCAAGGACGTCGACCGGAACCCGAAACGGGGAGAGTCGGAAGGGACCCATCATGGCGATCGATCACTATGAAAGGTATATGGTCAAAGAGCCGGCCACGGTGGAGGAGCCCGATCCCGGCGTGAAGAACCGGACGTACCCGCCCCTGATCTACATGAGCAGCGACCTGGTACCCGATGTCCGCTACAACGTGGAGTTCGGCTGGGTGTGGGGGATGCCCGAGCCCAATCCCTGCCTGGAGGAGGTGGTGGGGGAGTACGACGAGATCATCCTGAACATCGGGGGAGACTGCCGCGACCCGGAGGACCTGGGGGCGGACATCGAGTACGTGCTCGGCGGCCGGAAGCTCGCGACCGATTCCACCGGCGCCCTGTTCGTGCCGAAAGGGGTCCCGCACGGGCCGTTGACCTACAGGGCGTACCGGCACCCGCACGTGCGCATCTCCATCCTGCTCGGGACCGGTGAACGCAAAAAGAGGCAGAAGCGGGGTTCCGGGGAGAGCGGCCGGGGATCGGCCGCGGGTGTCGATTACGCTCGATACCTGGTCCGGAGGCCCACCTACGAGGTGGTCGCGGGGACCCCGATCAAGAACCGGCAGAGTCCCTCTTCCATGACCTTCATGAGCCGCAACCTCGTCCCCGAGTGCAATGTCTACGTGGAGGGAGGCTGGGTGTGGGGGATGCCCGAACCCAACCCGCACATTCTCGAGCACGCGCACCGGGATTTCGAGGAGCTGGTGCTCCATTACGGGACCGATCACG
>CAZWXG010000104.1:1469-8792 GCA_964637825.1 uncultured Acidobacteriota bacterium
CCCTCGGCACCAGGGTCTACTGCATGCACGGCGGGGTGTTCGAAGGGGCGCCCTATGTCGACTGCGCCTGGTTCTGGCCGCAGCCGAAGGAGGTGACGGTCGTGGGCAAGGGTCACGTGCACGATTTCGGGGAAGTCGTGACCTTTTTCGGCTCCAATCCCGAGGACCCGACCGATCTGTGCGGCGAGATCGAATTCTGGCTGGAAGAGGAAAAGCACACGATCACCAGGAGCTGCGTCATTTTCGTCCCGCCGGGGATCCGGCATTGTCCTTTGATCCTGAAACGGCTCGACCGGCCCGTGTTCCATTTCGCCACGGCGACCGACAGGAATTACCGGGGCCCGCACGAAACGGAATAGGGGCCATCGAAACGCCGGGAGCCCTTCGCCGGGCGTGACCCATGTGGGGGATGCATGAAGCCAACGGAATCAGCCGGACGGGAGACGGAAAGGGGAACGGGCGTTTCCCTGGGCAGGGCCTATTACGTGCTCGTTCTCCTGACGCTGGTATGGGCGCTGCAATTCGCCAATATCCAGATCGTCAATGTCGTGCTCGAGCAGATCAAGAACGATTTCCGGGTGTCGGACACGGCGATGGGGCTGATTGCCGGCATCGTCGTCACCCTGCTGGGTTCGCTTCTCTCCATGCCGGTCGCGCGCCTGGCCGACCGGAAGGGGCGGCTGGCGATCATCTCCATCGGGGTCGCGTTCTGGAGCGTCCTGACGGCCCTGGGGGGATTCGCGCAGAACGTCCTGCAACTGGTCCTGGCACGGATCGGGTTCGGCGTCGGGGGCGCGGTGTCCCCCGCCCCGGGCAACTCGCTGGTTTCCGATTTCTTCCCCAGGGACAGGCTGCCGATGGCGATGGCGATCATGTCCACGGCCCCCTGCATCGGCGGCCTGGTGGCCGCCTGGATCGGCGGGATCGTGGGTTCCACCCATTGGGGCTGGCGCGGGGCCTTCATCGCCGTCGCCATTCCCGGTTTCGTCGTGGCCGCGCTCCTCTATTTCACCGTCAGGGAGCCCGTGCGCGGAATCCAGGACGGCAAACACGCGGATGTCCGGGAATACGGGGTCGGCGAGACGGTGCGCTTCTTTTTTGAAAACAAGACCTACCTGCTGGTCGTGATCGGGTTCACCTTCTCCGGCATCGCGGACATGGCGCTGGCCACCTGGTTCGTGCCCTTCATGCAGCGGGTGCACCGGACCTCGCTGCTGGAAGCCAGCACCTTCGGGGGAACCCTGAATTCCATCGCCGGCATCGCCGGGGTCCTCCTGGGGGGCGCCGTCATCGGCCACCTGGGGAAAAGGGACGACCGGTGGAAGATCGTCGGGCCCGGCCTGACCTCGCTTCTGGCCGGCCCGGTCCTGGTCGTCTTCCTGTTCGCCCCGCTGCCCTGGACCTACGTGGGCCTCTTTTTCGCCATGGTCCTCCTGACGTTCCGCATGGGGCCGATCCTCGGCCTGGTGCAGAGCGTCGTCAGGATCCGCATGCGGGCGTTCGCCGCGGCCACCCTGTTCATGGTCGGCACCATCGTCGGCTCCGCCGCCGGACCCCTGCTCATCGGGGTGCTCAACGACGTCCTCGAGGGCCGGTACGGGCAGCTCGCCATCCGGTACTCGCTCCTGTGCGTGGCGGCGTCGAGCATGCTGGGGGCGCTGTTCTACCTCTGGGCCGGCCGGCATGTCAGGGCCGACATCAGGAGAAGCCTGGCGGAGTAGGACCCGTGCCCGCGGCCGGTGCTCCCCTCGCCGCTACCGGAAACAGGAATTTTTCATCAAGGAGTCGCCCATGACGAGTCTCCACCGCCTGAATTGGATCGCCATCCTCGCCCTGACCCTGGGCGCTGCCGGGTGCAGTTCCCCCGACCCGGTTGCGACCAGGGTGGCCGTGACCGGCGGCGTCGTCGAAGGCGCGGTCAGGGACGGGATCTTCGCCTTCAAGGGGGTTCCCTTCGCCGCGCCCCCGGTCGGCGCCCTGCGCTGGAAGGCGCCGCAGCCGGTGGTGCCGTGGGAGGGCGTGAAAAAGGCGGACCGGTTCGCCCCCGGCCCGATGCAGGATACGGCCTTCGGCGCCCTGCTGGGCGGCCCGCAGGAGGTCAGCGAGGACTGCCTCTACCTGAACGTGTGGACGGGGGCCCGGACCGTGGCGGAAAAGCGTCCGGTCATGGTCTGGATCTACGGCGGCGGCTTCGGCATCGGCATGACCAGCTCCCCCGCCTACGACGGTACCAACCTGGCGAAGAAGGGGGTGGTCCTCGTCAGCGTGGCTTACCGGGTCGGCCCCATGGGATTTCTGGCCCACCCGGAATTGAGCGCGGAAAGCGGCGGGGGCTCGGGCGCCTACGGGATCCAGGACCAGATCGCGGGCCTCCAGTGGGTGAAGGAGAACATCGCCCGGTTCGGGGGCGACCCGGCCAACGTGACCGTCTTCGGCGAGTCCGCCGGGGGGATCTCCGTCGCCATGCTGGCGGGGTCGCCCCGGGCGGCCGGGCTGTTCCAGCGCGCCATTTCCCAGAGCGGCGGGTCGATGGCGCCCCCCCGCACGACGCTGGCCGCGGCCGAGGCGCAGGGGAAGGCCTACCTCGCCGCCCTGGGGGCCATGGATATCAAGGCCGCCCGCGCTCTCGGCGCCGGGGAGATCCAGCGCAACACCAGGGGGATGGGGAGCTTCTGGCCCGTTCCCGACGGGGAGACGCTCGTGGCGGACCAGTACGACCGCTACCTCGCGGGCCGCTTCAACGACACGCCCATCCTCGTCGGCACGAACTCGAACGAGGGCGGGTTGTTCGTCACGCAGCCGGTGACGCGTGAAGGGTTCGAGAAGATGATCCGCGGACAGTACGCGGAGGGGGCCGACGTCCTGCTGGCCGCCTACCCGCACGCCACGGACGCCGAAGCCTCGCGCTCCGCCAGGGACATCATGCGCGATGCCACCTTCGCCTGGCCGACCTGGGCCTGGGCCACCCTGCAGGCGCGCAACGGCAAACACAAGGCCTTCGTGTACTACTTCGACCACCGGACCCCCGCGTCCCCCGAGGGCGCCAACCATGCCGACGAGATCCGCTACGTGTTCGGCACGCTCGATACGCCGGGCATGACCGGGGGGGCGCCCGGTCCCGGGGACCGGGCCCTGGCCGAAAGGATCCAGTCCTACTGGATCCATTTCGCCCGGAACGGGGACCCCAACGGCCCCGGACTGCCGCATTGGCCCGCTTTCGACGAGAAGGACCCGCAGGTCCTGGTCCTCGACGGCGATTCGGGGGCGAGGAAACATCCCGATTTCGAAAAGATCCTGGCCTTCGACGCCCATTTCGCCCGGGTCAGGGAAGCGGCCAGGGCGAAATAGCGGGACGGTGTCCCGGACCAGATCCGGATCGCGGGGCCATCAGATGATTCCCAGCGCCTTGAGGACCCTGTCCGGAGTCGTCGGGTAATCCAGGACCCATCTGCCCGTCGCGTTGTGGATCGCGGAGGCGGTGACTCCCGACATGCTGGCCCCGACATTCTCACCGATGCCGCAGGCGCCATAGGCCGCGTATCCCAGGTGGCTTTCGTTGATCAGGCACTGGGCGACCGGATAGTCGTTCATCGTCCCCAGGTGGTATCCGATCAGATCGTAATTGAGGGCCACCCCGGTGCGGGGGCAGAAGACATGTTCCTCGGTGCCGCTCCGCCCCAATCCCATGATCGCGCCGCCATATTGCTGGGCATACGCGCCTTCGGGGTTGAACAGGTGCCCGACATCGTTGACGCAGACGATACGGGTCACGTCGACCACTCCCGTTTCGGTGTCCACCTCGACCTCGATGAAGTGAGCCTGCCGGGCCATCGCATACGATTGGGGATCCGGGGAGCCGTCCGATTCATAGGTATGGGCGCTGGCGGGTACGGGGGGATGGAAGATCGCGGGATCCCGGGTCCACCACGCGTCCGCCACCTCCCTCACCGTCCTTCGGTTGTCCGGGTTCGCCTTCTCGAAAACCACGCTGTCCCTGACATCCAGCTCTTCGGGCTTCCTGCCGGGGAAGGGGGCGGGCTGTGCGGCGGCCAGCGACGAGCCCGGCCCCGGCCTCACGGCATAGTCGAGGATCTTCCGCTTGAGTTCCCTGGCGGCGGGGATCAGCTGCGTATTGATGTAACAGGTTCCAAAGGAACCTCCCGGTTGCCAGAGGTGATAATTCGTATTGTCGGAACGGCGCTCCAGGATCACCGTGTCCTCGTACCTGAGTCCGGCTTCCGAGGCTACCGCGAGCCGCGCGCCGGACTCCGTATCGATTCCCATATCGGAGCGGGCCCCGATGATCGCGGCCTTGCCTTCACGCAGCGTCACGCATGCGAAGGAACTCCCGGGAACGGGCGCGTGCCAGTGCCACTCATTCACGTGGATGAAGCCGAGGCCGTGCATTCTCCCGTTCGGGAGCCTCCGGGTTCCGGGCGGGTGCCATGTCTCCTCCCACCCGATCGCCTTTTTGCCCTTGTCGATGACTTCCTTGAGGCTCCAGCGCTGGGGGAACCCATTGTCCTTCTGGTACCGCGTGACCCATTCCCAGTCATGGCCGGCGCAGCCGTCGTTTTTCAGGGCGACTTCCGTCGGGTCCAGGCCCATTTCCGCGGCCACCCGGGCAAACATCACGTTATGAGGGACGCAGGAGTGGGCCCCGTGCCGGATACACATATTGTGCCCCGTATTGACCAGGGCCCATTCCTGCGTGCCCAGGATGTTGGGAATCCTGGTGCTGACCCGCGTTTTGTCGATGGCGGGATTGCGGATCCCGATCATGTGCCAGTGATAGGAAGTGATGGTGCCGTCCTTTTTGGCTCCGACCTTGCACCTGCAGGTCCCGGCGTCGTCGCCGCCGCAGTAATAGCCGCTCTCGTCCCAGAGCAGTTTCACGGGTCTGCCGGCCGCCCTCCTGGCGAGGATCGCGGTGAGGCGGATGAAGGCATAGGAGTAGGAGAGCCACGAGAAGCCGCCGTACCAGGAGCCCTGGTAGGGCATCGTGACCGTGAGCTTGGCCCACTCGACCAGAGGAGTCCGGGGCTTTTCACGGACCGTGTTCGAAGTGGTCACCGTGGCCTGGGGAAGGTCCTGGTGATGAACCCAGAGATCGAGAAAATCGCCCCGCCACTGGGCCACGCACACGATCGGCTCCACCCCCGCGGGGGTGTTCCGGGCCCGGGTGATGGTGTATTCGATCACCCTGTCGGCTTCCGCGAAACCTTTCTCGATGTCACCGAACCCGGCCCGATCGGTCAGGACCGTGTTGGGCTCCCGGGCCTTCGGATTCATGAACTTCACCTCGGGCATGACCTTCGGCGCGTCCGGCTTGAGGGCCTCCTCCATGTCCAGGATGAACGGCCGCTCTTCCCACTCGATCGTCAGCAGTCGCAGCGCGCGGTCGCAGATTTCCTCGGTATCGGCCACGACGACGACGCCCATCGGGTGCTGGAAGAACTCGGAGGTCCGGGGCAGGGTCAGCAGGTTGTAGTTGCGGGAGACCTCGAAGCCCGGCAGCGTTTCGTTGTCACCCTCGATGTCCGGGTCATCGTATTTCAGGATGTCCCGGACCCCCGCGAGGGCCTCGGCCCGACTCGTATCCACGCTCCTGATCCGGGCATGCGCATGGGGGGAAAGGAGGATCTTGGCGCAGAGCATCCCCGCAAGGCTGACATCCCTGGTAAAAACCGCCTGTCCGCTGACTCTCTCGAATGCGTCCTGCCGGTGGATCGTGCGGCGCATCTCCCTGCCGGTTTCGGGTATTTCCCACGTCCATGGTCGATCTCCCGCCATCGCATGCCTCCGTGAAGGTCCCGGTCCCGTGTTGGTTGTCGTTGCGCCGAATTGTACCCCGGGACGGGCGCGAGATCGTACAACTTTCGCTCCCGGGAATGCCGCAAAATCCCCCAGGAATAGTTGTCTCAATCCGGCGGAATCGATGTATGATGGCGCGACTCGACAACCCATTCTCCGGGCCAATCCGGAGCGATTCGGAGGAGACGCGCTCATGAATATCCCCATGCATCGATTCAAGTATACGAAGTTGACCCCTCCGCAGATTGCGGAAAAACTCAAGGCCACCGATGCCGGGCCGAAATCGGTTTCGCCCCTGTCGGACGTCTTCGCCGGCAAGTCCTACAAGATCGTGACGGATGACGGCCCGGTTCTGAACTATCAATTCACCGGCAGGAGTCAGCTGACCCTGTCCGAAAACAACGGCGCCAGGATCAAGGCCTCCTACGGCGCCCTGACCATGAAACAGGTCGCCTTTTTCTCGCACATGATCCCCGGCACCTTCAGGGGATTCAACGTGTTTGTCGATCTCGAGACGAACCTGGCCACGGTGTTCGAGATCTGGCTCGCGGGCGACAAAAAGGAAGTGACCCTGGGAGGGAAGCAAGTCAGCCAGGATCCGAGGGAAGTGCAGCGCCAGATCTATTTCGGTTATGTCGACGTCCCGGGCAAGAACCCTCCCAAGGAACGGCATCACATCACCAACCGTCTCGAAGGGAAGGGATTGCACTGGACGCAGGACACCGGCATCGAGACCCTGGAACTGTACACCTCGGTCGTTTCCTCGAATTTCGTCGAACTGACGCGGCACGTGGACGATCTCGGCTATTGCGCGCCGTCGGACTACGTCCTGATCAACGACAACACCTTCGTCTATTCCCGGACCGAATGCGAATTCTCCGGCATCTTCACCCTTTTCGTCATGGACCTGTACGCCGAGACCCAGGCCGGCATGCGGCTGGGCTTCAACGAAAAGGACGAGTTGGAATACTACCTGTACCGCGGGACCGGCAAGGTGGTCGGACAGATCGCCTACCTGGAACCGTTCGACGATCACGGCAGGAAGGGGATGGTGGTGCAGGCCAAGACCGACCCGCAGGTCCCGGGAAAGGGGCAGCGGCTGGTGTATCGTCCCGTGAGGGATTTCCAGCACATGACGGACGAGGAGGTGCACCAGGCGGCGCTGAAGAGCACCAAGGCGTTCGGCGGCGGAGACGTGGCGCCGCAGATGATGAACAGCAACAATTCCCCCTTCTCCGACATCCTGGTCGGCAGGGAATTCACGCTCCGGTACGACAACGGCGGCCCGGTGTGGCAATACCGGTTCCCGGAGAAATTCAAGCTCCAGTACAAGGAAGAGAAGGAATCCCGGTGGCACGACGCGGACTACCGCGGCTACGAGGCGGACGAGAAGCTGGCGTGGTTCGCCCACATGCTCGAGGACAGCAAGCCCCGCGCCTGCGTGGCCATCGCGGTGGATCTCCTGAACGGGCTGACCACCTGCATCTACTCCCACATGGGAACCCCCTA
>CAZWXG010000105.1:0-3166 GCA_964637825.1 uncultured Acidobacteriota bacterium
TGCCCGGGGCCGGCTCGTCGAGGCAGCCGCCGAGCAGCCCCGCCCCGCCCGCGCCCGCCCCGCTCTTGAGCAGGATCTGCACCCGGTACCTCCCCCGCAGCTTCTCCATCGGGGCAGCGGCGGGCCCCAGCACCCGCGGCCGCTGCTCCCCCGGAACCGTCGGAGCGCGGCGCTTGAGGGATGCGGCGATCGCTTCGGCCGCCCGCATCGCCCGGTCGTAATCGGGGTCGCTGACCAGGATCTGCACGAGATCGCGGAAGGGGGGGTACCCCATCAGGCGCCGGAACTCGATCTCCCGCTCGTAGAACCCGGCATAATCCTGGGCGCGGGCGAAGTCGAGCGCGTAATGGTCGGGGTAGTAGGACTGGATGATCACCCGCCCCGGCGCCTCCCCGCGCCCGGCGCGCCCCGCGACCTGGGTCAGCAGCTGGAAGGTCCGCTCGGCCGACCGGAAGTCCGGAAACTGCAGCCCCGCGTCGGCGGCCACCACCCCCACCAGGGTCACGTCCGGAAAGTCGTGCCCCTTGGCCAGCATCTGGGTGCCGACCAGCACGTCCAGCCGGCGTTCGGCGAAATCGACCAGCGTCGAGCGGAGCACGCCCCGCCGCCTCGTGGTGTCCCGGTCGAGGCGCGCGATGCGCGCCTGCGGCAAAAGCTCCGCGAGCAGCGATTCCAGCTGTTCGGTCCCCACCCCCGAATAGTGGATATACGCGCCCCCGCAGTTGACGCACAGCGACGGCACCTCGCTCTCGCTCCCGCAGTAGTGGCAGGCCAGCCGGTTCTCCTGCCGGTGGTAGGTCATGCTGATGCTGCAGTCCGGGCAGACATAGACGTGGCCGCAGCTGCGGCAGAGGAGCGAACGCGCGAAACCGCGCCGGTTGAGCAGGACGATCGCCTGTTCCCCCCGCCGCATGCACTCCTCGAGTTCCGCGGCGAGCGGGCTCGAGATCACGACGTTCTTCCCCGCGCGCTGGAACTCCTCGGCCATGTTGACGACGGTCACCCGGGGCATCGGCCGCGCTTCGATTCTTTCGGGAATGTGAAAGTAGGCCGCCTTCCGCTCGCAAACCGCCAGGTGGTAGGTCTCGATCGACGGCGTGGCCGATCCCATCACGAGCACCCCCCCCGACTGGCGCATGCGGTGCCAGGCCACCTCGCGCGCGTGGTAGCAGGGGGATTCGTCCTGTTTGTAGGAGCCGTCCTGTTCCTCGTCGATGATCACCAGCCCGGGATCCTCGAGCGGCGCGAACACCGCCGAGCGCGTCCCCACCACCACCCGCGCGTCCCCGTCGCGGATGCGGCTCCACTGGTCGTAGCGCTCCCCGGGGCTCATGCCGCTGTGCAGCATCGACACCAGCCCCGGGAAACGCGAGACCACCAGGCGGCTGAGCAGGGGCGTGAGCCCGATCTCCGGCACCAGAAACAGCGCCGACTTCCCCATCCGGAGCGCCTCGGTGATCAGCCTCAGGTAGGCCTCCGTCTTCCCGCTCCCGGTCACCCCGTGAATCAGGCAGCGCGCCGCCTCCGGCCGCCGCATCAGGGCGAGGATGCCGTCGATCACTTCCCGCTGGTGGCGCGTCAGCTCGAGCCCCCCGCCCGCGTCTGCGGGTTCGAGCTCGCGGGGGACCCGCTCGATCTTCATCGGTGCGACGGCGGCCAACCCCTTGCGCTCCAGAGCCGTGGCGGCGCTCCGGGAGCAGCCCGCCAGGCCGAGCGCTTCCTCGAGCGCCGTCTGACCGGGGCCGAGCGCGTCATACAGGCGTCTCTGCGCCGGCGGCAGGGAGGGATCCGCATCCGCCGGCAGCCGCCGGATGCCCCATCGCCTCTTTTCCCTGTTCTTCGCGCCCCCGACCCGCATTTCGATCCGGATGTGGTGCGCCGCCTCGAGCGACTCCACCCAGGCGTCCGCCCCCCTCACGCCCGCCCGGCGCGCCAGTTCCTTGACCGTGAGCGTCCCCTCCCGGGCGAGGGTGCCGAGGAGCGCCTCCTCCTGGGGCGCGAGCCCCATCGGGCGCAGTCCCCCCTCGTAAAGCGCCGCCGCCCGGGGCTCGAGCGAGGCGACCCGCTCGCCGAGCACCTGCGAACCGGCGGGGAACAGGGCGCGGAACACCTCCCCGGGCGGGGCGAAATAGTACTCGCTCACCCACAGCGCCGTCCGGACGAGCCCCGGGGTCACCGAAGGCCGAGCCTCGAGCAGCTCTTCGACCGCCTTCAGCCGGATCCCCCGGACCGCCTCGGCCCCGAGTTCCCCCACGACGTAGCCGGTCACGAGCTTCCGCCCGAAAGGGACCAGCACGCGCATTCCCGGGGCGATCCGGGTACTGAGCGCCCGCGGGACCGAATAGGCGAACGTCCTGCGCACGCCGCACGGTACGGCGACCTCCACGAACTCCATCATGACAACCTCGATTATGGACCCGGGTCTACACCGAACGCAGGCGATCGCGCACGAGGCACAGGTCGTCCCACACCTTGCGCTTTTCGATCGGGTTTCGGAGCAGGTAGGCGGGGTGGTACGTGGCCACGAGCTTGATGCCGCCGTAATCGATCAGCCGCCCGCGCAGCCGCCCGATCGGTTCGGTCGTCCCCAGCAGCGTCTGCGCGCCGAAGGCGCCCAGGGTGCAGATCAGCGCGGGGCGCACGGCGGCGATCTGCCGCAGCAGGAAATTCCTGCAGGCCGCGATTTCGTCCGGTTCGGGGTTGCGGTTCCCGGGCGGGCGGCATTTCAGGATATTGCAGATGTAGACGTCTTCCCGCCGGAGGTCGATCGCCTCGATCATGCGGGTCAGCAGCTGGCCCGCCTTCCCCACGAAAGGGAGCCCCTGGGCGTCCTCCTCGGCTCCCGGCGCCTCGCCGACGAACATCAGCGTCGCACGCGCGCTCCCCGCGCCGAACACGATCCGGTTCCTCGTCGCCGCCAGGGCGCAACGCCGGCAGTCCCCCAGGTCGGCACGGATCTCCTCGAGGGTTTCCGCACCGGCGGCCGCCGCGACCTCCGCCTCCCGCACCGCGGCCGGGACGCTCGCGGCCGCCCGCGGCCGTTTTGCCCCGCGGGGCGCACCGGCATGGCGGACGCCGAGGTCGCACAGGAGCTTCAGGTGACCGTGGATCTGCTCCCCCAGCTGCCGGCGGTTCACGACCCGAGCCCCAGTTCGTCCAGCACCGA
>CAZWXG010000105.1:3266-8710 GCA_964637825.1 uncultured Acidobacteriota bacterium
TAGGGGAGTTCCTCGCGCAGCCGCTCGAGCAGTTTTTCCCGGATGAACTCCCCGGCCAGGAAGCGCTCCGTCCGGTCGGTGACCAGGTCCTCGCCGTACTGCGGCTCCCCCTCGGGCATGTATTCGAAGATCCGGTCGCGGAGCAGGTCGAGATTTTCCCCCTTGGCGGCCGAGATCGGGATGATCTCCAGGAAGCATCCCGCCTGCGCGTAGCGGTCGATGGCGGGCAGGAGCCGCTGCTTGGCGATGGAGTCGATCTTGTTGAGGAGCAGGAAGGCGGGGGCGCCCGCCTTTTTCACCATCTCGAGCACGAAGTTTTCCCCCGCGCCGAAGGGGATGCCGCTGTCGACCATGTGCAGCACCAGGTCGACCCCGCGGATCTCCTCGTAGACCGTGTGCAGCATCCGCTGGTTCATCCGGAAGGCGGGCTTGTGGATCCCCGGGGTATCGACGAAGACGACCTGGCCCCGCGCTTCGTTGATGACCCCGATGATGCGGTGGCGCGTGGTCTGGGGCTTGGAGGAGACGATCGACACCTTCTGCCCGGCGAGGGCGTTGAGCAGCGTCGATTTTCCCGAGTTGGGTCGTCCGATGATGACGGCGGTCCCGCTTTTCATGGGGTTTCGTCTCCCCGGGTCCGGCGCGCCTCGAGCGCGAGATCGAGGATCCGGCGGGCGATCGCCTCCTTGGACCGATCCCGCAGCGTCACGTCCTCCCCCTGTCTCCTGATGATGTGCACGCTGGCCGAATCTTCGCCGAACACCCCCCGCGACACGTCGTTGGCGACGACGAGGTCCAGGTTCTTGCCTGCGAGCTTTGCCCGCGCGTTCTCGAGCAGGTTCTCGGTCTCGGCGGCGAACCCGACCAGCACCTGCCCGGTTTTCTCCCTCCCGAGCCGGGCCAGGATGTCCTCCGTGCGCTCGAGCAGCAGCGTCCGGGGCGCCGCCCCTTTCTTGACCTTCTGTCCCGCCGGCTCCGCCGGCCGGTAATCGGCCACGGCCGCCGCCTTCACGACGATGTCCGTTTCCGGGAAGAGGCGCGCGACCGCTTCCGCCATCCCGGCCGCCGAACGCACCGGGACCAGTTCGACCCCCGCGGGGACCGGGAGGTTCACGGGCCCCGAAACCAGCGTCACCTCGGCGCCGCGCTCCCGCGCCGCCTGCGCCACGGCGTACCCCATCTTCCCCGAACTCCGGTTGGAAATGAAGCGGACGGGGTCGATGTCCTCCACCGTCGGTCCCGCCGTCACCAGCACCTTCAGCCCGGCCAGGTCGCGCCCGGCGCCGAGCACCCCCAGGATCCGGTCGACGATCACGTCCACCGCCGCCAGGCGCCCCTCCCCCTCGATGCCGCAGGCGAGCATGCCCGGCTCCGGGTCCACGAAATGGTGCCCCCGCCCCCGGAGCGTTTCCACGTTGGCGCAGACGGCCGCGTGCCGCCACATCTCCACGTTCATCGCCGGGGCGATGAGGACGGGCGCCGGGTTGGAGAGGTAAAGGGTCGAAAGAAAGTCGTCGGCGATGCCGTGGGCCATCTTCCCCAGGATATTGGCCGTCGCCGGGACCACCGCCAGCAGGTCGATCGACTGCGCCAGGCTGATGTGGTGGATGTCCCGGTTCATCTCCGGCCGGAACATGTCCAGGATCACGCTCAGGCCCGAAAGCGATTCGTAGGCGAGGGGCGTGACGAACTCCGCCGCCGAGCGGGTCAGCACCACCTGGACCTCCACCCCCGCCTTCTGCAGCCCGCGCATCACCTCGATCGATTTGTACGCGGCGATGCAGCCGGTGACTCCGAGCGCCACTTTCATGAACCGTCCCCCTTTCCGGAAGCCCCGGCGCCCCTAGACCTGCCCCGGCAGCTCGACCGGGGTGGTGACCTCGTAGCTCAGCAGGTCCTCTTCCAGTTCCCTCATGGCGATATGGGCGGGCTTGGTCGACTTCGTCTTGACCTTGGGCTTGGCGTTGTTCTGCAGCTGCTTCGCCCTTTCCGCCGCCAGGATGATGAAGCGGTATTTCGATCCGATGCGCTCAGGGATTTTCTGCATGGGTTCCTCCAAAAGTGTCCATTATCGTTCGGGCCGGACCGGTCATCGCCGACATCCGGCAGCGGGTGCTCACAATGATCGCTTCGAGGTCGCGGACGGCCGCGTCCAGCCCGTCGTTGACGATCAGGTAATCGTACTCGCGGTAGCGGCTGATCTCGCCGCAGGCGCGCTCGAGCCGCATCCTGATGACCTCGGCGTCGTCCAGGCTCCGGCGCGTCAGGCGCTCCTCGAGCACCTCGAACGAGGGGGGCATGACGAAAATCCCCACCGCGTCCGGCCGTTCCCGCCGGATGATGCCGGCCCCCTGCACGTCGATGTCCAGGATGACGTCGGTTCCCCGCCCGGTCCGGTCGTCGACGAACCGGCGCGAGGTCCCGTAGTAGTTGCCGTGGACCTCGGCCCATTCGAGCAGTTCCCCGGCGGCGATCCGCGTCTCGAATTCGCGCCGGTCGATGAAGAAGTATTCGACCCCGTCGCGCTCGTTCCTGCGCGGCGCCCGCGTCGTGTACGACACCGAAAACTCCAGGTTGTCCACAGCGGCGAGCGCATGCCCCACCAGCGCGCTCTTCCCCGCTCCGGACGGGCCGGACACGATGATCAGGTTCCCTCTCTTCATGGCGTCATTCCACGTTCTGGACCTGCTCGCGCAGCTTTTCGACATCGGTCTTGACGGCGATCCCCAGCTCGGTGACCTCCAGGTTCCCCGACTTGGAAAGGATCGTGTTGGCTTCGCGCTGCATCTCCTGGATCAGGAAGTCGAGCTTCTTCCCCGGCTTTTCCTCGGCGTCGACGAGCTGCCGGAACTGCCCGATGTGGCTGTGCATGCGGGCGACCTCTTCCCCGATGTCCGCCCGGTCCGCGATCAGCGCGGCCTCCTGGGCCAGCCGCTGCGGATCGACCCCCCCCTGCGGGAGGAGCTTCGCGATCCGCTCCTGGAGCGTTTTCAGGTACCCGGCCGCGTCGTCCCGGCTGAGCCCGCCGATCCGGTTGGTGCTCGCCTCGATGCTGGCCAGGTTTTTCAGCATGTCGGACCGGAGCGCCTCCCCTTCCCGGCGCCGCATCTCCAGGACATGCCCGAGCGCCTCCTCGAGGCCGCGCCCGGCCAGTTCCAGCAGCGGCCCCGCCTCCGGGCTCACGCCGTCCTCCGTCTCGAGCACCCCCGGCAGGGTCAGCAGCGCACGCAGGTCGAGCGCGCCCTCGAGCTGAAACTCGGCCCGGAGCCGGTCGACGGCGCCCAGGTAGCGGCGCACCAGGTCCGTGCGGACCCGGAACCCGCCCGCACCCGAATTCTGCACCGTCACCCCGACGTCCACCCGCCCCCGGCCGACCCGGGCGCGCACCGCCCGCTGGACTTCCGGTTCCAGGAACTGGCATTCGCGCGCCAGCCGCACGTGCAGGTCGAGGAAACGGTGGTTGACCGTCTTGACCTCCACGCTCACCGTCGTGTCGCCCTCCCGTGCCGATCCGGTGCCGTACCCCGTCATGCTGAGGATCATGCGCTTTCCTTCCTCATCTTCAGAAAAACTAATAGTTTAGCGTGATTTGGCTCCGGGGTCAAGGGGCGCGTCCTGCTCCCCTATCCCTGCGCCTGGAGCCGGAAAAAGCGTCGGTAGGCGCCGTCGCGCGCCACGAGCTCGTCGTGGGTTCCCGCCTCCGCGATCCGCCCCCGTTCGAGCACCAGGATCCGGTCGGCGCGGCGGATGGTCGAGAGCCGGTGGGCGATCACGAACGTCGTCCGGTCCCGCATCAGGTTGGCGAGCGCCTCCTGCACCAGCTTTTCCGATTCGGAATCGAGCGCCGAGGTCGCCTCGTCCAGGATCAGGATCGGCGCGTTGCGCAGGAGGGCCCGGGCGATCGAGATGCGCTGCCGCTCCCCCCCCGAGAGGCGCTGCCCGCGCTCCCCGATGACGGTGTCGTACCCTTCCGGCAGCCGCGAGATGAAGCCGTCGGCCAGCGCCGCCCGGGCCGCCGCGCGCACCCTCTCCTCCGGAGCCCCGATGTCGCCGTAGGCGATGTTGTGGCGCACCGTGTCGTTGAAGAGAAAGGTCTCCTGGGTCACCATGGCGATCGCGCGGCGCAGCGAGCCTTGGGTGAATTCGCGGATATCGACGCCGTCGATGAGGACCGAGCCCGAGGAGGGGTCGTAGAACCTGGGGATGAGGTTCACCAGGCTGGTCTTTCCCGAACCGCTCGCGCCGACCAGGGCGACGACCTGGTTGCGTTCGACCCGCAGGTCGATGTTGTCGAGCACCCGGGTTTCGCCGGCCGGGTCCGCGTAACGGAAACAGACGCCGCGGAACTCCACCGAACCGGGAACCCCCTCGAGCGCGCGCGCCCCGGGGCGGTCGGGGATTTCCAGGTGGGCGTCGAGCAGTTCCACGATCCGGTTGCCGGAAGCCATGGCGCGCTGCAGCTGCACGTGGACGCGGCTCAGTTTCCGGATCGGGTCGTACATCCGGAAGAGCGAAAAGAGCGACCCCCCGAACAGGCCGAGCGACAGCGACCCGTCCGCGATGCGCGCGTGCGCGTAATAGAGCAGCGGGACGAAGGCGACCATGCCCAGGAACTCCATGAGGGGGGAGTTCAGGAACAGGATCGACGCCGCATGCATGTTGCTGCGGAAGAGCTCGGCCGACCGGGCGACGAACCCCTTCTCCTCGTGCGCCTCCATGCCGAAGGCCTTGATGACGCGCATCCCGGTGATCGACTGCTGGAGCTGGTCGTTGAGCACGGCGGCGCTCTCGCGCCCGCGCGCGCTGACCGAGCGGATCCTCTTCCCCATGACCATGGTCAGCAGCCCGGCCAGGGGCGCGATCAGCAGCGCGATCAGGGCGAGTTTCCAGTCGAGGTAGAAGATGAAGCCGACCAGGGCGGCGAGCAGGACGACCTCGCGCAGCAGTTCCCCGAGCGAACTCGACACCGCCTCCTGCAGCTGTTCGACGTCGCTCGACATCCGCGACATCAGCTTCCCCGTGGAATGGCCCGCGAAGAACTCCACCGACTGTCCGAGGACGTGGGAGAAGAGGCGGATGCGCAGGTCGGTCAGCACGCTCTGGCCCACGTACCCCATGTTGTAGTTGGAGTAGTAGAGGCAGACCCCCTTGCCGAAGGTCAGAACCAGCAACGCCAGCGCCAGTTGGGTCACCATGCTCCCCGGCAGGAGGCCGAGCGCCCCGTCGAGGAACCGGACCAGGGAGTGGGCGGGGGCCCCGGCCGCCGGGCCGGCGGCGAGGACGTCGTCGAAAAGGGGGATGACCAGGGCGGTGGTCAGGACCTCGAACAGGCTCGTCAGCGCCAGCAGTACGAAGGAGAGCGCGAGCGCGCCCAGGTGGGGCCTGACAAAATGGAAAAGCCGGTGCGATGTCTTCATACAGGAAGCTAGAGACTAGCCGAGATT
>CAZWXG010000106.1:0-8569 GCA_964637825.1 uncultured Acidobacteriota bacterium
TTGGTGCGCGCCTGGCACTGTTCGCTGGCGAACTGGAGCCCGACGACGGTTTCCGGTTCGATCGGAATCTCGACCTCGAGGCAGGCGCCCGAGGGGGAGATGTCGCCGAGGATGGCCCATTCGCTCCGGACGGAGCCGGAATCGTTTTCCCACTGGATCTTGACCAGATCCGCGCACAGTTCCCGCTCTTCCTGCTTTTTTCGCATCATGGCCTATCCTATCGGCAAAAGAGGGGGATTGTTTAGTCTGCCCCCCCGCCATCTCAGGATTTTACGGCCGCCAGGGCTGCTGTGTAATCCGGTTCCTCGGTGATTTCGGGCACCTGCTCGGCATACCGGACCCGGCCCCCTTCGTCGATCACCACCACGGCCCGGGAGAGGAGGCCCGCCAGGGGGCCGTCCGTCATGCGTACCCCGTAGGCGTCCGAAAAACCGCTGTCCCGGAATTCGGACGCGGTAAGGACGTTGGCGATCCCCTCCGCGGCGCAGAATCTCTTCTGGGCGAAGGGGAGGTCGCGGGAAACGCAAAGCACCACCGTGTTTTCCAGTTTTGCGGCCTCGACGTTGAACCGCCGGACCGAAGCGGCGCAGACGGAGGTGTCGATGCTCGGGAAGATGTTCAGGACCACCTTTTTCCCCTTGAAGTCGGCGAGCGCGACCGGCGAAAGATCGGAGGCCACCAGGGAGAAACCGGGGGCGTCGGAGCCGGTTGCGGGGAGGGCCCCGGCAGTGTGGACCGGGTTCCCCTTGAACGTGATCTGTGCCATAGCTCTACTCCTCGCGAAAAAGAATTGACTGCCTGTCACCAAGTATAGCAGGCTCCTAGAACGAATCGGACGGCGGGGCTCCCATGGAAAGGTCATCCCCCGGGTTCCGGCCCGCGATGTAATCGCCGGTGATCATTTCCTTGTAGCCCATCCCGGGGCCGACCATCGGGTAGACGCAGGCCTCGGGGTCGATCATGACTTCCAGGAACGCCGGGCCGTCGAACGCGATGAATTCCTCCAGTGTCTCCTCGAGCCGGGATTTTTCGGTGAGCCGGCGGGCGAACCGGAAGCCGTCGGCCTCGGCCGTCTTGACGAAATCCTTCTGCCGCAGGGATTTGTCCGAGCCCGAGAACCGGTTGCCGAAATAGAGCTTCTGCCATTGGCGCACCATGCCGTCCCCGCAGTTGTTCAGCACGAGCACCTTGACGGGCAGGTTGTAGGTGGTCGCCGTTTCCAGTTCCCCCAGGTTCATGCGCATGCTGCCGTCCCCGTCCACGTCGATTACCAGCCGGTCGGGAAAGGCCAGCTGGGCCCCGATCGCGGCGGGGAGCCCGAAGCCCATGGTGGCCATCGACCCGCTGGTCAGCAGCGAGCGGGGATGACGGATGTCCAGGTACTGGGCCGCCCACATCTGGTGCTGGCCCACCCCGGTCGCGACGATGGCCTCCCCCTTCATGATCCCGCTCAGGCACTCGAGCACCTGGTGGGGCTGGATGGCGCTGGTTTCGCGGTTATAGTTGCGCGCGTGCTGCCGCTTCAGGTCGCGCACGTGCCCGAGCCACGCCGAGAAGTCCTTCCGGAAACCCTCCCCGTGCCGCATGAGGTCCTCCAGGGCCTCCCGGGCCGGGCCCACGTGGGACCAGGTCACCGTCTTGACCTTGCCGATCTCGGCCGCGTCGATGTCGATATGGGCCAGCATCTTCGCCTTGGGCGCAAACTCCTGCACCTTGCCGGCGACCCGGTCGTCGAAACGGGCGCCGAGGGTGATCAGGAAATCGCAGTCCATCACGGCGTAGTTGGCGTAGGCCATGCCGTGCATGCCCAGCATGTGCAGCGACAGTTCGTCGGTCGTGTCCACGCTCCCGATCCCCATCAGCGTGGTCACCACCGGGATCCCGAACCTCTTCGTGAACTCGCGCAGCTGGCCGGCCGCGTCGCCCGAGATGATGCCGCCGCCGGCGCAGATCAGCGGGCGCTCGCTCTTGGCGAGGAGTTCGAAGAAGGTGCCGCAGGACTCCTCCGACAGGCGGGAGCGGGAGAGCTCCAGCATCCGCTGCTCGTAGCCGCGGAAGTGCAGCGTCCCTTCGCCCCGGAACACCCCCTCCCAGTTCTGCACGTCCTTGGGAACGTCGATGACGACGGGGCCGGGCCGGCCGCTGCGGGCGATCGCGAACGCGGTGCGCACCGTCGCTTCCAGCTCTTCCGGCTCCTCCACCAGGAAGACGTGCTTGGCGCAGGGGCTCATGAGGTTGAACACCGGGGCTTCCTGGAACGCGTCGGTGCCGATGGCGGCACGGGCGACCTGGCCGCAGATCAGCACGGCCGGGACCGAATCGGCCATGCAGTCGCGGATGGGGGTCAGGCTGTTGGTCGCGCCCGGCCCCGAGGTGACGATGAAGACCCCGACCTTGCCGCTGGCGCGGGCGTATCCCGCGGCCATGAACCCGGCCCCCTGCTCGTTGGCGGGAACGATGAGCTGGATCTGCTCGTCGCGGCGGTCCTGGCGCTCGGCGTTGTAGCGGAAGATGGCGTCGTAGGTCGGCAGGATCGCCCCGCCGGTGTAGCCGAAAACGGTATCGACCCCTTCCTCGGCCAGTACCTGGATGATCATCTCCGCCCCGGTCATGCGCCTGCCGGCCAGCGGATGGGATTTCTGCTCCTGTGGTGCGGTCATCTCGAATTTCCTTTCCTGTTTCGTTAGGCCGGTTCGGTGTCCCCGTTTTTCGCCGAGAGATTCCTGTGCAGCGCCACCTTGCCGGTGCGCACCATTTCGTCGATGCCGTAGGGGCGCACGACATCGAGAAACGCCTCGACCTTGCCGGGATCGCCGGTGACCTCGAACACGTAATTGTCGGGCGTCGCCGTGACGACGCGGGCCCGGAAGATCTCGGCCTCGGTCAGCAGGGTGGTCCGTTTCCCCTCCGGGGCCCTCACCCGGACCAGGATGAGTTCGCGTTCCACGCAGTTGGATTCGGTCAGGTCGGCCGCTTCCACCGTGTCGGGCAGTTTCTCCACCTGTCTCAGGATCTGCTGGGCCAGGAGCGATTCACAGCGTACGACCATGGTGATTCTCGAAAGGCCGGGGTCGGAGGTGCGCGCCACCGTGAGGCTCTCGATGTTGTAGGCCCGGGCGCTGAAAAGCCCGGTGATCCGGGAAAGGACCCCGAACCTGTTTTCGACAAGAATGGAGAGCGTGCGGGTGCTCTGGGGATTCAACTGCGAAGCGGGTGGGTTGATGGTGCTCATGGTCGCTGTCTCCTGCGCTCGATATTAGGGGCATGAAACAAAAAGGGCCGTCATCCCGGTTCGGGTGACGGCCCTGGTATCCCAGTTTGGGTGCCATCATCCGAACCGTAAGACTCCGGTAAGGACGTTGTTGAAAATGAGTACGGTACCTACAACGACGGGCAGGGAAGTATTTTGCGAAGTATCGATTCCAAGATGCAGGCTGGATGCTCCCATATCTGACTCCGTCCACGGCCGCCCCCGATTGTGGGGCAGGCCGTCTGTTAGCCTATCAAGACGGATTCTCCGCTGTCAACCGGGAAATCGCGGGAAATGGCGGGTCGGTCGGGCCCCGTGCTATGATGGGGGCACGGGCGCCCGAACCGGGAGGGTGGATGAGGGGCGCATGAGGGGGCCGGATCGATGGCGGATGCAGACGGGACCTCGGGAAGACTGGCGGAGGCCTACCGGAGCCACGAGCGGCGGTGGCGGGACAACCTCCACGTCTACGGCGTCGTCTCCCGCAGGAGCCGCGGCCTCTCGATCGGGATCAACCTCAACCCCGGTCGGGAGTGCAACTTCGATTGCGCCTACTGCCAGGTGGACCGCCGCCCGGCCCCGCGCCGCCCGGCGGTCGAACTCGCCGCGCTCGATCGGGAACTGGAGGAAATCCTGCGGGCGGAGCGGGACGGGTCGCTCTACGCCGATCCCCCCTTCTCCCTGCTCGGCGCGGCCGAACGGGGTGTGCGCGATCTCGCCTTTGCCGGGAACGGGGAGCCGACCCTGTACCCGCGGCTCGCCGAGGCGGTCCGCAGCGCCGCCGCCGCGCGCGCGCGCTTCGGGCTCGACGCCGCCCGGCTCGTGCTCCTGACCAACGCCGAATACCTTGACCGGCCGGCCGTGCGCCCGGCGCTCGCGGCGCTTTACGCCCACGGCGGCGAGATCTGGGCCAAGCTCGACGCGGGTTCCGAATCCTGGTTCCGGCGGGTGAACCGGGCGCGTGCACCGCTCGGTCGCATCCTGGGCAACATCCTCGAGGCCGCCCGGATCCGGCCGCTGGTGATCCAGTCGCTCTGGATGCGGCTGGAGGGTGCCGAGCCTCCGGTCGGGGAGATCGAGGCCTGGTGCGGGCGGTTACGCGACATCGTCGCGGGAGGGGGGGGGGTCCGGGCCGTTCACCTCTACACCGTCGCCCGGCGCCCCGCCGAGGACGCGGTCTCCCCGCTTGGCCCGCAGGCCCTGGAATCGATCGCGGCCGCGGTCAGGGCTTCGGTCCCCGTCGCCGTGGAAATCTTTCCCTGAAGGTCAGGGGGCCGCGGCCAGCGAGTCCAGGAAGGCCTCGAAGCCCGGCTGCCAGCGGGCGACCGTCGGGGCGGGGCCGGTCAGTTTGACGAACCAGAGGCCGTTCCCGGTTTCGGCGATGGCGCCCAGCATCCGGAATCCCGGTTTGGGGCCGGCCGCTCCCTGCATGGCCATCATGGAGCCCGTGTAGGAGCCGCTCACGTCCACCACCGTGACGGGAATGCCGTTGATGGTGCGGTTGGCGATCCTGGCCGTGTCCGACGCCGGGGAGCCGTCCGGTTTCCGGAACTGGCCGATCCAGCGTTCGATGTTCGCCTGGGGCGTGCCCCCTCCCCCTTCGAAGTGATAGACGACGGCCTCGGCGTCCTCCGGGTCGCCGGGGACCCGCGCCAGGGAATACTGCGCCTGGCGGTTCGGGGACGAGGGGGTCTCCGCTTTCCACCCCCCCGGGGCCGAAAACCGCAGCCCGCCGGTGGCCGCGGGCGCCTGTCGGGCGGGCGCCTGCAGGGCGGGTGCGTGGGCCGATTCGATTCCCGGGTCCCCCGGCGCGGCGGCCCCGGGCGTGGGCGTTTTCTCCCGGCATCCCGCCCCCATCAGGGCGCCGGCCAGCGGCAAAATCATCAGAAAGCGCGTGTGCATACAGGTCCCTCCGCCGTCAGCCGGCCACGATGTTGACGAGTTTGCCGGGGATGGCGATCACCTTGCGCACCGTCGTCCCCTCGAGGTATTTCCGGATCCTGGGGTCGCCGAGGGCCGCCTGTTCCATCTGCTCCCTCGTGGCCCGGGCGTCGACCGGGATCCGCCCGCGGACCTTTCCGTTGATCTGCACCGGCATGTCCACGACGCTTTCCTCCGCGTACTTCGGCTCGAAGGGGGGCCAGGGGGCATAGGCCAGCGACTGCGCGTGCCCCAGCGCCCGCCACAGTTCCTCGGCGATGTGGGGGGCCATGGGGGCGAGCATGAGCACGAAGCTCTCCATGCACTCCAGGGGCCGCTCTTTCCGGCCCGTGAAAAAGTTGACGAATTCCATCAGCCGGCTGATGGCCGTGTTGAAGCTCAGGCTCTCCATGTCCTGCGTCACGGCCCGGATCGTCTTGTGCAGTACGCGCAGTTCCTCCCCGTCCGGCGCCGCCCCGGGGCGCACGCTTTCGTTCGGCCGGACCGCATCGGCGTCCTCGTCGACGATCATGCGCCAGGAACGGTTGAGGAAGCGGCTGATCCCCTCCACCCCCTGCATGCTCCACGGTTTGGTCGACTCGAGCGGCCCCATGAACATCTCGTACAGGCGGGTGGTGTCGCTGCCGTACCGTTGAATCGGCACGTCCACGGGGATGACGTTGCCGCGGGACTTCGACATCTTCTCGGTCTCTCCGGCGAGTTCCACGCCGGTTTCGGCGTCGAACGCCTTCCCCTCCTCGAAGCGGATCTGGCGGTAGGGGACGATCCTCCCCTCGGAGTTGCGGTAGGTCACCGAAAGGATCATGCCCTGGTTGACCAGCCTCCCGAACGGCTCCATCGTGGACACGTGCCCGCGGTCGAACAGTACCTTGTGCCAGAAGCGGGAATAGAGCAGGTGCAGCACCGCGTGCTCGGCCCCCCCCACGTACAGGTCCACCGGCATCCAGTAGCGTTCCTTTTCCGGGTCCCAGGCCCGTTCGCCGTTGTGGGGGTCGCAGAAGCGGAGGTAGTACCAGCAGGAGCCGGCCCACTGCGGCATGGTGTTGGTTTCCCTCAGGTACTCCCTGCCGTCGCGGGTCACCCGGATCCACGCGACCGCCTTTTCCAGGGGGCCTCCCGGCTTTCCGGTGGGCTTGAAATCCTCCATCTCGGGGAGGAGGACCGGGAGTTCTTCGGGCCCGACCGCCCGCGTCAGGCCGTTGGGATTGCCCGCGGAGTCCAGTTCGTGGAGGATGGGGATCGGTTCCCCCCAGTAGCGCTGCCGGCTGAAGAGCCAGTCGCGCAGCCTGGTCTTCACCGCGGCGCGCCCGAGGCCGCCCCGGGCCAGCCAGGCGGTGATGGCCGGCTTCGCCTCGGCCGTGGGCACGCCGTCGAGCGAGATTTCGGAGTTGGCCGACTGCATGCCGGGGCCGTCGCCCGCGTAGGCCTCGGGCAGTTCCCCCACCCTCTCCGGGTAGGTGTCCGCGGTCAGGGCGGCTCCCCCCTTGCCTTGGGCGAGCCTCAGCCACTCGGCCGGGGGCGCCACCACGGCGCGGACGGGGAGGCCGAACCTGCGGGCGAATTCGAGGTCGCGCTGGTCGTGCGCCGGGACCGCCATGATGGCGCCGGTCCCGTAGCTGGAGAGGACGTAGTCGGCGATCCACACCGGGATGCGGTTGCCGTTGACGGGATTGGTGGCGTAGCCGCCGGTGAAGACGCCGGTTTTCTCGCCGCGTCCCGCGACGCGGTCCTCCTCGCTGGTCGCCGCGGTCCTGGCGCGGTACTCGGCGATCTCCGCGCGCCGCCCTTCGACGGCCACACGGTCGACCAGCGGGTGTTCCGGGGCCAGGACCATGTAGGTGGCCCCGAAGAGGGTGTCGGGCCGGGTGGTGTAGACGCGGAGGGTGTCCGGCCCCGGCGCTTCCGGAAATCCCGACCGCGCCCGGGACCGGCGCCAGCGGTCGAAATCGTCCTCCGCCCCGATGTGGAAGTCGACTTCCGCCCCCTCGCTGCGCCCCACCCAGTTCTTCTGCATTTCCTTGATGGCGGCGGGCCAGTCGAGCGTTTCCAGGTCTTCCACCAGCCGGTCCGCATAGGCGGTGATGCGCAGCTTCCACTGGCGCAGCAGCACGCGCTCCACGGGATGGTTCCCCCGCTCCGATCTCCCGTTGATGACCTCCTCGTCGGCGAGCACGGTGCCCAGGGCGGCGCACCAGTTCACGGGGGATTCGGCCTGGTAGGCCAGGCGGAACGAGTCCCGGTAGCGGCGCACCTCCGCCTCTCCCCGGGCCGCCACCGGCGCGGGGAGAGGCAGCTCCGCGATGGGACGCCCTTTCCCGCGCCGGCGCCGGCCCGCGGGGTCCGTCCACCCGTAATCGGGGTCGAACCAGGTGTCGAACAGCAGGAGGAAGATCCACTGGGTCCAGCGCACGTATCCGGCGTCGGTCGTGCTGAGTTCGCGGTCCCAGTCATAGCTGAAACCGAGCTGTTTGATCTGCCGGCGGATATTGGAGATGTTCTTCTCGGTCGTGACCCCGGGGTGAGTCCCCGTCTCGATGGCGTACTGTTCGGCGGGGAGGCCGAAGGCGTCGTAGCCCATCGGGTGCAGCACGTTGCGCCCCCTCATCCGCTGGTAGCGGCAGTACATGTCGGTGGCGCTGTACCCCTCGGGGTGCCCCACGTGGAGCCCTTCCCCGGAAGGGTAGGGGAACATGTCGAGCACGTAGGTTTTCGGTTTGGCGCTGTCGTCGGCGGCGCGGAAGGTCCTGTTTTCCTCCCAGTACCGCTGCCACCGGGCCTCTATCTCATGAGGGTCGTAAGCCGGCATTTGGATTCACCTCCATCAAACGAAAGAGGATATCCGCCTTTGGCCCGTATTTCAAAGAGAGAATGGAAGCGGGGGGCGCCGCGGGAGGGTCAGTGGAATTGCCCGGTGGCGCAGAAGGGGCCTTCGGGCGCGGCCGACCCCGGGGCCGGTTCCAGGGTGACGACGGCCGCCAGGGCCTGCTCGAGCCCCGCGGGAGTCGGGAGCGCGGCGTGCACGCGCCCGTAGGCGTCCGCCTCCAGCACGCCGACCGGCACCCTGGCCCCGGGGGTCGAAAACCAGAGCTGGTAGACCTCTCCCGGGGGAGCCGGGAGGAAGGAGGCGATGACGAGGCACTGCCGGCGGCCGGCGTCCCAGAGGATCACGCCCGCGTTGGCCGGGGTCGCGGGCTGGCCGACGAGGCGCGCGCTCTGGAGCCCCTGTCTGCCCGCCAATTCCAGGATCCGGTCGAGCTGGGCCGATCGCGCTGTCAGGGCGCCGAGCTCGTCCCGGGCCTCGGCGCTCCCCGCCCGGGCCGCCGAGAGTTCCGCCCGCAGCCGGCCGGCCTCGGTGCGGGCCGATGTCCAGGCGAAGAT
>CAZWXG010000107.1:0-2292 GCA_964637825.1 uncultured Acidobacteriota bacterium
AAGCGGCTGATTGCCAGGGCGCTTGTCAACCACGCGGCGATAAGGACGGCGCTCCAGTCCGGTACCGTCGTGATCGTCGCGGGAACGACCAACGGATACGTGGCCGAGGAGTTGCTGCACGCATGCGGCAATCGGGAGGGGTTCTCGCGCAAGGGATTTTTCCGCGGCATCACCCTGCCGCCGTGCGCGAACACGAGCGATACCGGCCGGTTATCCGACGAGGGCGGGTTCCCGGGCGATGTCGTCATCCGGAAAGGGAAGTGGCTGAAGGGGAAGACCATATTCGATGTCGTCGATGAACTCGGGGAGGGGGACGTCATTCTCAAGGGCGCCAATGCCGTCGACCCTGCGCAGAAGCAGGCGGGCGTCCTGATCGGGCACCCGGAGGGGGGGACGATCGTGGCGGCGCTCGGGGCGGTGGTCGGAAGGCGCGTTCGCCTCATCCTTCCCGTCGGGCTCGAAAAGCGCGTCTCGACCGGCCTGAACGACATCGCCGCACTGCTCGACGCGCCGGGCGCGAGCGGGGCACGGATGCTCCCCGTCCCGGGGGAAGTGGTGACGGAACTGGAGGCCATCGGGATCCTTGCCGGCGCCAGGGCGGAATTGGTGGCGGCCGGCGGGGTTGGTGGAGCGGAAGGGGCCGTCTGGCTGGCCATCTCGGGAACGGCGGAGCAGGAGGAGTGCGCTCGGGCGATCCTGGCCGGCCTGGGCGGAGAACCGATGTTCAGCCTGGAGTAGAGGGACAACTATGCCCCTCCCGCGCGGCTGTCGGCCGGCGTTTGCGTGGGCATTGATTGCAGCCGCCCTTACGGGCCTACTTCTTCGGCTTCTTCTCGGACTTGCCGTCGCTCTTGATGAAAATGTACTTGTCCCTCATGTCCGCCGGCACCAGGTCCTGTCTAGGGGTTTCCACCAGCTTGGGACCGTAGTGCGCCTGGATGAAGAGGAACGGGCGGGTGCTTTTTAAAATGGTAAACGGGCAGTGAACGGTTTCGGGCGGCACGTAGATCAGGGTCGATCTGTCGATGATGTGCTTTTCCATTTCCTCGCCCATGTACATTTCGAAAGTCGCCCCCAGATCCATCGGGTTGCCGGGGTCGGCGCCGAGCGCGACCAGGACTTCCGGGACCGGGTGCGTGTGCGGGCCGTGCCCCATGATCTTGGTGGCGCTTTCCCCCATCCACATGACCGAAAAATAATTGCACCCTTCGATGATGTCGTCGTCGGCAAAGGCCGTAAACATCTTCATGGCCCCGTAGCCGACTTCCTTTTCCTCCGCGGTCAGTTCGCTGAGGAAACACTTGCGGTATTTCGACCCGGGCGCCCGGGAAGCGGAACCCCCGATTTCCTGGGCGATGCTCTCCTGGATCGGCCTGAACGCGGCCGCTAAAATGCCGGCCAGGGCGAATCCGGCGGCGTTGCCGGTGAGTTCCTTCACGAATCCCCGCCTCGTCGTTCCCTGTTGCTTTTCCGGAACAGAAATCATGGCTGCTTCTCCTTTTCATGGACCCGGGAATTGCCCGGATGGCATTTCCGCGGGTGCTGACCGATGTGGATTCACGCCGGAGGGTCGAATTCCGCCGGCCCGACCAGGCTCATGTTCATTCCGTACAATGCGTCGCCGACGGTTTTCGCGTAATCGCCGAAAACCATGACCTGATGGAGCCCGTTGACGTTCTGGAGGAAACGGCCGGCGTCCCTGATTGTCACCTCCATGGTGTTCGCGCACGCGTTGAGCGGCGTGCCTCCGCCGGCCGAGGATTTCTCGGTATCCTTCACCTGGCTTTGGATGCGGCCGGGCCATGCCGCGAAGCTTTTCAGATCCTTGCTGAATCCGCCGAGCAGGACTTCCTTCCCTTGCGGGAAAGCGACCTCCGGCACCACCCCTTTGCCGAAATTGTGGTAGTTGTGGAGCCTGTAGGGGAGTGGGGGCGCCGCCGGGCCGTCGAGCGCGAGCGCCGAAGTGCAATGGCTCAGGACGATTTTGGAACCGGCAGCATCCAGCGACATGAGGTTGCACATGAAGGAGGGCTTCTGGCTGACCCTTTCCATGAACATTGACGTCAGCATGCCGCACACATCCGCTTCGCAGGCAGCCGTAATCCCGTCGTCGCGCAGCCTGGCAAACGCCAGGCAAGGGTAGGGCAGGATAGGGTCGGGGCTCATGGTAAACCCGAGGCAATCCATCGACACGGCCGACAAGCCCTCCCGCCCCACCATGGCGCGCAGATACACGTACAACCTGCAGACATCGAGGATCGTTTCATCCGGGACGTTGACGATTTCCGTTGC
>CAZWXG010000107.1:2392-7376 GCA_964637825.1 uncultured Acidobacteriota bacterium
ACGAGGTTGGCGTCGATGGGGATCAACTCGGGGTTTGCCGACAGCACGATCACCGGAACGCGCACGTCACCCATGGCGTCATACAGGCTTCCGAAATTGAAGGTGAGACGGGGCAGGCACAGAAGGAGAAGATCCATCTCCTGCACCCGGAGGACGCGGATGAGTTCATCCGGCTTCTGATAGTCCACCTTCAGGGAGGATACGCGGAGGTTTTGTCCCGACCCTGATCGGACGGTTTCGATCCACCCTTCGTAGCTCTTCGGGTTATCGCTCAGCAGGAGCAGATGTTTTGTCCCCCCGCCGGGCTTTACGGCTGACAGTACGGCGTCCTGGCTCGCGGGGCCGGCAACCGGGAGGGTTGCGGCGATGCCGGCCATGGCGGTGGTTTTTATGAAGGTACGCCTGCCTGCATGGAGTGTCATGAGGCCTCCCATCGGATCCGGTGATTTCGTTTCGGGTGCCGGAGGCGTGAAAACCCCTGGCGCTGATGGTGCGATTGTACACTCTTTTGCGGCGGGCGCAAACGCAACTTCGGGGAGTGACCCCGGCGTCCAGGTCTGCCGGGAGGGCGGGGGCCGTTGCGGTTCCGGCTACTCGAGGGCGAACGAGACGTCGGGCCCCGCCTTCTGCGACCGGTTGATCAGGAGCCGGCTGAGGTCGTACATGACCCGGAAGGGCTGGATGTCGGTGATCCCGTCGACGAAGCGGGCGCTGTCGATGGCGATCTTCTCCGCACTATCCCCGGCCTCCAGGCGCGCGAGCAGCCCGCGGTGGTATTTCTCCGTGGCGTTCATCGCATATTGCAGGTGCTCCCGGACGTGGCCGTACAGGACGCAGTTGTGGCTCAGGACGGCGCGCGTGGCCGGCAGGGTGGCCATTTTTCGGATGCTGTCGAGGTAACTGGGGAGCGACACGAAATAGTTCGGCCACAGGGCGTCCTTTTCCGGGACGTAGAAGCCGGTGGCGTCGCCGACCACCAGCGTCCCCTCCGAGCGCTCGAGGTAGCAGACGTGGCAGGGGGAATGCCCGGGGGTCTCGAAGACGTCCCAGACGACCCCGCCTCCCAGGTCGATCCGCTCCCCCTCCTGCACGACGGCGTCCAGCCCGAAATGGTAATCGGTCAGAAACGGCGGCAGGTCCTCGATTTCGTCCTTGGCCTTCATCATCTGGGCGATCGCGGTGTCGGCCAGGAGGTACTCGTGGAAGAGGTCGCGCTTCTGGAAGATCTTCTCCGCCGCGGCGCTCCCGATGACGCGGATGTGGGGCCAGATGCGCTTGAAGTGGGGGATCCCCCCGATGTGGTCCGCGTGGGTGTGGGTCAGGGCGATGAACCGGATCTTTTCCGGGCTGACGCCGAGCGACCGGATCTGTTCCACCAGGATGGGGAAGGTGGGGCCGGTGCCCCCCTCGATCAGCATGGCGCTCTCGCCCAGGGACAGGAAGGCGGGGAATGCCGGGGTCCCCAGCTGGAAAAGGGTGGGCGTCAGGGCGATGGGCGGGTGCTTCCTCCGGTACATCGAAAACCTCCTTGGGTCGATCAAGCGGGTATTCTACCGCATCCGGGGGCGGATTGCGCCATTATCTCCATTGAGCGGGGTCCGGGGGCGGAGAGTGTGATATCCTTTCCCCCCGGAACGGCGGCTGCCGGCGGGCGGCGCCATGAACCTGTGAGGGACGGTAGCCTATGATTACGATGAAATTCGGCGGTACCTCGGTCGGCGACGCAGAGCGCCTGTGCGAAGTCGCGACCATCGTGCGCTCCCACCTATCCCACCGGCCGGTCGTGGTCGCCTCGGCGATGTCGGGGGTGACCGACCTGCTCCTGGGCACGGCGCACCTGGCGCTCGAGCGGAAGAAGGAGGAGGGGCTCCGGAACACCGCGCGGCTCCGGGAGAAGCACCTCGAAATCGTCACGGCGCTGGTGGAGCCGGGGGAGGCGAGGGACCGCCTGGTCCGGGAGCAGGGGGAGCTGATTGACAAGCTCGAGACCCTCTTCCGCGGCGTGCACCTGCTCGGGGAACTGAGCCCGCGCTCGCTCGACGCCATCGCCTCCTTCGGCGAACTCCTCTCCTGCATGCAGATCGCCGCCATCCTCGAGGCGCGCGGGATCCCGGCCCGCTTCGTCGACGCGCGCCCCCTGATCCGCACCGACAGCGGCTACGGCGAGGCGGCGGTCGATTTCGAGGTGACCAACCCCGCCCTGCGCGGCGCCCTCCTCCCCCTGGTGGAGTCGGGCGTGGTCCCCGTGGTGACGGGCTTTGTGGCTTCGAACTCCGAGGGGATCACCACCACGCTCGGGCGCAGCGGGTCGGACTACACCGCGTCGATCGTCGGGGCCGCCCTCGGCAGCGACGAGATCTGGATCTGGACCGACGTCGACGGGGTCATGACGGCCGACCCCCGGGTGGTCGAGGGGGCGGCGCCGCTGGGCGAGATCTCCTACCGGGAGGCGGCGGAGATGTCCTATTTCGGGGCCAAGGTCATCCACCCGAAGACCATGCAGCCGGCGATCGAGCACGGCACCCCGATCCGGATCAAGAACACCTTCAACCCCGCCCACCCGGGGACGCTGATCTCGCGCACGGGGAGCAGCTCCGCGAAGATCGTCAAGAACGTGACCTCCATCGACAAGCTCGGCCTGGTGGCCGTGGAGGGGAGCGGCCTGATGGGGGCGCCCGGGGTCATCGCGCGCCTCTTCGCCGCGCTCGCCCGCGTGCGCGTCAACGTCATGATGATCTCGCAGGCCTCCTCGGAGCACAACGTCTGCCTCATCATCCCCGAGAAGGACTGCCGCCGGGCGGTCGAGGAACTCCGCACCGAGCTGGGCCCGGAACTCGCGCGCAAGACGGTCGAGGCGGTCCGGGTCCGGGACTCCGTCTCCATCATCGCGGTGGTGGGGGAGGGGATGCGGGGGGTCCCCGGGATCGCGGCCAGGACCTTCACCGCCGCGGCCCGGGCCGACGTCAACATCATCGCCATCGCCCAGGGCTCCTCGGAGCTGAACATCTCCTTCGTCGTGGACCAGTCGGAGGCGCACCGGGCGGTGCGGGCGATCCACGACGCCTTCGATCTTGCCTAGCGGGGTCAGAGCCCCAGGAAGAGCACCGCGGCGCCCGAAAGGGCGATGACGGCGCCGGCCATGGCGTGGGTCCAGCGCTCCAGCCGCCCGAAGTGCACCAGGCTGAGCCCCTTGAGCGCCACCAGCGTCACCGTCACCATGAGGGCGATGGTGATGACGCCGAAGACGATTCCGGTCGCCAGCGCCAGGTCCCAGCGGCCGCGGCTGGCCGGGAGCACGAAAAGGGGGATGAGGGGCTCGCAGGGGCCGAGGACGAAGATGATGAAGAGGCTCCAGAAGGTGAGCTGGGAGCGGCCCGCGGCGCCGGCGGAGTGCGCGTGGACGTGGTCCCCGTGCGTGTGGATGTGGACCCCCCTGCCGTGGGCGTGCGCCGCGATCCCGCGGCGGCTCCGGACGGCGTGCCGGATGCCCCAGGCGAGGTAGGCCAGCCCGAAGGCGAACAGGCCCCAGGCCGCCCAGTCCCCCCGCATCCCCTCCAGGGCCTCGATGCGCGCGATGGCGCTCCCCGCGGCCAGCCCCAGGGCTCCGAGCACGAGGGAGGAGAGGATGTGGCCCGCCCCGCACAGCGCGGTCACCCCCACCGTGCGCGCCCGGCTCCACCCGCGCGCGCGGGCGAGCATGATGAAGGGGAGGTAGTGGTCCGGGCCGAAAAGGGTGTGGGTGACGGCGATCGCGGCCGTGGCCAGGATCAGGTTCCAGGAAAAGGCGTCCATCTGGGGCATGCGGTCTTTCCTCTCCTCGGCGGGTTTCCCGCCTTCGGGTACAATACAGGAACCCGCCCCGGAAGCAAAGAGCGGCGGTTTCCCGCTCCCGGCGGTTGCCCGGGGGGCCGGGTTGTGGCAGGATTCGGCTGAAAGGAGCGGACCATGGTCGGGAAGGTCGTCATCGGACTCGCGCAGATGGTCATGGAGGCCGAACCCGCGCGCAACCGGGCGCGGGCGTGCGCACTCGTCGCGGAGGCCGCCCGCCGGGGGGCGGACGTCGTCTGTCTGCCCGAGCTGTTCACCTCCCGCTATTTCGCCCAGTACCCCGGCCCGGAAGGGGGCGGGGACTCTTGCCTCGAATCGATCCCCGGGGAGACCGAACGCGCCCTCTCGGCCTGCGCCGCGCACAACCGGGTGGTCCTCGTGGCCGGGTCGGTCTACGAAGACGCCCCGAACGGCCGGTTCAACACCTGCATGACGTTCGACCGGGAGGGGCGCCTTTTAGGGAAGTACCGGAAGGTCCACATCCCGCACGACGAGAGTTTCTACGAGCAGGACTACTTCACTCCGGGGGATCTCGGGTTCCAGGTCCACGAGACGGACAGCGGCCGGATCGGCACCCTGATCTGCTACGACCAGTGGTTTCCCGAGGCGGCGCGGGTGAGCGCCCTGATGGGGGCCGGGATGATCTTCTACCCCACGGCCATCGGCCGGGTGCGGGGCATGCCGGAGGAAGAGGGGGACTGGCAGGAGGCGTGGGAAAACGTCATGCGCGGGCACGCGATCGCCAACGGCTGCGTGGTGGCCGCCGTCAACCGCGCGGGTACGGAAGATCAAATGGACTTCTGGGGCGGCTCCTTCGTCGTGGACGCCTTCGGAAAAACCCTCGTGCGCGCGGGGGCGGGGGAGGAAGTGGTCCTGGCCGAAGTCGACCCGGCCCACGGCCGCAAGGTGAGAGAAGGGTGGCGCTTCTTCCACAACCGCCGCCCGGACCAGTACCGCAAAATCGTCGAACAGGGGGGGGCGGCGTCATGACGGAAGCGAACAAGCACGAGACACCGAAGGCGGCCGGCTTCCGGATGCCGGCGGAATGGGCCGAACACGAGGCCACCTGGCTCTCGTGGCCGAAAAACCCCCTCACCTTCCCCGCAAACATCCTCGGCGCGGTCGAAGAGATCTACTGCCGGATGGTGCGGGCGCT
>CAZWXG010000107.1:7476-8543 GCA_964637825.1 uncultured Acidobacteriota bacterium
CCGGGAGCGGATCGAGGAGATCGTCCACGCCCACATCGGCACCGAACGGATGATCTGGCTCAAATCGGGCATCGACGGGGACGACACCGACGGGCACGTCGACGATTTCGCCCGCTTCGTGGGCCCCGGCCGGGTGCTCTGCGCCTCCTCCGCCTCCGGCAAGGGGGGGAACGCCTCCGTCCTGCGGGAGAATTTCGACATCCTCCGTTCGGCCCGCGACCAGTCGGGCAACCGGCTCGAGGTGATCCCGCTCCCGCTGCCGGAGCCGCTCTGGCTGGAAGAAGAAAAACGATGGCTGCCGGCGAGCTACGCCAACTTCTACCTCGGCAACGCCGCGGTGCTCCTGCCGGTGTTTGGCGACCCGATGGACGGCGAAGCGGTGGCCATCCTCCGGTCCTGCTTCCCCGACCGCGAGATCGCGGCGATCCCGGCCGTCGAGCTGGTGTACGGCTACGGCGGGATCCACTGCATCACCCAGCAGGAGCCGGCCGCGCGCTAGAGGGGTCAGATCCGGTCGAGCAGGCGGTACCAGAGGTAGCCGGCGTATTCGTGGTGCGCCCACTGCAGTTTGGCGAAATTGCGCAGCGACACGTGCCGGCCCACGTAATCGAGCACCCGGCCGCCCAGGCCCTGCCGAGGCTTCGTTCGCTGCAGGGTGCGGATGTAGGCGGGCGCGGGGATCGCGTGGAGCCCGAGCTTGCGGGCCACCCCCATGGCGCGGCGCAGATCGCAGGCGGAGGCGACCAGAATAAAGGGCCGCTCGCCCACCAGGGCCCGCACCTCGAACAGATTTTCGTAGGTGTTTTCCGCTTTCCCCTCGACGATGAGGTCCTGCCTGGGCACCCCGAGCTCCGCGAGCAGATCGGCCATGGTGGCCGCCACCGGCCTTTCCCCCTCGATCGCCACCCCGCCGGAAGTGACGAGCTTGCTGCCGGGGAGCGCGCGGTAGAGCCTCAGCCCCTCGGCGAGGCTCGCGAGCGTCTGCTCCGACACCCTGCTGGTGACCGGCAGGTGCGGCTGCTCCTCGGCGTACCCGGCCAGGACCACGATCCGGTCGGTCTTGGGCA
>CAZWXG010000108.1:0-8514 GCA_964637825.1 uncultured Acidobacteriota bacterium
TGGTCGGCTACGGGCTGGACTACGGCCAGCACTACCGGAACCTGCCCGATATCCATCTTCTGGGGAACTGACGCCGGAGGGGCCGGGACGGCGCGGAGCCGTCCCGGCGAATGCGTCAGGTGCGTACGCTGCGCATCTTTTTCCGCAGGCGCTTGCGCGCCAGGGCCTGCTTGATTCTCTTCTTTTCGCCCGGCTTCAGGTAGAAGGAGTGCTTCTTGACGTCCTTGATGATGTCTTCCTGCTGAACCTTGCGCTTGAAGCGCCTGAGGGCGCTTTCGAGGGATTCCCCCTCGTTCAGGATTACTTCCGCCAATCCATTCACCTCCTTCGGCGACAAGGGGGTACGTTACCCCCTGCGGCGGGTAGTGTCAAGACCAAATTTTTCAATCAGTTAGGAAGCCTGCGGCTCCCGCCGCGACCGTACCACCAGCTCGATGATCTCCGCCGCGCGCTCCGGCGCGACGACGCCCGTGTCGAGGCAGAGATGGTAGCGGGTGCTCGAGGTCCAGTCCTGGCGCGCCATGCGCTCGAGGTACGCCTGCCGCGCCCGGTCCGATTCCCGGATCACGGAGAGCGCCTTCTCCCGCGTCGGCACCCCGTACGCCTCCATGGCCCGCTCCACGCGGAAGGAGTCGGGCGCGTGCAGGAACACGTGGACCGCCCCGGGGTGGTCGCGGAGCACGTGGGCCCCGCCCCGTCCCACGATCACGCAGTCCTCCCGCGCGGCGAACTCCCGGATGATCTTGGCCTGGAGATCGAACAGGCGCTGGTCGGTCACCGTCTGGAAGGGGGGCGCCGTGTAGGAGACGTCGGGGAGCCCGTAGGTGAACAGGGAGGTGATCTTTTCCCAGAACGACGCCAGCCGCTCGTCGCGCCAGGAGATCTCCTCGACCGGAAGCCCGAGCCTCTCGGCGGCCAGCTGCAGCACCTCGCGGTCGGCGTAGCGGTACCCGAGCCGGGACGCCAGCAGGTGGCCGATCTTCGCCCCCCCGCAGCAGAACTGGCGCGAGATGGTGATCGCGGTCTTCTCAGCCATATCCCCCCCCGCGCGTCACTCCGGCCGCTCGCCCGGGTCCTCCCCGGCGACGGCGGTGACGCTCGCGACATAATCGCCTTCGTCGAGATCGATGCACTTGACCCCGACGGCGGCCCGGGCGTGCGTGTTGCGGATCCCCTCCGCGTTGAGCTGGATCAGCTTCCCGTTGGCCGTGATCAGCATGACGGAGGTGTCCTCCTGCACGTGGCAGGTGTTGACCACCGTCCCGTTCTTCTGCCCCACCTTGACGTTGATGACGCCGCTCCCGCCCCGGTTCTGGCGGGGGTATTCGTCCACGTCGGTGCGCTTGCCGAAGCCCTTTTCGGTCACGGTGAGGAACTGGCCCGGGCCCTTGAAGGCCGACATGGCCACCACCTTGTCGTCCCCGGAGAGCCGGATCCCGATGACGCCCCTCGCGGTGCGCCCCATCTCCCGGACCCCGGCCTCGGAGAAACGGACCGCCTTCCCCATGCGCGTGGCCAGGAGCACGTCGTAATCGCCGTCGGTGAGCTGGCAGCCGATCAGTTCGTCGTCCTCCGGCACCGAAATCGCGATGATGCCCGAGCTGCGGGGGTTGGAATACTCCGCGAGTCCCGTCTTCTTGACGATGCCGTTGCGGGTGGCCATGAGGACGTACCCGCCCCCCTCGAACCCCTTCACGGCGATGATGTCGGCGATCTTTTCGTCCTTCCCCAGGTTCACCAGGTTGACGATGGCCTTCCCCTTCCCCGCGGTGCCGACATCGGGGATCTCGTACACCTTGAGCCAGTAGACCTGGCCGCGGTTGGTGAAGATCAGCAGGTAGCTGTGGGTGGAGGCGACGAAGACGTGGTCGATGAAATCCTCGTCGCGCGTGGTCATGCCGATCCGCCCCTTCCCCCCGCGCCCCTGGGAGCGGTAGAGCGAGGCGGCCGTGCGCTTGACGTAGCCGGAGTGGGTGGCGGTGATGACCACGTCCTCCTCGGCGATGAGGTCCTCGAGCGTCATCTCGACTTCCTCGTCCACGATTTCGGTCCGGCGCCGGTCGCCGTAGGCGGCCTGGATCTCCCTGAGCTCGCCGATGACCACCCCCTCCAGGACCTTCTCGCTGGCCAGGATCTCCTTGAGGCGCGCGATCAGCTTCAGGATCTCCTCGTACTCGGCGACGATCTTCTCGCGCTCCAGGCCGGTCAGGCGCTGCAGCCTCATCTCCAGGATCGCCTGCGCCTGGGCGGCGCTGAACCCGAACCGCTCCATCAGCCCTTCCCGGGCAACGGCCGGCTCCTTGGAGGCGCGGATCAGGGCGATCACCTCGTCGAGCATGTCCAGCGCCCGGCGCAGCCCTTCCAGGATATGGGCCCGGGCCTCGGCTTTCCCCAGTTCGAAGATGGTGCGCCGGCGCACCACTTCCTTCCGGTGCGCGATGAAGCACCCGATCGCCTCCCGCAGGTTGAGGACCCGGGGGCGGTTCTCGACGATGGCGAGCATGATGATGCCGAAGCTCGTCTGCATGGCCGTCATCTTGTACAGGTTGTTGAGGACGACCTGCGCCGGCTCGTCCTTCTTGATCTCGATGACGATGCGCATCCCCTCGCGGTCGGACTCGTCGCGCAGGTCGCTGATCCCCTCGATCTTCTTGTCGCGCACCAGTTCCGCGATGCGCTCGATCAGCCGGGCCTTGTTCACCTGGTAGGGGATTTCGGTCACGACGATGGCTTCGCGCTCGCGCGCCATCTTCTCGACCCCCGCCCGGGCGCGCAGGGTGATGATGCCGCGGCCGGTCTCGTAGGCGGACCGGATCCCGCTCCGCCCGTAGATGAAGCCCGCGGTCGGGAAATCGGGCCCGGGAACGCACTGCATGATCCGCTCGAGCGGGGTGTCCGGGTCCTCGATGAGGAGGATGGTCGCCTCGATGATTTCGGAGAGGTTGTGCGGCGGCACGTTGGTCGCCATCCCCACCGCGATGCCGCTCGACCCGTTGACCAGCAGGTTGGGGAAGCGCGCGGGGAGCACCAGCGGCTCCCGGAGGGAGTCGTCGTAGTTGGGGCCGAAATCGACCGTGTCCTTTTCCAGGTCGGCCAGGAGTTCGTCGGCGATCCGGGCCATCCGGACCTCGGTGTAGCGCATGGCCGCCGCGCTGTCCCCGTCCACCGAGCCGAAGTTCCCCTGGCCGTCCACGAGCGGGTAGCGGATGGAGAAATCCTGGGCCAGGCGCACGATGGTGTCGTACACGGCGCTGTCCCCGTGCGGGTGGTATTTACCGATCACGTCCCCCACGATGCGGGCCGACTTCTTGTACGGCTTCGAGTGGGTGTTCCCGAGGTCCTGCATGGCAAAGAGCACGCGCCGGTGCACCGGTTTCAGCCCGTCGCGCACGTCCGGGAGGGCGCGGCCGATGATGACGCTCATGGCGTAGTCCACGTAGGACTTGGTCATTTCGTCGATGATGTTTACCGGGATCTTGTCGAGAGCTTCAGTCATAACGGGCGCCTTCGGCTGCTAGATGTCGAGGTTTCTGACGTTCAGGGCGTTGTCCTCGATGAAACGGCGGCGCGGCTCCACCGCATCCCCCATCAGGATGGTGAAGATGGCGTCGGTCTGGACGGCGTCGTCGATCGTCACCCTCAGCATCGTCCGCGTTTCCGGGTTCATGGTCGTTTCCCACAGCTGCGAGGGGTTCATCTCGCCCAGCCCCTTGTAGCGCTGGACCGTCAGGTCCTTCTTGCCGAGCGCGCGCAGGTACTCGAGCAGCTCCTCCCCCGAACCGACCGTCACGCGGTTCCCGTTTTCCCTCACCGTCAGGGGGGGCTTCCCCAGGGGGACCATCCCGGCGTAGAGTTCGAGCAGGCGCTGCCATTCGGCCGAGGAGAGAAACTCCCAGTTCAGGGCCACCTTGTTCCCCTTGGCGTGGTTCTCGGCCTCGAGCGAGAAGAGCCCGTGCTCCTCGTCCTCGAGAATGCGGCAGTCGTAGCCGATCTCCCCGATGACGGGGCAGAGCGAGCCCAGCAGCTCCTTCTGCTCGAACAGCTGGCGCAGGGTGAACCCCTGGTCGAACACCCCCCCCTCCCCCGCGATCGCCTCGAGCAGCCGTTCCAGGAGTTCGCCGTGCTGCAGCCGCCGGTTCAGCTTTTCCCGGATGGCCGCGCGCTCGCGCACCATGCGCACCACCCGGATGAGCCCCTCGCCGCTGTACTGCGTCCCCGTCTTTTCCACCGTCACCGACACGCCGTCGGTCGCCCGCTTCATCAGGAACTCCTCCATCTCCTGCTCGTCCTTCAGGTAGCGGATCGATTTGCCGTGCCGGATCCCGTACAGGGGGGGCTGGGCGATGTAGATGTGGCCCCGTTCCAGCAGCTCGGGCATCTGCCGGTAGAAGAAGGTCAACAGCAGCGTCCGGATGTGCGCCCCGTCGACGTCCGCGTCGGTCATGATGATGATGCGGTGGTAGCGGAGCTTTTCGGTGGCGAAGTCCTCCTTGCCGATCCCGGTGCCGAAGGCGGAGATCATGGTGGCGACCTCGGCGTTCCCCAGCATCTTGTCGAACCGCGCCTTCTCCACGTTCAGGATCTTCCCCCGGATCGGCAGGATCGCCTGGAATTTGCGGTCCCTCCCCTGCTTGGCCGAGCCGCCGGCGCTGTCCCCCTCGACGATGTAGATCTCGCACAGCGCCGGGTCGCGCTCCTGGCAGTCGGCCAGCTTCCCCGGCAGGAGCGCCGTGTCGAGCGCCCCCTTGCGCCGGGTCAGGTCCCTGGCCTTGCGCGCCGCCTCGCGCGCCCGCGCCGCCTCGATCCCCTTGGCCAGGACCTTGCGCGCCACCGAGGGGTTCTGCTCCAGGAAGGCGCCCAGGCTCTCGTTGACCGCCGCTTCCACCAGCCCCTTGACCTCGCTGTTCCCCAGCTTGGTCTTGGTCTGCCCCTCGAACTGGGGGTTTTTCAGCTTGACGCTGATGACGGCGACCAGCCCCTCGCGGATATCCTCCCCGGTGGGGTTTTCCTTCAGGTCCTTGAGGAGGTCCTCCTTCTGGCCGTAGGCGTTGACGGTGCGGGTCAGGGCGGCCTTGAACCCCGAAAGGTGGCTCCCCCCCTCGTGGGTGTTGATGTTGTTGGCGAAGGAGAAGACCGTCTCGCTGTAGCCGTCGTTGTACTGCATGGCGGCCTCGACGACGACGTCCTCGCGCTGGGTCTCGAAATGGATCGGCTTGGGGTGGAGCACGTTCTTGTTCGTGTTCAGGTATTCGACGAAGGAGGCGATCCCCCCCTCGTACCGGAACGTCTCCCTGCGGTCGGAGCGGAGGTCCTCCAGGGCGATTTCCAGCCCCTTGTTGAGGAAGGAGAGTTCGCGCAACCGCGCGGCGATCGTGTCGTAGCTGAACTCCAGCGTCTCGAAGATCTGCGGGTCGGGCCGGAAGGTGACCTTGGTCCCGCGCCGGCGGGTGGTGCCGGTCTGGACGAACTCCGTCGCCGGGACGCCGCGCTCGAACCCCTGCTCGTACACCTTGCCGTCGCGCCAGATCTGCACGTCCATCCGGGCGCTCAGGGCGTTGACCACGCTCACCCCCACGCCGTGCAGCCCGCCCGAAACCTTGTACGACCCGTTGTCGAACTTCCCCCCCGCGTGCAGCACCGTCAGCACGATCTCGGCGGCCGATTTGCCCGTCTGCTCGTAGGCGTCGGTCGGGATGCCGCGGCCGTTGTCGACGACGGTCACGCTGTTGTCGATGTGGATGGTCACCTCGATGCGGGTGCAGTACCCGTTGAGCGCCTCGTCCACGGAGTTGTCGACGACCTCGTAGACCAGGTGGTGCAGCCCCTCGACCCCGGTGGAGCCGATGTACATGGCCGGGCGCAGGCGCACCGCTTCCAGCCCCTCCAGCACCCGGATCTGTTCGGCGCCGTAGTTTTCTACCGGGGAAAATTCCTGGTCGGGCGCACCGACATTGTCTTCTTCTGGTGGCAAAATAGTTTCGCTCATGCCGGCTATTCGATGGTGAGTGGAAACGGTCCCTGAAAGCTATGCAACCTTATTGTTTCCAATAAATTATTTCATCCAAAAACACCGTTCGATTATAGCACGGCGCGGCCGGAAAAAGGAAGGAATTTGTCGGTTATTTTGAGGCTTTAAGTTCCTTGATTACAACAACTTACGTGGGCATCGCCGGGGTCGGGGATCCGGTTTCGGCGCCCGGGGTCCGGACCGTACCGTTTTCCACCACGAAGCGCACGGGATCGAGTCCCGGCGAAGGGACCAGGAAGTCCCTCGCCGAGGTCAAAACGGTCTGCGTCCGCTCCGACAGGTAGGCGAGAAAAGTGTGCAGCCGCTCCTGGTCCAGTTCCGCCTCCGCGTCGTCGACCAGGAAGACGGGGTAGAACCCGTGGGCCTCGGCGTGGATCTCCATCTGGGAGAAATAGAGCGCCAGCAGGCCCGAGCGCTGCTGTCCGGCCGAACCGAAAGCGCCCAGCCCCTTGCCGTTGACGTAGAGTTTGAGTTCGTCCCGGTGGGGGCCCACGGTGGTGGTCCCCGTCTTCAGGTCGCGCGCCCGCGCCCGCTCGAGCCCTCTGCGGAACAGCCCCTCCAGGACCGCCCGGTCGGGGTCCTCCGCCCCGATCGTCGACAGGTAATGCATCCGGAGCGTCTCCACGCCGAAGAGCCCCTCCGGCAGCCGGCTCTTCATGCGCGCGACATAGCCCAGCCGGTTGGCCAGGATGCGCGCGCCGGCGCCGACGAGCGCGTCGTCCCAGCTCTCCAGCAGGCGCGCGTCGGCCGGCCGGGTCCCCGCGCCGAGCGTGGCCAGCACCCGGTTGCGCTGTTTCAGCGCGCGGCCGTAGTGGGCCAGGAGCCGGATGTGGCCGGGGTAGAGGGGGACCATGGCGCGGTCCAGGAACGCCCTGCGGTCGGCCGGCCCCCCCCGCACGATGTCGAGGTGGGCGTGGGTGAAGGCGAGCAGGTGGAGGTTGCCGACGAATTCCTCGAGCGGCGCGGGTTTGCCGTGAAGCGAGAGGGTCTTTTCGGCCCCCCGGATGGTGACGCCCAGGGTCCGCTCCAGGGTGCCGCGCTCGACGACCCCCTCGATGCGGCATTCCGTCCGGCCGTGCCGGACGCAGTCCCTGGGGGTGGCGGTGCGGAAGCTGCGCCCGTAGGCCAGGAAATAGATCGCCTCCAGGATGTTGGTCTTCCCCTGGCCGTTTTTGCCCGAAAACAGGGTGGCGCCGGGGCCGAGGGGGAGGTCCAGCTCCCCGATGTTGCGAAAATTGTAGAGCCTCAGCCGGGTGATGCGCACGCCTAAAACTTCATGGGCATGACCACGTATTGATAGTCGAGGTCGGAGGACCCGATCGGCCGCAACAGCCCCTGGGTTTCCGAGTCCTTGATGGAGATGGAGAGGGTGTCGGTCGCGCACGCGCCCACGAAGTCGAGCAGGTAGACGGGGTTGAACCCGATTTCGAGGGCCTCCCCCTCGTACTCCACCTCGAGTTCCTCGCGCGATTCCCCGGCCTCGGCCGAACTGGCGCTCAGTTCGAGGGTCCCGCTGCGGAAGGCCAGCCGGATCGCTTTCAGTTTTTCGTCCGACATGATGGCCGCCCGGCGGATGGCGTCGCCGAACGCCTTGGCGGAGGCGATGACGAACTTGTCGTTTTCCCGCGGGATCACCAGCTCGTAGTTGGGGAACTGGCCCGCCAGGACCCGGGAAACGAGCCGTTTGCTCCCCACCCCGAAGAAGAGGTTGTTGTCGTCCCGCCCGAACTCCACCATCGTGTCCTGGTCCCCGATCAGCTTGAGGATTTCGACCAGGGTCTTGCGGGGGATCAGCGATTTGATCTCGGCGTCAAGCCCGGGGATCTCCATGCTCCGGCTCACCAGCGCCAGCCGGTGCCCGTCGGTGGCGACCATGCGGATCTGGTCGGGGAGGAGGTCGACCAGGGCGCCGTTGAGCGAATAGCGCGACTCCTCCTGGGTGATGGCGAACATCGTGCGCTGGATCATGCTCCGCAGCAGGCCCCCGGGAATGCGCGCCACGACCGGTCCCGCTTCGGGAATGGAGGGGAAGTTGTCCTTGGGGAGCGCCACGATCTTGTAGTGGGAGCTGGCCGAGCGCAGTTCCACCCAGTCGTTTTCGAGCAGGGAGACCTCGATATCCGCGCCGTCGGGGAGGAGGCGCACGATGTCGAACAGCCGCCGGGCCGAAATCGTCGTCGTCCCCTCGGCGTCCACCCGGGCGGGGCAGCCGCAGCGGATGGTCACGTCCAGGTCGGTCGCCGCGATGTCCAGGTGTTCGCCGGAGGCTTCCACCAGGATATTGGACAGGATGGGGATGGTGCTCTTTTTCTCGATCACGCCCTGTACCAGGTTCAGCTCGTTGAGCAGCGAATTCCTTGTCACCGTGAATTTCATCGAGGACGCTCCTTGCAGATTGGAAGAGAGACACTGCCGATGGCTGCCGCCTGCTGCCGCGTGCCATGGCGATTATACAGCTTTCGGCCCGATTCCAGCCCTCAAAAAAA
>CAZWXG010000109.1:0-1530 GCA_964637825.1 uncultured Acidobacteriota bacterium
CCCCGGATCCGGACGCAGCCCTCGCTCTTTCATTACATCCGGGAAACGCCCGAAGAGAGCGCCTTCCGGGACATCGACTGGAGCTTCCTCACCCACCCGGTCCGGAGTTTCCGGCAGTGGCGGCGGGAGCCGCGGACCGTCTCCTCCCTGTTCCATTACGCGGATGCGGAGCCCAGGACCCCCTTCAGCTGGAAGGCGTTTCTCTCCGATTTCTTCACCCGGGCCCGCGGTCCCGCCTTCGTCGCCTCGGTGTTCGCCGATCCTGAAGGGTTCGAGGAGGAGCGCGCCCGGGGACGCACCCGGAAGATGGAAGCGGGGATGCTTTCGCTCTTCATCCACGCGGCGGTGCTGGGACTCATCCTGGTGGTGGTGAGCGAGGCGGAAGCCCCGGCCCCGGTCGACGATAACATCGTGTACGTCAGCAACCCGGTCTATCTCCCCTTCGAGGGGGACGGCCGGGACGGCGGCGGCGGCGGGGGCGGCGGCAAGAACCAGAAGGAACCGGCGGCGACGGGCGAAATGCCGGAGACCACCCGGGTGCAGATGCTGGCGCCCGACCCGGACAACCCGCAGCCCCTCCTCCCCGCGGAGGACCTGCTGGCCCAGGTGGCGAGCGTCGAAATGCCGATCGATCTCCCGCGCGACCTCACGCTCCCGATCGGGGACATTTCGGCCCCCCCGAACTACTCCCGCTCCTCCGGCAGCGGCAGCGGCGGCGGCATCGGCACGGGGCGCGGGACCGGGGTCGGGTCCGGCAGCGGCGCAGGGGTGGGCCCCGGCAGCGGCGGGGGGATGGGGGGCGGCAGCGGCGGCGGCATCGGCAGCGGTGTGGGCCCCTACGTGGCCGGCAACGGCGTGAAGGACCCGGTGGCGGTGCTGCAGCCGCTGCCTGCCTACACCGAGGACGCGCGCAAGGCCCGGATCGAGGGGGCCGTGCTCATCCAGGCCATCATCCGCAAGGACGGCAGCGTCGACAATTTCAAGGTGTTGCGCGGACTGGGGCACGGGCTGGATGAATCGGCCATCAAGACGATCGCGTCCAAATGGCGCTTCCGCCCCGGCACCCTGAACGGCGTCCCGGTGGACGTCCAGGCGACCTTCGAGGTCACATTCAACCTGTATTAGGGGCCAGCGGGGCGGCGAGGAGTTATTGCCATGGCGATGACTGCGCGGAAAAAGGGGTATCAGTCCGACATCAACATCACCCCCTATATCGATATCCTCCTGGTCCTGCTGATCATCTTCATGGTCGCCGCCCCCCTGAAGCAGCACGAGCACCCGGTGCGGGTGCCCCAGCCGGCGCCGGCGGACCAGCCCAAAAACGTCAAGCCCGATTCCATCATCGTCGAAATGGACGGCGATCACACGGTCCGGCTGAACCAGCGGCCCGTGACCCTGTCCGAGCTGGAATCGACGCTGACGGAGGTGTTCGCCCGGCGCGCGGCCAAGAACATGTTCATCCGCGGGGATGCCTCCCTCCCCTACGGCGACGTCTTCATCCTGCTCGACATCGCCAAGCGGGCGGGGGTG
>CAZWXG010000109.1:1630-8481 GCA_964637825.1 uncultured Acidobacteriota bacterium
GGATTTTCCCTCCCGGGCGCCCGGCCGCAGGGTAGAATAGACAGCGGCCATGAGAATCCCGTTTCTCCACCACTCGCCCGTGATCTTCGTCGCGATCGGCCTGATCGTCGTTTCGACCGTGGCGCTTTCGTTCGTCAGCTACCACTACACCGTCGGGCGCGAAAACCTGGCCGAGACCACGCTGGTGCAGAGCAACATCAAGCTGGCGCAGCAGTACGTGGACCGCATCGAGCAGAGGATCGTCGACAACGACCTCATCCTCGACGACATGATCGACGTCGACGAGCCCGCGCGGTGGCCCGAGATGGTGGCGGCGGTCAAGGCGGCGGACCTCAACGTGGACCAGGTGTATATCCTCAGCCCGGAGAGCAACTACCCGCTCTTCCCCCCCTACTCCCACGAAATCCGGAACCAGTGGGGCGCCTTCCGGGCCAGTTTCAACGTGCGCGACCTGGATGTCGGGCGGCTGATCCCCGACCAGCCCCACCACCTCCACATGGAACGCCCCAACAACTACTTCTTCGCCTCCTACTTCCTGAAGGAAACGCGGGAGGGGAAACCGATCCTGGTCTGCTACCAGATGAACTTCGACGCCATCCTCGGCCTGCTCGACCGGCGGCTCCGGGACCTCGAGGACCGCTTCTACGTCAGCATCGTCGATTTCGAGAACAACGGCATCTACGGCCAGCCCGTATCGCGTGACTCGAAGTATTTCTTCGAGGCGCGCTTCCCCACGACGCTCTACAAATGGATCCTGCAGATCGTGCCGCGCAATTACACCGAGCTGGAACGGGGAGTGAAGAACCAGCGGCGCACCAGCCTCGTTTTCATCATCCTGAGCATGCTGCTGATCTTTTTCAGCCTGGCCATCATCTACGTCGGCTGGAGGCACGACCGGCAGCTGCGCCAGCTGAAGGAGCACTTCATCGGCAACGTCAGCCACGAGCTGAAGACGCCGCTCTCCCTGATCCGCATGTTCAGCGAAATGCTCGTGACGGGGCGGGTGCAGGGGGAGTCCAAGCGGGTCGAGTACACCCGGGTCATCCACAACGAAAGCGAGCGCATGTCGCGCCTCATCAACAACCTCCTCGATTTCTCCGGCCTGTCCCGCGGCGTCGAGCAGAAGCATCTCGAGAGGGTCAACCTGGGGATCCTCGTCGCCAACGCCATGGAGGCCTACCGTTACGAGGCCGAAAAGGCCGGTTTCCGGATGGAACTGCACGTCGAGCCCGGCATTCCCGACACCCTCGCCGACCCGGGCGCCGTCACGATGGCGCTGTTCAACCTGCTCGACAATTCCATCAAGTACTCCGGGGACCGGAAGGAGGTGGAGGTGAGGGTGACAAGGAGCGACGGGACCCTCAGGCTGGCGGTGATTGACAAAGGCCTGGGGATCCCCCATGCTGAGCAGGATAAAATTTTCGACCAGTTCTATCGCGGCAGCGGGTCCTCCGTCAGCGGGGTGCGCGGCAGCGGGATCGGCCTGGCCATCACCCGGCATGTGGCCCGGATGCACGGGGGGGAGATTTCGGTGGAGAGCGAGCCGGGCGCGGGGAGCGTCTTCACGCTCGAGATCCCGATCCGGACGGCGCCGGACGAAGCCGCCCCCGGGGGGGGGACCCAGCGGCCCGGGCGGGCGGAGCGGCGGTGATGCAGCGAATTCTCGTGATCGAGGACGAAAAGGAGATGGTCCGGGGGCTCAGGGACATCCTCGAGTTCGAGGGCTATGAAGTCTCCTCGGCGGAAACGGGGAAGGAGGGGCTCGAGGCGATCGCCCGGAAGGAGCCCGACTGTCTCATCCTCGACCTGATGCTGCCCGATATCGGGGGGCTCGAGGTCTGCGAACGGATCCGGGCCCGGGGCCTCGGCACCCCCATCCTGATGCTCACGGCCAAGGCCCAGGAATACGACAAGATCCGCGGCTTCAAGGCGGGGGCCGACGACTACCTCACCAAGCCGTTCGCCGTCGGGGAGTTGCTGGCCCGGGTCATGGCGCTCCTGCGGCGCCGGGGGGTGTACGCCCGGGACGAGGACGTCGTGCGGATCGGCCCGAGCCAGGTGGACGTGAAGCACTTCCTCGTGCGACGGGGGCGGAAGGAGCATTCCCTCTCCCACTACGAGGTGGAGCTGTTCAAACTGCTTTACGCCCGGGCCAACCAGCCGGTGTCGCGCGACGAGATCCTGGACCGGGTGTGGGGGACCGAAAATTTCCCGACCAACCGCACCGTGGACAATTTCATCGTGAAGCTCCGGAAGAAGATCGAGGAGGATTACCGGAACCCGCGCCACATCCTGACCATCTACGGGGTCGGGTACAAACTGAGCCCATGACCTTCCTTTCGGATATCCTCGGCGCCCTCGCGTTCGGCGGCCGGGCCATCCGCGCCCTGGGGGCGCGGGGGGCGGTCGGGGTGGGGGCGGCCTGTTTTTGCGCCGGGCTGCTGGCGTACGGGTTGGTGCGCCGCGCGGTCTACGCCGACCTGCCGGAGGTGATCGGGAGCCCGTCGGGGTTGGCCGGCCTGTGGCTCGATCTCGACCTGGTCCCGACCCTGGCCTTCCTCCTCCTGGTCTACCTGCCCGCCGTCATCGCCCTGGCCAACGCCCTGGCACGCGACGGGACCGGGTTTTCCTGCTCCCGGGAGGAGTGGCGCGCGCACGCGGCCGCGCTGCTCCCTCTCTGGGGCGCCGCCTGTTTCGTCGCCGCCCCCGTGCAGTGGCTGGTCCCCCATTTCCTGATCGCCGGTTACGTGGAGATCTCCTTCGGCGTGCTGGTCCGGTCGCTCCTGCTCGCCGTCGCCACCTTCCGGGCGGTCGGGAGCCTGAACCGCCTGACGCCCGGCGCGACCGCATGGACCCTTCTCCTGTCCGCGCTCACCCTCCCCGTGTATCTCCTGATGTCGTCCTACACCGCGGCCCTCCTCCTCGCGCTGTTCGCGGCGGCGGCCGTCCGGGCGCTCGCGGCGCTCCGCGCCCGCCGGGCCCTGCGGGGCGCCGGACGGCGCTTCCGGCGGAACCTCGAGGCCCTGACCGTCGACCCCGATAACGTGGATGCCCACCTCGAGCTGGGGCTGGCCCACCTCGAGGGCCGGGACCCCGCCCGGGCCCGCGGCTATTTCGCCCGGGCCGCCGCGCTCGCCCCGGAGGACGCCCGTTGCCACTACCTGCTCGGCCGGGCCCTGGAAGGGGAGGGGGACCGGGAGGGGGCGCTCGGCCGGTACGAAGAGGCCCTGCGGCTCGACCCGGAATACGGGTCCGGCGCCGCGATGCGGGAAGCGGGCAGGACCCGCCTGCACCTGGGGAGGGTGGGCGGGGCGATCGAATGCCTCGATGCCTCTCTCCGGCTGCGCAACGACGACCCCGAGGCCCACTACTGGATGGCGCGGGCGGCGCGGGAAGCGGGGGACTCCGGGCGGATGAGGTTCCACCTGGACCTGATCGCGGACCGGGCGCGCTCGGGCCCGGGAAGGGTCCGGAAGGGGGACCGGGAGTGGATCCGCCGGGCCCGGGACCTGCGCCGCGGCGGCGCCTGACCGGGGGCTCGAATCCGCCGCCGCTTTATGCTAGTTTGTGTCCATGCGAACCTATACGGAAGACCACGCCAGATCGGGGATCGACGCTCCCCTGCCGGAGATCGAGTGCTGGGAGAACCAGTACCCGGGCTACGAGATCGAGATCGTCCTCCCCGAATACACGGCGATCTGTCCCAAGACCGGGCTCCCCGATTTCGGGACGCTGATCGTGACCTATGTCCCCGACGAGTGGTGCCTGGAGCTGAAATCGCTCAAGGAATACGTCACGGCCTACCGCAACCTCGGCATCTTCTACGAAAACGCGGTCAACCGGATCCTCCGGGACCTGGTCCGGGCGTGCCGCCCCGTGTCGATGAGAATCCGCGGGGAGTTCACCCCCCGCGGCGGGATCCAGAGCCGCATCGAGGCCCGCTACACCCGCCCGGAGGCGTAAATCCCGGGAGCGCGCCTACCAGCTGATGACGGCGCCGGCCGTGGTCTGGATGAAATGGAGCGAGCCGTCCTGCGCGTCCGGGATCTGGTAGCCGCGCACGTCGATGTTGAAGCCCAGCGGACCGATGAGGCGTCGCAGCTTGATCCCCCCGCCGTAGTTGACCGTGAAGCTGGTGCCGAACCCGAACGCCGTGGCCGCCAGGTCCTCCAGACCCATCTCCGGATCGGAATCGGGGCCCCAGGTCCGGATGAACCCGACGCCGGCCGTGGCGTAAGGGGCGACCCGCCCCGGGACCTGCAGGACCAGGTTGGTGTCCATCTGGAACGCCTTCACCCCCTCCTTGGCGAACCTGGGGCTGAAGCTGATATTCTGTTCGAAGCCGAGGACGCGCCCCGCGGAGAAGCGGGCCCCCATCGTGGCTCCGAAATCCCCCTCCAGCAGCTCTTCCGGGGCTTCGGCGGCGGCGTCGAAGGTGAGCTTGCCCGGCTTCTGGGCGCCCCCGTAAAAAACGGCCTCGCCCGCCGTCAGCAGCGAAGCGGCGGACAGGACGAACACGAGCGTCATCACTAATTTTTTCATGAATCCTCCCTGGAAACGTATCGGATACCGGGCCGCGAATGTCCAGAAAAATCCTTTTACCCCCGCCGATCCCCCCCGGAGAAGTACCGGCGTGTCTCCCCGGCCACCACCCCGGAAAGGAGCAGGAGGCCGACGAGGTTGGGCAGCGCCATCAGCCCGTTCATGAGGTCGGCGAAATTCCAGACCAGCTGAAACCCCCGGATGTCCGGGAGCGTCAATACCCACGCGCCCGCGAAAGAGGCCGCGATGAAGGCCAGGCGATAGGGGAGGACGGCCTTCGGCCCGAACAGGTATTCGATGTTGCGCTCCCCGTAGTAGGCCCAGCCCAGGATGGTCGAGAAGGCGAAGAGCGCCAGCCCGGCGGCCACGATCATCCCCCCCCACGCGCCGGGGAGGCCGGTGCTGAACGCCTCGATGGTGAGGGGCGCCCCGGTCAATCCCTGCCCGGTGGCGGGGTCGGACCGCGTCCAGGCCCCCGTGGCGATGATGACGAACCCGGTCAGGGAGCAGACGACGAGGGTGTCGATGAAGGTCTGGGTCATCGACACCAGGGCCTGGGTCACCGGCTCGCGGGTCTGGGCCGCCGCGGCCGCGATGCCGCCGGTGCCCAGGCCCGATTCGTTGGAGAACACCCCCCGGGCCACCCCCATCCGGATCGCGGCCATCAGCGTGGCCCCCGCGAACCCGCCGACCGGCGCGGCCGGGCGGAAGGCGTCGCCGACCACATACAGGAAGATTTCCGGGATCCCCCGCCAGTTGAGGGCCAGCACGACCAGGGCGCCGGCCATGTAGAACAGGATCATCAGCGGCACGAAAAACCCGGTGAACCTCCCGATGGAGCGGATGCCCCCCAGGATCACCGCGCCCGCCAGCACCGCGATGACGACGCCGGTCCAGAAAGGATCGACGTCGAAGGAGCGGCGCAGGGCGTCGGCCACGGAGTTGGACTGCACCATGTTGCCGATGCCGAAGGCGGCGACGGCGGCGCAGAGGGCGAAGGCGCCCCCCAGGAACCGGCCGCGGCGGCCGCCGATCCCCCGGGACAGGTAGCACTGCGGTCCGCCGTTCATCTCCCCGCGCCGGTCGGCGAAGCGGTAGCGCACCCCGAGGACCGCCTCGGCGTACTTGGTGGCCATCCCGGCGAGCCCCGTGACCCACATCCAGAAGAGGGCGCCCGGCCCCCCCACCGCGATCGCGGTCGCCACTCCCGCGATGTTCCCGGTCCCGACGGTGGCCGCCAGGGCCGTCATCAGCGCCTGGAAGTGGGAGATGTCCCCCCGGGCGCCCTCCTCCCGCCGCTGGATCAGGGCCAGGCGGAGGGAGCGGCCCAGCCGGCGGAACTGGAGTCCCCGGAGCAGGATCGTGAGGTAGACGCCGGTCCCGACCAGCAGCAGAAGCAGGGGCCAGCCCCAGATCACGCCGCTGGCCGCCTCGATCCATGATTCCAAAGCGTTCACGGGACCCTCCCGGGTGAAGGATGCACGACGGTGCCGATAGCGGCAGGAGTATACCACTCCCCGCCGCTCCGGTATAATCAACAGAGGTCCGGAATTCCCGGAGAGGACGGAGGCGCCCATGAAGTCGGAAACAGTGAAGACGATCGACCCGGTGGTTCCCTTTCCCCGCAGTCCCGGGCGCCGGCTGGCGCTGAAGGCGCTGGGGATCGCCGGCCTGCTGGCCTCCCTCCCCTCGTCGGTGTGGGCCTACTTCGTCCGGAGCCTCCCCGTCCGGACGGTCGAAAAGGAAACGTTCGTTTTCCAGGCCGCCTCCGGCTCCCTGTTCTGGAAAGAGGAAAAACGGAGCGAGCCCTACCGTCTGTCCATCGGGGGGATGGTGGGGAACTCCACGGACCTGGCCTACCGGGAACTGCTCGCCCTCCCCCGGGTTTCCCAGACCTCCGATTTCCACTGCGTCGAAGGGTGGTCGGTGAAGGACATCGTCTGGGAGGGGTTCCGTTTCGCCGAAATCGTCCGGATCGCGCGCCCGCTCCCCGGGGCCCGGTACGCCGTGTTTCACTCCCTCGGCGAGACCTCGAGCGCCCCCCGGGGGCAGCGCCACTACATCGAATGCCTCCCGGTCGCGGCCCTCGTCGACCCGGCGCGGGAATGCCTGCTCGCCCTGGCCATGAACGGCAAACCGCTGCCGCACGACCATGGCGCCCCGCTGCGCGTCATCGCCCCCCCCGATCTCGGCTACAAGAGCATCAAGTATGTCCGCCGGATCGAGTTCGTCGCCGACCCCGTCCCCGGCTGGTGGACCCTGGCCAACCCCGTCTACCCCGCCGACGCCCCCGTCCCGGCCTCGAGGCT
>CAZWXG010000110.1:0-8348 GCA_964637825.1 uncultured Acidobacteriota bacterium
AGGGGGGCCGCTCGGCCGCGGTCGAACTCCCCCTGGGCGCCTCGGGCGTCCTCGAGGGGCGCGTGGCGCTCGAGCCGGCTCCGGGGGGTGCGCCCCGAGGGCTCGCCGATATCCTGGTAGAACTGGCTCGACCGGGGGAGACCCGCCGCACCGTCACCGACTCCGACGGCCGTTTCCTCTTCCAGAAACTCGCCCCCGGAGCCTGGACCCTCAAGGTGTACGAGCGCAACCTGCCCGAAAACCATCGCCTGGAACAGGCGGAGCGGACGGTGACGATCGCCCCCGGCGCCCGGGCCGCCGCCACGGTGCGCGCCCTCTCCCGACCGCGCGAGATCCGCTTCATCGACGAGGGGCGCGTCGGACCGGCCTCCGGCGGAGAGGAGCGGGTGACCCATGCGCGCTGACGCCGGAATGGGAAAACGCTCCGGGGTGATCGGGTTCCTCGTGAGGATCCTCTTCCCGGCCTTGATCCTCGCCTCGGCCCTCGGCGCCTACGCGGCGGGGGAATCGGGCGGCATCGTCAGCTATGAGGGGGACCAGGTCGTCCACACCTTCACCTCGGGCGGCACCCTGGTCCCGGCCGCGGGGGTCACCCGGATCGAAGTCCTGGTGGTAGCCGGGGGCGGGGGCGGGGGCGGCTCCAACAACGCCCGGCGCGCCGGGGGCGGGGGAGGAGGGGGAGAAGTGATTGACGAGCCCTCCTTCGAAATCTCCGGATCCGTCACCGTCACCGTGGGCGCCGGGGGCCAGGGGGGAGCGGGGAACGCCGTGGGCGCAAACGGCGGCGACTCCGCCTTCGGCCCGCTCGTCGCCCGGGGGGGCGGAGGCGGAGGCAGCGGCAACACGGGCGGACTCGAGGGGGGGAGCGGCGGCGGGGGCGGCGCGACCAACAGCGCCAACACGATCCCGGGCGGCTCCGGTTCGGCCGGCAGCGACGGCGGCTCCGGCCGATCCAGCAAGGGAGGCGGGGGCGGAGGGGCCCCCGGCGCAGGAGGAGACGCCCTGGCCGCGGCCGCGGGAGAGGGCGGAGCCGGCCTGTACCTCCCCCGGTTCCCCGAGCTGAACGGCGGCCGGTTCGCCGGCGGGGGCGGGGGCGGAGCCGGCCTGGACGATACGGCCGGAGAGGCAAGCCACGGGGGCGGGGCCGGAGGGGAACACGGTGCGCCGGGCTTCCCTGCCGCCGCCAACACCGGCGGGGGCGGGGGCGGAGCCGGGGGTAACGGAGCGGGGGGGGCCGGGGGATCGGGCGTCGTCATCGTCCGCTACCCCGCCCCGCGGACATCCCTCTCGGTTCACAACGACGTCGCCCTGGCGATCGGCCCGGCCATCGTCGCCGCCGGTCAGGGCCCGGAGCCGGTGAGCGACGCCTCCTCGAGCATGGACTGGTCCTCGGCGGCCGGGCCTGACAGCCCCAACAAGATCCAGGTCCGCATCGCCGGCGGCGCCCTCCCCGCCGGGCTGCGCCTGGGCGTGGACACCGAACGGGCGTCGGCGCCGGTGACACTCGAGGAAACCGCGCGCGATTTCGTCACCGGGATCGGGAGCGAACGCGTGACGGACCAAGCGCTCCGCTACACCCTCGAGGTGACCGATTTCGGGGCCCTGAGCGGGGGCTCCGCCTCCCTCGTCATCGAATACACCCTTACCGCCCAGGACCCCTGACGCCCCCGGAACCCCTCCGCCGGCGCGATCGGGGCCCACCCGATTCCGCTCAACCCTGCTCGTCAAAGCCGCGCACGGCGCGATCGACTTCCAGGAAATACCGGGTGTGTTTCAATTCACCCCGGCGGACGAGAGCGCCCTTTTCAACGAGATCGTGCAGATCGCGCGTGGCCGTGGCTCGAGAGGCCCCGGTGATACGAATATACTTTTCCGCGCTCATGCCCCCCTTGAAGCCGCCCGGGCCCTCCTCGAACATGCGCAGCAGGGCCTTTTCCTGGCGCGGGTTCAATCGATCGCGCAACCGGCCCAGCAGCTTCGCTTTCTCTATCAGAAACTCGACGCGATCCTGCGTCGAGTTCTGGGCCGCGACGACCGTATCGCCGAACCATTCAAGCCAGGACGTAATCTCGTTGGTTCTGTTGGCAGCCTGCAGCGCCCGATAGTATTCCTTCTGCCGGAGCTTGATGGCGTCCGCCAGCCCCAGGAGCGCCGGGTGGCCGACCGCCTGCGACAATGCCTTCTCGGCAAGGGCACGGCCGATGCGACCGTTGCCATCCTCGAAGGGATGCAGGGTGACAAAACGGAGGTGCGCCATGCCCGCCCTGGTCACCGGGGGCAGGAGGGACGCGCCTTGGGGACCCGTTCGATTGAACCAACCGATGAAGCGCTCCATCTCGTCGGGCACACGGGTGGAAGGGGGGGCTACGAAATGAACCTCGAGCCGATCGAGCCTGCTCGATATCACCTGCATCGGTTCCTTGTGCGTCCGGTAGCGCCCGATATCACGGATATCCGGGCGCGCTCTCATCAACATCCCGTGCCAGCGATAAAGCGCCGGATGGTCCAGGGGGCGATCGAAGGTCCGGTAAAGATCCACCATCATTTCCGCGATCCCCTGCTCCGCCGGGGGGATCGGACGCGTGTCGGCCTGCAGGCCGAGTTGCCGCCGGAGGGAGGCCCGGACACTTTCGCGATCCAGGATTTCCCCTTCAATGGCCGAGGTCTGAACCGCCTCGTTTCCCATCAGCTCGATCCGCAATTGCTCGCCGGCACCGGCATCCAGGTGCCGGATCAATCCCGCAATCAGACCGGCGGAATGAAGAAAACGGGCTTCCCGCGACTCCAGTCGGCTCTTTTCGTAACGAAAATCGGGCCAGTCCGGCAGTTCCCAATTCCACTTCATGAGTGATAGAAACCTTTTTTATAGCTCAAATATAGCCTAATTCGTGAGCTATAAGCCAGTTTTATTCAGCTCAGGAACCGCTATTTGCAGACCGGTTCGTCGGGCCAGCCCATCGATTTGGCGCCGGCGCCGATGACGGCCTGGATCAGGTCCACCTTGCCGTTTCTCATCCGGAACATGTGGAAATCGGGGAGGCTGCCCGCGAAATGCACGTAGGCGACGACGGTTCCCGCTTCCAGGTCCACCAGGAAGCGCCGGGGCCCGTGGTTGGTGATCACCAGTCCCTTCGGGGAGCAGTCGTGGGCCGTCATCTTGACGCCCCCCATCTCCCCCCCTCCCCGGGTGGTGTAGAAGCCGTTTTCCCAGCGGTCGCACACTTCGGTGAAAGGCGTGCGCACCTTGGGCTTTTCGGCGAACATGTCGAAGTAATCATCGGCCGCGGCCATCATGGCCAGCCGGCTGCTCCGCTGCTGGTCGGGAATGATGCTTTCCCAGTCCTGGTCCCTGGTTCCGAGCACGGTGGCGGCGTTGAACGCAAACTCGGTCTCCCGGGCGACGAAGGTCTCGATTTCCGTGATCCGCTGATTTTCGACCTTGAGCCGGACCCCGTACAGGATCGGCCGGATGGTGCCGTCGGCGGGCGGTTTCGCCGCCAGGCCGGCGAAGGGGGATTTCGAAGCCGGCGCCGCCGTCTTGGGAGCGGTGTATTTTTCCTCGATCACGACATTGGAATGGGTGCCGCATTTCTGGGTGTCGACGAGGTCCCGCTTGAGCAGCACCTTTCCCGCGGTTTTCCAGAAACCTTCCCCGACGGGCATCTCGACCCCGTTTTCGGTGAATTTGACCTTGGCGGCGAGCGGGAGGCCCGACGGGTTGCGCGCCTCGAGAGCGCTGAAATACTGCCCGATCACTCCCTTGAGGCTGTCGCGGGTGCAGGCCGATTGCGCGTGGGCGGAAACGATCCCCCCGCCGGCGATGAAAGCCAAAGCCAGAAAGCATTGTACCGTTCGTAGCATTCCGTAGTTCTCCTGAAAAAGGTTCCTGAAGAAATTCTCACATCGTTCGCGCCGTCGCACCGTCAGGGGAGCCACTATATCACGGCCCCCGCGCGGCAACCGGGCGGTTTCAGCACTCCAGCCCCGGCCCCAGTTCCCTATAGATGCGGGGCAGGAGGTCGCCGAGGCGCGTGAACTCCCGCACGTTGTGCCGGGCCAGGCCCTGGACGGGCGCGGCGGGGATGGCGACGCCCGGCGGGAGACACGACTGCGCCCTGCCCGGCCCCGTAAACCGGCAGCCCATCCAGAAACGGGTGCGCTGCACCAGGCCGCCGGGGACCTCGTAGAATACGTGGCACATGATGGCGGGCGCGGCGACGGCGTCGTCCCCGGCGTCGACCGGGACCGACCACCCCTCCCCGCCGGCGAAGGTCGCGGCCACCCTGTGGAAGCGCTCCATGTCGAAGCCCATGTCCGCGGGGGAGCGGAAGCGGATGTCGATCGACTCCATGCCGCAGCCGCAGTTTTCCGTCACGTGGTGCGTCACCCCCCAGTTCTTCTCCCGGTTGGGGATGCCGGGATCGAGGATCCGGGCCCGATCGGCGCTCGCGAGCGCGACGCCGGCGTGCTGGGGCGGGTACCAGATGCGATAGCGCAGGTCCTCGAGCGGGTGCCAGGCGAACCACCAGTCGATCATGTCGGCCGTCACCCCGGGGTGGAACATCCGGTTGGCGACGAAGCCGACGCCGTCGGGCAGAAGGCACCAGCCGGTCTCCACCTCTTCGGTTTCCAGCCTCCCGACGTCCAGCAGCCGGTTGATCTCCCCGGGGCCGAAGGCGCGGGCGGGGTCCACGGGCCGGTCCATCAGCGCGTAGTGGTCCGGGTCGCACGGTTTGATCTCTTCGTAGAAGTATCTGGCAAAGGGACGCGCCTCCTCCTCAGGAGTCAGGGGCGGGAGCGCGGCCTTGACCCGGCTCTCGGTCCGGCTCCGCGCATCGGTCTCCGGGTGTTTCCCTTCCGGTCGGGTTCTGTCGTCGGTCATTGTTTGCGCTTCCTTGCCAGCGAACACTGCCTGTTGATGGCCGGGTCCTTGACCCTCTGCCACAATCGGTAAAGATCGGGGAGGAAGTGAGGGAAGGTCGACACCTCCGACCGGTCGTGCGCTTTCCAGATTTCCGGCAGCCCGGGAGGGACGGGGCCGAAAAAGCGCATCGTCGATCGCATCCGGGTCCCGCGGGGACTGGCTTCCCACTCGTGCAGGATCATGGCCCCCACGTTCCCCCCGGGATCGATGCCCGAAGCGACGATCGCGTGTTCGTAGCTCGCCGGGATGGGACAGCGGTCCGGGTCGTCCCACCGGATCCGGATCTTCATCGGCGGCAGGGGGCCCATCTTTTCCTCCGCTACCTGGATGGCGCCCAGGTAGCCGCCCGCGGGGGGCGGCACCTCCCACACGAACGATTTGTGGGCATCCGGTTCCCACAGGGGGTAGCCCTTCTCCATGTTGACCCACCACCAGTCGATCATTTCGGGCGTGACCCCCACCAGTTCGCCGTGATCGACCACCGCGTCGGGCACGGCCGGGGCGGGTTGGATCCTGAAACGCTCCACGGGGACGGCCTCGGTATCGACGACCATTCCGTCCCCCCCCTTTTTCACGATCACCCACCGGAGCCAGTTCGCGTCGTCGCGCCGGGGGTGATCCTCCCGGTAATGCCACCCCCGGCTTTCGGTCCGCGCCAGGGCGGCCCGGAACCCGATCTCGGCGCAGAGCGCGATGGCGCGGGCCTCATGGCACCGGCCCAGCTCGTGCGGGTCCCCGGCGCCGAGCCCGGGCAGCCGGGCCTGGACGGCCGCGATCCTGTCCAGGGCCTCCTCGAGCCTCTCGCGGTTCCGGCGCATGCTGTACCTGACCGGGATCACCACCTCCTGAACGGCCCGGATGACCTCCTCCGGCCGGCCGCCTCCCTCCCGGCGAAGCGGCGCGAAGATCGATTCCTCGATGCGCGCCACGGCCGCCGGGTCCGCCGACGGGAGCGCCGTCCCCGCCAGGGAGCCGGACACCGAGGGGGCCGCCCTCAGGGCGCCGAGCAGGGCATTCATCAACCCCGAACCACGGAGCCTCCCCGGGGGGGCCTCCGTGGCGCCCGCCCAAGCCGAACCGGCATAGCTCGTGTCGCCGATGGCCCAGAGCCCCGGAACCGTCGTCCTCATGTCGTGGTCGACCCTGACGGGCGAAAGCTCCCCGGTGAAGCCGAGCGAGGCCTCCACCCTCTTCGCGGGGGACGGGCCGTACTGCCGCGCCTTGGCGTCCTCGGTCGCGAACAGCGCCTCGAGGTGCGGCCGGTGCCATTTGAAGATTCCCCCCTCCCCCATCGAGCGCCCGTATTCTTCCATGTCGATGTACAGGGGCCCGCGTCCCTCGAGGACCTCCCTCTCCATCCCGAGGATGATCGAAATCGGGATATCGGGCTGGGGACCCTCGATGTACCTGGAGCTGATCCGTTCGCCGGGGGCGTTGTAGAGATGGTGGAAACCGAAAACGACCGGGATGCCGGTGCCCTTGTTGACGACATCGTAAAAATTGCCGAACTCGGCGTTGCGCATCTCGGCGCCCGCGTGATACGCGGCCGCGATCCCGTCCCCGGTGGCATTGGCCCACATGCGCATGACGCCGAAATCGCAGTCGCCGTTGGCCAGGATGGTCGCCTTCGCGTTGAAAACCGCCATGCGGCCGTCGAGAAGACGGAACCCGGCGGCGCCGGTGACGCGCCCCTCCTCCTTCAGCAGCTCGACCACGTGGGTCTTGTCGACGAGCCTCACCCCGAGCCTCGAGGCCTTCGCCCGCAGCGGCCGCATCATGTCCAGGTCCACGGCGGCCAGCGACCAGCCGGACGGCAGGCGGTCGAGGTCCAGCTCCCCGGAGGGTGTCTTCATGACCTTGACCCCCCACTCCGCCAGTTTCCTCACCCCCCCGCAGGATTCCGCCGCCATCGCGTAGAGCAGCTCCTGGTCGTTGAGGAAGATCCCGATCTGGTTCACGTGATAATCGACGAAGGCGTCGAGATCGTCCTCGGGACCGAGGACCCACAGCACCCCGGCGCCCTTGTTCGCCTTCCCCCCCCAGCCGATCGTCTGCTTGTCCACGAGCGTCACGCTCGCGTCGGGAGCCAACTCCTTGACCCGGATCGCCGCGGCGAGCCCGCCAAAACCGCCGCCGATCACGAGGACATCGGAGCTCCAGGCCGTCTCCGGGTCTCTTGCCGTTTCCGTCATGCTCCGCTCCTTTGAGGGCCCCCGCCGGGGGGTCAGTACGGTTGGACCTGCGGGCCCTGCATGCGCGGCAGGACCGTGATGCACCGGACAGGGCAGTTGAGTTCGCAGGTGAAGCACCAGACGCAGTCCTCCGCATAGGCGATCCTCGGCTTCTCCGCCGCGTCGTCCCACCGCAGCACATCCACAAAGCACGCCTCGACGCAGGTCTTGCAGCCGATGCATTCCTCCAGGCCGATCTCGATGCTGGCACTCATGCCGCCTCCAAACTCGAAGTGGTTGCGCGGGCCGGGATCGCCGGCGCACCCGCCCGATCCCTGACGGAAAACTACCGGGAATCCTGTTATTTGTAAAATGAATCCTTTATATATAATGAGATTCGATTATTAAATGAGTGGAGGGGGGATGGACTTGCACAGGTTCGATGCCGGCCTGCTGGTGGCGCTCGATGCGCTCCTGTCGGAGAAGAGCGTGACGCGGGCGGGGGAGCGCCTCCACCTGAGCCAGCCGGCCACCAGCATCATCCTGGCCCGCCTGCGGCGCTACTTCGGCAACGACCTGCTGGTGCCGGCGGGACGCAGGATGGTGTTGACCCCGCTGGCCGAAAGCCTCGCGGAGCCCGTGCGCGACTGCCTGCTCCAGATCCAGCACACCGTGGCCTCCAGGGCGGAGTTCCATCCCGCCCTCTCCACCCGGCGTTTCCGCCTGGCCGCCTCCGACTACGCGACGGCCGTCCTCGTGGCCCCGGCCCTCCAGGAAGCCGCGCGGCAGGCCCCGGGCCTGACGTTCGAAATGGTGCGCCTGGACGAGAACATCGAGCAGAGGCTGGAAAAGGGCGCCATCGATTTCGTCATCCGGCCGATGGTCCACGCGGTGGCCGGGCACCCGAAGGAGCCGCTGTTCGAGGACCGGCACACCTGCGTGGTGTGGCGCGACAATCCGCTGGTCGGAAAGCGCCTCAGCCGGAAGCGGTTTCTGGACCTGGGCCACGTCTCCGTCCATTTCGGCCACGCTCCCGCCATCTTCGAGGACTGGTTTTCGACCCGCTACGGCGGGATCCGGAAGATCGAGGTGATCGTGCAGGATTTCGAGGTCGCCTGCCGCCTGGTCGTGGGGACGCGCCGGATCGCCACGGTCATGAGCCGCATGGCGCTGCTGTGCGCCGACCACCTCCCCGTCAGGCTCCTCCCCCCTCCCTTCGCCGTTCCGGCGGTGACCCATTGCCTGCAGTGGCA
>CAZWXG010000111.1:0-1188 GCA_964637825.1 uncultured Acidobacteriota bacterium
GAAATGTCGGTACGGCTCCTGCAATTACTGGGCGAGGACCCGGGAATGACACTGGCTCAGGCCGCCCGGGTGGCGGGGAAATCCCTGCGCACGGTGGAACGCGCCGCGGCCAGATTGGTACGCGAGGGAAGACTGGAGCGCGTCGGTCCCCGAAAAGGGGGGCGCTGGATCGCACGATCCGCGCCGGTCCGGGACAGGCGCAAAAGGGAAAAGGCCCGATAAGGTCGAGCTCAAGGGCGCGGCTGCCGGACCGGAATGAAGATCGGGACGCCGTCGCCGAGGCCGCCGTCGTAGCCGGCCAGGAAGGACTGGACCCGGTCGGAGAGGAGGAAGCCGGACAGCCGCTCCGCGGCCTCGATGTTGGCGTCGGGGAACCGTTCCGGGTTGGCGACGATCGAGACGTAGGGGCGGCGCATGACGGGGTCCCCCTCGACCAGGATCTTCACCTTCGGGTCGGGCTCCATCTTGCCGTAGAGGACGGGCATGCGCCCGACGATCATGTAGGCGTTCTGGGCCGCCACGTAGTGGAGGAGGTCGCCCGTCCCCTCGTGCTCGTACTTGAGGACCCAGGGGCCCGCCATCCGCACCCCGGCGTTCGCGAAGAGGGTGTGGGCCGTCTCGCGGGGGCCGTTCGACTCGAAATCGATCCAGCGGGAGCCGGTCGCGGCGATCTTGCGCACCGCCGCGGCGCCGTCTTTCATCCCCGCGACGCCGGCGGGGTCGGCGGCCGGGCCGACGATGACCAGGTCGTTTTTCGCCCAGGGGCGCAGGTCGCGCGCCCAGCCGTCGGCCACCAGGTTGGTGGTCGCGTCGCTCGAGTGCATGGTGAGGAAATCGACCTTCCCCTCCTTCATGGCGCGCGCGAGCGAGGGCTTGGGCCCCGTCGCCACCACCTCCATCCGGATCCCGGTCTCGGCCAGGAAGAGCTTTTCGATCTCGCCCCAGAGGGGGGTCATGGTCATCCCCCCGATCACGGCCACCCGCAGCGGCCGGGAGCCCCCTTCCGCCGCCTCGAGCGCCGGCGCCTGCGGCAACGGTGCCAGAAGCGCCGCCACGAGTGCCGCCACGATGATGATGTCCACGCGCCTGGTCATGTCCCCTCCGTCGGCTATGAGCCGGGGTTTCCGGCCCGGGGCCAGTTATATCACGACAATGTATTTTATAAATAACAATTTTGGGGCTGCGCGC
>CAZWXG010000111.1:1288-4373 GCA_964637825.1 uncultured Acidobacteriota bacterium
CAAATTTTTTTCCCGGCGCGCTATACTGGGGCAATATTCGACAGGGGCATCCTCTCGCCCGCCCGCTCCTGCGGGCCGCGGGGAAAAACGGCGGAACAACGATCATGGACGGTCTCCGGCTGGGTATCGACGTCGGTTCCACCACCTCGAAAGTGGTGCTGGCCGAGCGGGGCGGACGCGTCCTTTTTTCCGATTACGTCCGGCACCACACCCGCACCCGGGAAACCCTCCTCGGCCAGCTGGAAAAGATCGGGGCCGCCCATGGCGACGTCCCCGTGCGGGCGGCCTGCACCGGGTCGGCCGGGATGGGGCTGGCCGAAAGCGCCGGGGTCCCCTTCGTCCAGGAGATCATCGCCGCGGCCGCCCTGGCCGGCGCGCGCTACCCGGAGCTCGGGAGCCTGGTCGACATCGGCGGCGAGGACTCCAAGCTGATCCTGTTCGACGCGGGCCGGGGGCCCGACATCCGGATGAACGGCAACTGCGCGGGGGGGACCGGGGCCTTCATCGACCAGATGGCCGCCCTCCTCGACCGGACCATCGGCGAACTCGACGAAATGGCCCTCGGGGCTTCGGCCTCCTACCCGATCGCCTCCCGCTGCGGGGTGTTCGCCAAAACCGACGTGCAGAACCTCCTCAGCCGCAGGATCGACCCCGCCGACATCGCCCTTTCGATCTTCGAGGCGGTGGCGGGGCAGATCATCAACTCCCTGGCCCGCGGCCGCGCCATCCGGCCGCCGGTCCTGTTCACCGGCGGGCCCCTCACCTGGATCCGCTCGCTCGGCCGGGCGTTCGCCCGGCTGCTCGCGCTGGGGGAGGCCGACATCGTCCTGCCCGAACACCCCGAGCTGTTCACCGCGCAAGGGGCCGCGCACTCCGTCCCGGAAGACTCGCCCCTCCTTTCCCTGGCCGATTTCGCCCTCCGGGTGCGGCAGGCGCCCCCCGCGGCGGCCCCGGGCGCCACCCTCCCCCCCCTCTTCAGCAGCCGCGAGGAGTACGAGCGCTGGGAACGGGAGCGCCCCCGGGTGCCGCTCCCCGAGGCGGAGGGGGTGGAGGGGGTGGAGGGGGCGAGGGGCGATTGCTGGCTCGGGATCGACTCGGGGTCGACCACGACCAAGATCGTCGCCATCGACGCCGCCGGCGCCATCCGCTTCGGGTTGTACCGCAACAACCAGGGGCGGCCGCTCGAGACCGCGCTCGAGGGGCTTGGCGAGTTCGCCCGCGCGGTGGGGGAAGGGGCGCGCATTCGACGCGCGGCGGTGACCGGGTACGGCGAGGAGCTGGTCAGGGCGGCGCTCGGGATCGAACTCGGGGTGGTGGAGACCGTGGCCCACTACCTCGCCGCGCAGAGGATCGCGCCGGAGGTGTCGTTCATCCTCGATGTCGGCGGGCAGGACATGAAGGCCATCTTCGTGCGCGACGGCGTTCTGGGCGACATCGAGATCAACGAGGCCTGCTCCTCGGGGTGCGGGTCGTTCCTCGAGAATTTCGCCCACACCCTGGGGTACGCCCCCGCCGCATTCGCCCACCTGGCGACCGAATCGGCCGCCCCCTACGACCTCGGTTCGCGCTGCACCGTGTTCATGAACTCGCGGGTGAGGCAGGCGGTCGGGGACGGCGCCACCCCGAGCGACCTCGCCGCCGGGCTGGCCTGCTCCGTGGTCAAAAACTGCCTCGACAAGGTGCTGCGCATCCGCAACCGGGACGAGATCGGCGCCACGGTGGTGGTCCAGGGGGGGCTCTTCCGCAACGCCGCCGTCCTGCGCAGCCTCGAACTCCTGTCGGGGAAGAGGGTGGTCGTTTCCGACCGGCCCGAACTGATGGGGGCCTACGGGGCCGCGCTCTTCGCCCTCGGGCGCGGCGGGGAGAGTTCGTTCATCGGGCTCGACCGGCTGGGGGAGGCCGGAACCCCCGCGACCCGGACGAGCGCCTGCGGCGGCTGCGCCAACCGGTGCCGCGTCACCGTCTACCGCTTCGCCCACGGCGGGGTCTGCCACAGCGGGAACAAGTGCGAGAAGGTCTTCGGGGGGAGGGGCGCGGCTGCCTCCCGCGGCGCCAACATCTACGACCGCAAGCGCGAACTGCTCTTCCCCTCCGCCGGGGCGGAGCGCCCGGAGGCGGGAGAGCGGGTGAGCATCGGCATCCCCCGGGTGCTCGACATGTACGAGCACCTCCCCTTCTGGCGCACCCTGCTCGAGGGGTGCGGCTTCCGGGTGGTGCTCTCGGACGAGAGCGGCCAGGCGCTGTACGAACGGGGGATCGGGGCGCTGATGTCGGACAACATCTGCCTGCCGGCCAAGCTCGCCCACGGCCACGTGGCCAACCTGGCCGAAAAGGGGGTGGACCGCATCTTCCTTCCCTACGTGGTCTACGGGGAGAAGGAGTTCGAGCAGGCGGCCAACAGCTTCAACTGCCCCATCGTCACCGCCTACGCCGAGGTCCTGAAAAACACCTCCCTGCCGGGGGGCGCGGCCGCCATCCCCTTCGATTCCCCCCCGGTCGCCTTCCACGACCCCCTCCTGCTCGCCAGGGCCTGCCGGCGCTACCTCCGCACCCTGGGGGTCGGGGAGAGGCGGTTCCGCCGGGCGTTCGACCGGGCGCTCGGGGCGCAGCGGGAGTTCCGCCGGGAACTCGCGGCCGCCAACGAACGGATCCTCCAGGAGGCGCGGCGCCGGGGGGAGACGGTGGTCCTCGTCGCCGGCCACCCCTACCACGCCGACCGGATGGTGCACCAGCAGGTGTCCCAGATGCTGGCCGACATGGGGGTGCACGTGATCAACGAGGACATCGCCGGAGGCGGGGGCGGGGAGGGGTTCGGGGAATTCTTCGCCGTCGCCCAGTGGGGGTACCCGAACCGGATCCTGCAATCGGCCTGGTGGGCCGCGCGCCAGCCTTTCCCGCTCGGCTTCCTCCAGCTCAACTCCTTCGGCTGCGGCCCCGATTCCTTCATCATGGACGAGATCCGCGACCTGGCCCGGCGCGCGCGCTTGCCCTTCGCCCTCGTCCGGGTCGACGAGATCTCGAGCCCCGGCTCGATCCGGCTGCGCCTGCGCTCCCTGGTCGAATCGCTCCGGCTCGAGCGCCGGGC
>CAZWXG010000111.1:4473-5840 GCA_964637825.1 uncultured Acidobacteriota bacterium
CCCTCCGCGCCGGCCGTTTCCGGCCGCGCCGCGCGGGAGCGCACCATCCTGGCCCCCTGGTTTTCCGATTTTTATTCCCCCTTCATCCCGCTGATCGGCCAGCGCGCGGGGTTCCGGATCGAGAACCTCCCCCCTCCCGACGAGGGGTCGGCGGAGCTGGGGCTCCGGTACGTGAACAACGAGGTCTGCTACCCCGCGATCCTGGTCGTGGGGGACCTGATCCGGGCGCTGAGGGGGGGGCGCTACGACCCGGCGGAGGTGGCCGTCGGCATCACCCAGACCGGCGGGCAGTGCCGGGCGAGCAACTACATCGCCCTGATCCGGCGGGCGCTCGGCGACGCCGGCTTCGGCGCCGTCCCCGTGGTCTCCCTGGCGGTGTCGAAGGCGGTGGGGGGCGCCCCCCCCGGCTTCCGGCCCGACTGGCTGCGGGCGGTCCGGCCCGCCCTGTACGGCCTCCTCTACGCCGACGCCCTGTCGCGGTTGGTCCACGCCACGGCCCCGCGCGCGCGGGACGCGGGGGAGGCCGCGCGCCTGAGGGACAGGTATATCGCCCTGGCCCGCGAGCGCTGGGACGACGGCGGCCCCGAGCGGCTGCCCGACCTGCTCCGCTCCGCCGTCGCCGATTTCAACGCGGTCCCGACGACGGCGGACGAGGTCCGGGCCGTCGGCATCGTGGGGGAGATCTACGTCAAGTACAACCGCTTCGGCCAGGCGGGCATCGTCGACTGGCTCGTCGCCAACCGGGTCGAGGCGGTGCTGCCGCCGCTGGTGGAATTTTTCACCCAGGCCTTCGTCAACGCCGGGGTCCGCCGGGACGATTATCTCCAGCGCCGCCGGCCGCTCGATTTTCTCTCCCCCTTCCTCGAACGGGCGGTCGCGCGCCCGGCCGCGCGCTGCGAGGAGATCCTGAGGGGTTTCCGGTTCTACCGCCCCGTGGAGGGGATCCGCAGCGCCGCCCGCCTGGCCGCGGAGGCGCTCAGCCTGGACAACCAGTACGGGGAGGGGTGGCTCATCCCCGCCGGGATCGCCGCCTGCGCCCGGCAGGGGGTCCGGCACGTCGTCTGCGTCCAGCCCTTCGGCTGCATCGCCAACCACGTCGTCGGCAAGGGGATGGAAACGAGGATGAAGCGCCTCTACCCCGACCTCGACCTGCTCTATCTCGATTTCGATCCCGGGGTCAGCCGGGTGAACGTTCTCAACCGGCTCCAGTTCCTGATCCAGAACCTCCCCCCCGCCGGCCGGGGAACTTTTCCCGCCGGGGGCGCGTATACCGGGTGTAGAAACGGACATAGAGGGGGGACGCCATGAAATGCAGGGGTTGCGCGCGGGACATTCCGGAAGATTCGAGGTACTGCCTTTTCTGCGGG
>CAZWXG010000111.1:5940-8325 GCA_964637825.1 uncultured Acidobacteriota bacterium
TGCGCTCGCGCGCCGACCGCAAGATCGCCGGGGTCTGCGGGGGGGTGGCCGAGTACTTCGACCTCGACGCCACCGTCGTGCGCCTGGTCTGGGCGCTGGCGGTCATTCTCCCCATCCCGCTGGTCCCGGCGTGCCTCGCCTACCTGCTGGCGTGGGTCATCCTGCCCCTGGCGCCCGCGCCGGCCTGGGGGGCGGCCCGCGTGACGATGCCCGAGCAGGCCGGCAACGCCTGAGGCCCGGCGGCAGAGCTGGAAATCCTTGAGGAGAGAGGATGGCGCGCGAATTCCAGGTGGGCCGGTGGCGGGTCGAACCGGACCTGAACCGGATCACCCGCGGCGACCGGACGGTCGCCGTGGAACCGAAGGTGGTCGAGGTGCTGGCCTTCCTGGCCGCTCACCCCGGGGAAGTCCTGTCCAAGGAGCGGATCCTGCGCGCCGTCTGGCCCGGCACCTACGTCGGCAGCGAGGTGCTCCGCTATTCGATCTCCGAGCTGCGCAAGGCGTTCTCGGACGACGCCCGGAACCCGCAGGTGATCCAGACCATCGCCCGGCGCGGCTACCGGCTGATCGCGGACGTCACCCGGCCCGGCGGCCCCTCCCCGGGCGGGTCGATCGCGGTCCTGGCTTTTGCCGACATGAGTTCCGCCCGGGACCAGGAGTATTTCTGCGACGGGATCGCGGAGGAAATCATCGGCAATCTCGCGCGGATCCGGAGCCTGCGGGTCTCCTCCCGCGCATCGTCCTTCGCCTTCAAGGGAAAACCGGAGGATGCGCGCACGATGGGGGAAAAGCTCGGCGTCGAGTCGGTGCTCGACGGGAGCGTGCGCAAGGAGGGGAACCGGATCCGCATCACGGTCCAGCTGATCCGGACGGAGGACGGCTCGACCCTCTGGGCCGAACGGTATGACCGCAAGCTGGAGGACATCTTCGCCGTCCAGGACGAGATCGCCCGGAGCATCGCCGCCGCCCTGGAGATCGCCCTCTCCCCGCGCGAAAGCCGCGCGATCGGACAGGCGCCGACGACCGACCTGGAAGCCTACGATTACTATCTGCGCGGCAAGCAGTTTTATTTCCAGTACAAGCAGAAGGGGATCGAGTTCGCCCTGAAGATGTTCGGCCGCGCCCTCGAAATCGACCCCGCCTTCGTGCGGGCCTACGCGGGGATGGCCGATTGCGCCTCCTTTCTTTACATGTACGCGGGCAACCACGAACGCCACCGGCGGCAGGCGGACGCCATGAGCCGGAAAGCGCTCCAGCTGGACCCCGAATCGGCCGAAGCGCACGCGGCGCGCGGAGTCGCGTGCGCGCTCCGGGAGGATTACGCGGCGGCGGCGGAGGAATTCGAAACGGCGACCGCCCTCGATCCGATGCTGTTCGAGGCCTGGTACTTCTACGCGCGGGTCTCCTTCGCCCGGGGGGAACGCCGGAAGGCGATCCGGATGTACGAAAAGGCGATGGAGGTCAACCCGCACGATTACCAGGCGCCGCTGCTGGCGGCGCAGATCTACGAAGACCTGGGGGAGCGGGAAAAGGCGAAGCGCGCGCGGCTGCGGGGGCTCGAGGCCGCGGAGTCGAAGCTGAGGCTGAACCCCGACGACAGCCGGGCGCTCTACATGGGGGCCAACGCGTGGGCGGCCCTGGGAAAAGGCGACCGGGGCCTGGAATGGGCGCGGCAGGCGGTGGCCATCGATCCCGACGAGCCGATGGTGCTGTACAACGTCGCCTGTATCCAGGCGCTGGCCGGGCGGTGCGAGGAGGCGCTGGAGTCCCTGGAAAGGGCCGTCCGGAGCGGCCTGAACCAGAAAGGCTGGCTGGAGCACGACAGCAACCTGGATCCGCTGCGCCGCTTCCCGCGCTACCGGAAGCTCGTCAAGCAACTCCGCTTCTGATTTCCCCGACGCATTCCTGACAAAACCCTCACAGAACCCTGCGGCCATCGGCCGTATCCCTATACATAGAAAGCGGCGGGAACCCCCCGAACCAGGGACGGGGAGGGGGGCCGCCCGAAACCAAGTGGAGGGGTTATGAAACGGCATCTGGAGATTTTGAGTCTGGTGGTCGTATGCGCCATGCTGGCGGGCTTCGGATTCGCGGTCTCGGGGGCCACCATGCAGGTCGCGGTTCCGTTCGATTTCTACGCCGGGAGCCGGCTGCTGCCGGCGGGGGAGTATACGTTCGAGATGACCTCGGGCGCGGCGCCGACCGGGTCGCTCGTGACCGTCCTGACGCGGGAGGGGGCGGCGCTGTGCATGCTGGGGGCGCGGCCGGGAACGGACGCGGCCGCCGGCCGGCTGGTGTTCCACAAATACGAGGACACCTACTTCCTGTCGGGCGTGGCGATTGAGGGGTTCAAAGCCGAAATCGCGATGCCGGACGGGGAGCGGGA
>CAZWXG010000112.1:0-4540 GCA_964637825.1 uncultured Acidobacteriota bacterium
TCCATCTGGGCCAGGATGTCCTTCTCCAGGTCGATGCCCGGGGCGATCTCGATGAGCGTGATCTTGCCGTCGATCAGCTGGAACACGGCCCGTTCGGTGATGTAGAGGATGGTCCTCCCCTTGGCCGCGTACTTGCCGCTGAAGGTGATCTGCTCGACGGCGTCGATGAACTTCTTGCGGTTCCCCTCCTGGAGGATCTTCAGCTTTCCGTTTTCCGCCGTGATTTTGAGCCCGCCGGTGGTGAAGGTGCCGCAGAAGGCCACCCGCTTCGCGGTCGTGGTGATGTTGATGAAGCCGCCGCACCCGATCGGCCGGCCGCCGAACTTGCTGACGTTCACGTTGCCGGACTTGTCGATTTCACCCATCCCCAGGAAGGTCTGGTCGATCCCCCCTCCGTCGTACCAGTCGAACATGTTGGGGTGCATGACGAAGGCTTCGGGGTTGTAGGTCATGCCGAAATTGGGCCAGCCGGCGGGCACTCCGCCCACGGCGCCCGCCTCGGTCGTCAGGGTCATCATGTGCGAGACCCCCTCGTGCCCGGTCAGGGTCGCCATGCGGTCGGGGATGCCGATGCCGAGGTTGACCACGGAATTGGGCTCGAGCTCCATGGCCGCACGGCGCAGGATGAAGAGGCGTTCATCGAACGGGAGCTTCGGCAGGGCGCCCAGGGGCATGACGACGTCGCCGCTGAAGGCCGGCTGGTAGTAGACCCCTTCGCTCTGCATGTGGAATTCCTGGGGGTTCTTGGCGACGACGATATAGTCCACCATCACGCCCGGCACCTGGATCGACTTGGGGTGCAGCGTCCCCGCCTTGGTGACGTACTCCACCTGGGCGATGACGATGCCGCCCGAATTCTTCGCCGCCTGCGCCACCGGAAGCGCCTCCAGGAAGGCCCCTTCCTTGTCCATGGAGATGTTGCCGTGTTCGTCCGCCTTGGTCCCGCGGATCAGCCCGACATGAATCGGGAAAGGCTTGTACCACAGGTACTCCTCCCCGTTGAAGGTCACGACCTCGTTGAGGTCGGGCGCCTTCCGGGTCAGTTCGTTCATCTTCCCCCCCTCGATGCGGGGGTCGACGAAGGTGCCCAGGCCGATCTTGGTCATCACGCCGAAACGCTTCGCGGCGATTTCCCGGTACATGTGAACCACCACCCCCTGGGGGAAGCAGTAGGCCAGCATCTTGTTGTTCTGGATGAGGGCGCCGATGTTGGGCGACCCGTGCGTGTGGGCGCCGATGAATCGGGTGATCAACCCCTCCATGCCGATGACGTGGGGCCCCTTGTCCTTGTGGTTGCCCATGGCGGAACCGCAGACCAGCGTGAGATCCTTCGGGTGCTTCGTTTCCTCGTAGCGCTTGGCCATCGCCCTGGCTATCTCCTCGGGCCATCCCGCCAGGCCCATGATGGGCGCACTGATGGTGACGCCATCCTGGATGAGAGCCGCGGCCTCCTCAGCGGAGATGACCTTGGATCCTCCGGATTTCGTAACATCGGCCATTTCTGTCTCAATCATCGAACTCCCCCTTGCTCATCGAGTTATCGTTACAGGCAATGATTTATAATATGGCAGCCTGATCAAAAATGTGGATTTGCGGGGATAGGCAACGCTGTAACCAACTCCCGGGGGGGAGCGGCCTGCCGGCCGATCCGCCCGGTCGAACCTTCACCCCGGGCGCACCCGGAGATTGCCGCAAATGGCTCCCCATTGTATGCCAAAACCGGCCCCCGCCAAATGGTTAATTTGGACCCGGGGCCGATTTGCCGGCCGATTCCTGTTGCCAAAGCGCCGCAACTCTCCGAAGATGTCAGGGCCGGCAGCGGGATTTCCGCGCCTGGATCCGGCATTCCATCGGGGGAGAACGGTTTGATGCATTCGGACCATCCGGGGGACGGTTTCGGGGAGGCCTCCGGGCGCGCCTGCCGCCAGTGCGGCGCCGCGCTCCGGTTCGAGGCCGGAACGTCCGAACTGCGCTGCTCCCACTGCGGGGGGGCCAACCCGATTTCTCCTTCCGGGGAGGTGACGGAACGGGACTACGCCGCCCGCCTGGAGGAGGCGGCCGGGGAGCGGGAGACCGGGGAGGTTTTCGAGGCGCCGTGCGAAAAATGCGGCGCCCGGACCTTCGTCCCGGCAGACGAGGCCGCCGGGTCCTGCCCCTTCTGCGGCTGGCCCATGGTCTACGGGCACGCGGCCCGCGGGATGCGGCCCGACGCCCTGCTGCCGTTCGCCCTGTCGCGCGACCTGGCCGTCGGGCGCCTGCGGGCCTGGATCGCGGGGCTCTGGTTCGCTCCGGCGGGACTGGGGCGGCACGCGCGGATCGACAACGCCGTTTCGGGGGTCTACGTCCCTTTCTACACCTACGACGCCCGCACGCGCACCCGGTACCAGGGGGAGCGGGGGGAGTATCATTACACTACCGAAAACCGGACGTTCAGGGAGGGGGGGCGCACCGTGACCCGGCCCCAACGGGTGCGGCACACGCGCTGGAGCCCGGCCGCCGGGACGGTGGAACTCCCATTCGACGACATCCTGGTCCACGCGGGGAAGTCGCTCCCCGCCCGCTACGCCGAGCAGATCGAGCCGTGGGATCTCGCGAAGCTGGTCCCTTACTCGGACGATTACCTGCGCGGCTTCCGGGCCGAGGCCTGCCAACTGGGGCTGGCGGAGGGTTTTGCGCTGGCGAGGGAAAAGGCTGCTCCCGCGGTGGATTCCGCCGTCCGGAACCAGATCGGGGGGGACGAGCAGCGGATCCATTCCGCCGAGACCGAATACTCCGACCTCACCTTCAAATATGTCCTGCTGCCGGTCTGGACGAGCGTCTTCCGCTTTCGCGGCAGGCCGTACCCGATCTTCATCAATGCGCGCACGGGGGAGGTGCAGGGGGAGCGCCCCTACGGAGCCTGGAAAATCGCCGCCGCCGCCGCCCTGGCTCTCCTCGTCCTGCTCCTCGCGTTCGCCTGGCTGCGCTAGCCGCGTTGCCGGCGCCCCGGGCCCCTATTCGACCGGTTTGATCTTATCCCGGAAGACCTTCCGGAACTTTTCGATCTTGGGGGTGATGACGGCCCGGCAATAGCCCTTTTCCGGGTTCCGGTCGTAGTAATCCTGGTGGTAGTCTTCCGCCGGCCAGAATGTCCCGCGGGGGACGATTTCGGTGACGATGGGCCGGTCCCAGATCCGTTCCGACCCGAGCCGCGCTTTCAGCTCCTCCGCCAGGGCTTTCTGCTCCCCGTCGTGGTAGAAGACGACCGAGCGGTATTGCGGCCCGATGTCGTGCCCCTGGCGGTCCGGCGTGGTGGGGTCGTGCGTTTTCCAGAACACCTCGAGCAGCTCCGCGTAGGAGATCACCGCCGGGTCGTAGGTGATCTCGACGGCCTCGGCGTGCCCGGTGTCCCCCCCGCTCACCTGCGCGTAGGTGGGATGGTCCAGGTGGCCCCCGCAGTAGCCGGACACCACCCGCCGGACCCCCCGCACCCTTTCAAAGATCCCCTCGGTGCACCAGAAACAGCCGCCGGCGAAGGTCGCCAGCCGAAATCCCGATTCGTCCCTCGTCGCCATGTCCCCGGATCCTTTCCCCCCCGTCGCGGGGAGCGTGTCTGCCGTCGGGCCCCTGCCGTCGGTGGCGCGCCCCCGGGATTCGGCCCGGGGCCCGCATCCGATGACGCCCAGGACAACGGTCAGCATGGCAATACATGCGGGCACTCTCATCAGGCTCTCCCCTCCCGGGCGTCGGCGGCACCCCCGCCGTCAACAACATAAGACCGGGATCCCCGGATTGCCAGCGGCGCGGCCAGAGACAATTTGCATTCCGGGGGGAGTTTTATCATACTACCCGTTTTGACGAGGAAGCCCCCGCTCTACCGCCCGGACCGGGGGCGCCGCCAACGTGGATTCGAGGAAACGGTCGTCTATGCCTTACCTTCTGATTCTCGCCTGCTTTCTGATTTCCGGGATCACGGGATTGATCTACCAGGTCCTGTGGACCCGCATGATCGTCGGGATCATCGGGAGCTCCCCTTTTTCGGTCACCATCGTCCTCTCCGTCTTCATGGCGGGGCTCGGGCTGGGGAGCGCCATCGCGGGAAGGACGGTGGACCGGGTCAAAAAGCCTGAAAGGCTGATCCGGATCTATGGTTTGCTCGAGCTGGGCATCGGGCTGTACTGCCTCGTGCTCCCCCTGCTGCTCCTGCTCTTCAAGCCTCTGTATGCCTGGATGTACAACCGGCTGTTCGACCACTTCCTTCTTTACAACCTGCTGACCTTCGCCGGGTGCGCCCTGCTGCTGATCCTCCCCGCCACCCTGATGGGGGCCACTCTCCCCGTGCTCAGCCGGTTTTTCGTCAACACCCTCGACCGGGTGGGGACCCACGTGGGGCGGCTGTACGGGTTGAACACCATCGGGTCGGCCGCGGGGTCGCTGCTGTGCGGCTTCTGGCTGATCAACCTCGTCGGCGTGCAGGGGGTCCTCGCCGTCGCCGTCCTGCTCAATGCCGGCATCGGCGCCCTCTGCCTCCTGGTGAGCCGGCGCCGGACGGGCTGGATCG
>CAZWXG010000112.1:4640-8226 GCA_964637825.1 uncultured Acidobacteriota bacterium
TGCGCCATGGCCTACGAGGTGATCTGGACCAAGCTCCTGGGGCTGCTCGTCGGTCCGACGACCTACTCCTTCACCGTCGTGCTGGTCACCTTCATCACCGGGCTGGCGCTCGGGAGCTTCTTCTTCGGGTGGCTGGGGGACCGGGTGAAGAGCCCGGCCGTGCTGCTGGTGCTGACCCAGATGGCCGCGGCGCTCACGGCGCTCCTGGCGAGCCAGGTCATCGGCAACAGCCAGATCTTTTTCGCCAAGCTGATCGCCCTTTTCCAGGACAGCTTCGGTTCGCTCTACCTCATGAAGGGGGCGGTGCTGTTCGGGTTCATGTTTTTGACCACCTTTTCGCTCGGCGCCGCGTTCCCCCTGGTGGGGAAGATCTACACCCGGTCGCTCGCGGCCACCGGCCGCTCCATCGGCTATGCCTACGCCGTCAATTCCATCGGCGCGGTGCTGGGCTCCGCGACGGCGGGTTTCGTCCTGATCCCCTTCCTGGGGAAGGAAAACGGCCTCCGGCTGGTCATCGCCCTGCAGCTCGGGTCGGCGCTCGGGGCGTGGCTCCTCATCGCCGCCCGGCGCCGCGCCTCGCTCCCCGGCCGCCTCGCCCTGGCCCTTCCCGCGCTGGTCGGGTTTGCGCTGATGGCCTGGTTCCCCCGCTGGGACCACGTCATGCTCTCCATGGGGAAATACCACCGCTTCGACCGTCCGGAGATCCGCGACATCGGGTGGCTCCCGTCGCTCTTCGCCTGGGAAAAGCATTTCCCCGACCTGAAAGCGGAAAAGCTCCTGTTCTACGGGGACGGCATCGGCGGGTTCACCACCGTCCTCGAATCGACGGGCCTGCTGGGGGACGTCAACTACAACCTGTGCAACAGCGGGAAGCCGGACGCCTCCTCCACGCGGGACATGGACACGCAGACGCTCCTGGCCCATTTCCCGCTCCTGTATCACCCCGCCCCCGACGACGTCCTGGTCATCGGCCTCGGGAGCGGGATCACGGCGGGCGAAATCCTTCACTACCCCGTCAAACGGCTGGACATCGTCGAAATCAACGAGCAGGTGGTGGAGGCGAGCCGGTTCTTCACCCCCTGGAACAACCGGGTGCTGGAGGACGCGCGCACCCGCCTGATCGTCCAGGACGGGCGGGCGCACCTGGAGCTGTCGAGCCGGAAGTACGACCTCGTCACCAGCGAACCGTCCAACCCCTGGATGTCGGGGATCGCGGCCCTGTACACCCGGGACTTTTTCGAACTGGTGGCGGAGCGTTTGAAGCCCGGCGGGATGTTCGTTCAGTGGATCCCGGCCTACCAGATGGACTGGGAGGCCTTCTCCATGATCGGGCGGACCTTTTCCTCCGCCTTTCCCCACAGCCTGCTGGTTTCGACCAACCCGGCCCGCCCCTCGAGCTTCCTCTTCGTGGGGATCAAGGGGGAAGGGGGCCTGGACGCCCGGACGGCGGCCGCGAATCTCGTCTACGCCGGGGCTTCGAAGAACATCCGGCTCGGGGACAGCCGGGTTTTCCAGAACCTGATCGTCAGCGACAACCTCCCGTCCCTGTTCGCCAAGGGGCCGATTCACAGCGACAACCACCCGCGGCTCGAGTACCACGCCCCCCGCGCGATGCACGTGATGGACGACACCATCATCCGCAGGATCGGTTCCGCCGCCGGCTGGAGCGTCAGCGGCGGGCTGGCGGCGGCCATCCGGGAGAACCAGGAGGACGTCGGGCGGCAGGTGGCCTACGCGGAATACTTCCTGAATTTCCGCGGGAGCGACAGTTCGGCCCTGCAGTACCGGGTCAACCTGCCCGCCGCTACGCCGGCGGAGCGGGAGCGGCACGCCGCGAACGTCGAACGGTTCTGCCGGGCGAACCCGGTCACCGATTTCGGGATGCTGACCGACCCGGCGCTGCGCGAACGCTGTTACGCGGCCCAGGAGGAGGCGGTCGCGGCCCGTCTCGGGCAGGCGGCGGACCGGGCGGCGATCTATTCCCATCTCGGGGTGATCAGCCTGCGCAACCGGAGGCCGGAGAAGGCGGTCGACTATTTTTCGCGCCTGGTGGCCCTGGCCCCCTTCGACAAGGCCGCCAGGAACAACCTCGGGACGGCCTACGCCTCGTTGGGCCGGCATGGAGAGGCCGCCGGGGAGTATCTGCGCGCCCTGGAGATCGACCCCGGCTATGCCCAGGCCCACGTCAACCTCGGCCTCTCCCTGGCATCCCAGGGGCGGTCGCGGATCGGCGAGGCCATCGTCCACTACCGGGCCGCCCTGGCCATCGACCCCGGGGACGCCGACACGCACAACCATCTCGGTTCGGCGCTGATGGCGCAGGGGGAGGTCAGCCCGGCCATCGTGCACTTTTCGAGAGCGCTGGAACTCCGCCCCGGCTTCCCGCCGGCGGAGAACAACCTGCGGCGGGCGCTGGCGCTTCGGAAATAGGGGGGCGCCGCCGGCTCCGGACCGCCGGCGGCCGTGAGGGGAGATCCGGATGTGTGCCCGGGAGACGCGGGCGGGGGATTGGTCAACAGGGAAGGATCGGCGGAGGGAAGGGAATCGATATGAACAACATCCATCGCATCGGGATCATGACCTCGGGTGGGGACTGCCCCGGGCTGAACGCCGTCATCCGGGCGGTCGCCAAGGCCGCCCTGGGGTCGCACCACCTGGAGGTCATGGGGATAGAGGACGGGTTCCTGGGGTTGATCCAGAACCGCATGCGGATGCTCGACAACGAATCGGTCAGCAACATCCTCACCCTCGGGGGGACCATCCTCGGGACCAACAACAAGGTGTCGCCGCGCAATTACGCGGTGAAGGTCAACGACAGGATCGAGACCCGGGACGTCACCGACCGGTGCCTGGAACACATCGCGCACAACCACCTCGACGCCCTGGTGGTGATCGGCGGCGACGGGTCGATGGCGATCGCGTCCGATTTCGTCCGCCTGGGGGTCAACTGCATCGGCGTCCCCAAGACGATCGACAACGACCTTTACGGGACCGATGTCACCTTCGGCTTCGCCACGGCCGTCAGCGTGGCGACCGACGCCCTGGACCGGGTCCACACCACCGCGGCCAGCCACCACCGCGTCATGATCGTGGAGGTCATGGGGCGCAACTCGGGCTGGATCGCGCTCCATTCCGGCATCGCCAGCGGTTCCGACGTGATCCTGATCCCGGAGATCCCGTTCGACGTCAAGATCATCTGCGATTACGTGACCTACCGGGCGCGGCACGGCAAACGCTTCAGCATCATCTGCGTCTCCGAAGGCGCCATCCCCGTCGGGGGGAAGCAGGTGGTCGACCGGGTGGATCCCACCAGCCCCGATCCGATCCGCCTCGGCGGCATCGGCCAGGTCCTGGCCGAACAGGTCGAGGGCGCGACCGGGATCGAGACCCGGACGGTCAAGCTCGGTCACGTACAGCGCGGCGGGAGCCCCGTGGCCGCCGACCGCGTCCTGGCCACCGAATTCGGCTACAAGGCGATGGAGATCCTCTGCGCGGGGGAACGGTCGCGCCTGGTCGTGATGAAGGGGCGGACGGTGACCCATATCCCGCTCGAGGAGGCGGAAGGGAAGCAGCGGCTGGTCCCGGC
>CAZWXG010000113.1:0-8134 GCA_964637825.1 uncultured Acidobacteriota bacterium
CTGACATGCATACAATCTAGCAGGAATCGGCGGCACAGTCACCTTATTTCCTGGACCGGTCTAGGGGAAGATCAGTTCGGAAAGCTCCGCCACGGTGCCGATCGGCACGAGCTCGATGCCGCCCACCGGGTCCACCAGGGGGAGGTTCCCCGCGGGGAGGATGACGCGGGAAAAGCCCATGGCCGCCGCCTCGCGCACCCGCAGGTGCGCCTGCGGGACGGGGCGCACGTCGCCCGACAGGCTCAGCTCCCCCACGAATACCGTGCGGGAGGCGATCGGGCGGTTGCGCAGGCTGCCGAGGATGGCGGCGAAGAGGCCGAGGTCGGCCCCGGGCTCGTCCACCTCGAGCCCCCCGGCGGTGTTGACGTAGATGTCGCTCCCGGTCATCTGCACCCCCAGCCGCTTTTCGAGCATCGCCACCAGCACCGAAATCCGGTTGTAGTTGACGCCGTCGGCGACGCGCCGCGCCGTGCTGTACTGGGTGGCGACCACCAGCGCCTGGATTTCGACCAGGAGCGGCCGCGTCCCCTCCAGGGCGCAGACGACGGAACTGCCGGCCGACAGCTCCCGGTCGGGGAGAAAGAGGCCGGAGGGGTTGGCGGCCGGGAGGAGCCCGCGGGAGGTCATCTCGAAGATGCCGACCTCGTTGGCCGCCCCGAAGCGGTTCTTCACCGCCCGGATGATGCGGTGGTTGCGCCTCCCCTCCCCCTCGAAGTAGAGGACCACGTCGACGATGTGCTCGAGCGCCTTCGGCCCCGCGATCGCCCCGTCCTTGGTGACGTGGCCGATGAGGAAGACCGGGAGGTGGGTGCGCTTGGCGAGGTTGAGCAGGGTCACGGCGACGTGGCGCACCTGGCTCATGCTCCCCGGCGCCGATTCGAGCGAGTCCGAGCACGCCGTCTGCACCGAGTCGACGACCAGGGCCCCGGGCTTGACCTCCTCCACGGCCGCGAGGATCCCCTCGAGGCTCGAGTCCGCCAGGAGGTAGATCTCCCCGGCGCCGGCGGGGGGCTCCCCGAGCCGGTCGGCCCGGAGCCGGATCTGCTGCATCGACTCCTCGCCCGAGGCGTAGAGCACGCGCACCCCCTCGAGGCTGCGGGCGATCTGCAGGAGGAGGGTGGACTTGCCCACCCCCGGCTCCCCCCCGAGGAGGATGAGCGACCCGGGGACGATGCCCCCCCCGAGGGTGCGGTTGAACTCCGGGTTCCTGGTGTCGATGCGGGGGATCGCCTCGGTGGAGATGTCGCCGAGGCGGGCGGGGCGCGCCCCGCCCGCCGCTGCGCGCGCCCGGGGGGTGAGCCCGCGCTCGCGCCGCTCCTCCACCAGGGAGTTCCAGCCGCCGCAGTCGGGGCAGCGCCCCAGCCATTTGGGGGAGGCGTAGCCGCAGTTCTGACACTCGAAAACGGAGTTCTTCTTTTCCATCGTCCTTCCGATCGCTCCCGGGCCCTATGTTTGGGCGGGCGCCTGTTTATTTCGCTCTTTCGCGCCGTTCGATGACGGGGTCCGGCCGCAGCAGCGAGCAGAGGAGGGCGCGGTCCACCCCCGGGCACTCTACGAGGAGCGCCAGGATCTCCCGGCCGCGCGCGGCGGCCGCTTCGTCGTCCGCGCGGTTGACGAGCGGCACGAACCGGGCGCCGTCGGGCCGCCCCTTGGCCCCCCCCAGCGGGTGGGCCAGCACCCGGGCCACGATCTCCGCGGTGACGGGGACCCCTTCGGGCACCCCCGCCAGCGCGGCCGCCCGGCGCGCCCGGTGCACGTGCTCCTCGTCGAGCGGCGCTCCCAGGATGTCGAGCCCCGCGACCGCGACCAGGAGCGTCGTCAGGGGGTGCACCACCGGCTCGTGCTCCGCCGGCGCCTTGAAGGGGAGGGAGCGGCTCCCGTCCGCCTCGATGACGACGACATCGACGTCGGCGCGGGCGGCCAGCAGCGCGATCTCCCCCGGCGGCGACCCGAACACCCGGTCGCGGTCGTCGGGGGCCCCGGCCACCAGGCACTGCCCGTGCCGGTCGAGCAGCGGCCCCAGCTCGGAAAGGTCCCCGGTGCGCACGACGGCGGGGGAGAGCGCCACCTGCTCCCGGCTGATGTGGGTGCTGGTCGTGGTCACCACCCGGAGCCCCCGCGCGGCGAGTTCCCGGGCCAGGCGGAACATGGAGGTGGTTTTCCCCCCGCCCCCCACCAGCGAGACCACCGCGCCCGGCCCCAGGTCGAGGGCGTCGGCCAGCGACATTCCGGTATCCTTGTGCATCGGGGGATGATACTCCCGCCGCGTCACTGGGGCAGACCGATCCGCCCCGGCGTGCGCTTGAGGTCGATCTCCTTCAGCCGCTCCAGCTCCTCCTCCAGTTGGCGCACCCGCTCCTCCCGCTCCTTCGCCTCCGCCGTCAGCCGGTCGATCCGGGCCTGGAGCCGGAGCAGGTACTCCGCCGGGCGGCGGTAGACGCTCTGGGGGAATTCGGCCGCCAGGCGCCTGAGCGCCGCTTCCGCCTGCAGCAGGTTGCGGCTGGCGTCCTGCGCCAGGGCGCGGGAGAGGCCGAGGAAGAAGAGCGCGGGCTCCCGGTCGGGCGCTTCCGGGTGCTGCCGGAGAAAGGCCTCCAGCGACTGGGAGGCCAGGGCGTAGTCCCCGGCCTGGAACTGCGCCATCCCCACCTCCACCAGCGTCGGCTCGGTCGCCTCCCCGGCCGGCGCGGCCGGTGCCGCCTCGTCCTGCTTCGGGGCGGGGGGGGGCGGGACGGGGATGATGGCAACGGGCGCCGGGGGTCCGGCCGGGGAGGCCGCAGGCGCCGGAGCCGTCGCAACCGGCGCAGGCGCCTTCTTATGGCAGGCGGGGAGCGACAGCAGGAGCCCGAGGAGCAGGAGGCGGCACGGGCTTCGACGGGCGAACGGGCGCATAGGGTTACCGGTGGCGGTTCAGGCCGGGCGGCCGGCCGGGAGCAGGACGCGGAAACGGGCGCCCCCCCCGGGGTTGTCCTCCACCCAGATGGCGCCGCGATGGGCCTCGACCAGGGTCCGGCTGATCGCCAGCCCCAATCCTACCCCCTCGCCGGGGATTTTCCCCCCTTTTTTTACCTGGTGGAACTTTTCGAACACCTTTTCCCGGTCCGGCGCGGGGATGCCGGGGCCGGAGTCGGCGACCGAAATCAGGGCGTAGCGGTCGCCCCGCAGCTCCCGCCCGCGCGCGGCGGGGACCCCCGGGGGGAGCTCCCGGACCGCCTCGAGCTCCACCCGGATGGCGCTATCGTCGGGCGCGAAGCGGATGGCGTTGGCGAGGAGGTTGACCAGCACCTGGATCAGGCGGTCGCCGTCGCACTCCGCCTCGAGCGGCTCCCCGGGCCGGGAAAGCTCGATGGCGACGCGCCGCTCCCGGGCCTGCACCTCCATCTCGGCGACTGCCCGGGCGAGCAGCGGGCCCAGTTCCCGCGGCTCGAGCCGGTATTCCATCACCCCCGCCTCGATCCGCGACAGGTCGAGCAGGTCGCCGATCATCGCCATCAGCCGCACCCCCCCCTGCCGGCAGAGGTCGAGCAGCCGCCGCTGCCGGTCGTTCACCGGGCCGGGGATCTCCTCGACGAGGATCTGGACGGTCTCGAGCATGGAGGCGAGCGGGGACTTCAGTTCGTGCGACACGTGCGACACGAAGTCCTTCTTGAGCCGGTCGAGCTCGTCCAGCCGGCGGGTCATGGTGTTGAAGTCGCGCGCCAGGTGGGAAAACTCGTCGTTGCGCGAGGTGTCGAGCCGGTAGAAGAACTTCCCCTCGGCGATGGCCCGCGTCCCCTCGGTCAGGTGGCCGAGCGGCCGGGAGATCGAGCGGTAGATCAGAAACGAGACCAGGGCGCCGATGACGAGGACGACCAGGGTGGAGACCCAGAGCACTAGCGCCGCCGTCTCCCCCATGGCGCGCGACTGCTCGACCTTGTCGCGCATGGCGCCGAGGTTGGCCTGGTAGACCGAGCGCGCTTCCGCCTTCAGCAGTTCCAGGTCCGCCTGCAGCGCCTCGGGGAAGGCGGCGGCCGCCGGGCGCGCGAGGTGAGCATCGAGGTCGCGGGTGAACGCGTTCCACCCGGCCGCCAGGCGCGCGATCTCCCCCCGCTCCGAACCCGCCTGCCCCTTCAGTTCGGCCAGGTCGCGCTCGAATTCGTCCCGGTACTCCCCGAGCGGCCCGAGGTAGTCGGGGTCGGCCAGGGCGAAGGACTTGCGCGCGTACTCCTCGACCAGGTCCAGGTCGCGCAGCGCCTGCAGCGACACCAGCGCGTTGCGGAAGCTGATGCCGGAAAGGGTCCGGTTGATCGCCTGCATCCGGCCGATGGTGACCACCTGGTACCCCACCAGGATGGCGAGGAGGAGAAAAAGCAGGATGTATCCCAGGCTGATGCGCGTCGTGATCTTCATAGGTCGGTGGCCGGTCCTAGCTGATGCCGTATGCCTTGAGCTTGTTGCGGATCGTCTTGACGTCGAGCCCCAGCCGGCGGGCGGCCTCGGCCTTGTTGTTCCCCGTCAGCCGCAGGGTGCCGAGGATCAGCTCCTTCTCCGCCTCCGCGGCGGTGACCCCGGGGGCCGGGGCGAGGCCCGCCCCCCCGGCCGGCCCCAGCAGGTAGGGGGGGAGGTGCGAGGGCTCGATCCAGGGCCCCCGCGCCAGGATGACGGCGCGCTCCATGGTGTTCTTGAGTTCGCGCACGTTGCCGGGCCAGGCGTAGGCGCGGAGCAGCTCCATCGTCTCCCCCTTGCACGCCTCGACCCGGGCGTTGTGCTTTTCGTTGAACCGGGCGATGAAGGCCTGGGCCAGGAGCGCGATGTCCTCCCTGCGCTCGCGCAAAGGGGGGAGGGTGATGGTGAAGATATTCAGGCGGTAGAAGAGGTCCTCGCGCAGCTTCCCGCTTTCCACCGCCTCGCGCGGCTCCCGGTTGGTGGCGGCCAGCACGCGCACGTTCACGGCAAACTCCGAGCTGCCGCCGACGCGCCGCACCTTCTGGTCCTCCAGCACCCGCAGGAGCTTCGGCTGGAGCGCGAGCGGCATTTCGGCGATCTCGTCGAGCAGGAGGGTGCCGCGGTGGGCGCGCTCGAAGCAGCCGGCGTGCACCCCGGTGGCCCCGGTGAAGGCCCCCCGCTCGTGGCCGAACATCTCGCTCTCCATCAGGTTTTCGGGGATGGCGCTCGAGTTGACGGCGACGAAGGGGCCTTCGGCGCGCGCGCTCAGCCGGTGGATGGTCCGGGCCGCCAGCTCCTTGCCGGTCCCGCTCTCCCCCGTGATGATCACCCCGGCGTCGCTCGAGGCCACCGTCCCGATCAGGGCGTACACCTCGCGCATCGCCCGGCCGGCGCCGACGAACTCGCCGAAGCCCGCCCCGCGCTCGAGTTCCGCCTCGAGCCGGCGCGATTCGCGCCGCTCGGCCAGTTCCTCCTCCGCCCTGGCGAGGATCGTGCGCAGCTTGGGGTAGTCGATCGGCTTGGTGATGAAATCGCGCGCCCCCCGCTTCATCGCCTCCACCGCCAGGTCGACCGTCGCCTGCGCCGTGACCAGGATGACGGGGCGGTCGGGGTCGCCGGCCCGGAGGCTCTCGAGCAGCTCCAGCCCCGTCATCCGGGGCATGACGACGTCGGAGATGACGAGGTCGGGCCGGAACGATTCGGCCAGTTCCTTCCCCTCTGCCCCGTCGACGGCGGTGCGCACCTCGAACCCCCACCCGGCCAGGCGCATTTCCAGCACCTCCCGCATGGCGGGTTCGTCGTCGACGACCAGGATCCTCGTGCCGGGATGTTTCTTCGCACCCATCCGTGTTGTCTTTCCGCCCGGGGGCCCGGGCATCGGAACCTTCCTGCAAAGTATAGCGGATCGCCCCCCGCGGTGCCATAATGGCACGCATGAACGACCAGAGCGAGAGAGCCATCAGCCTGATCCACTCCGCGCGCCGCATCGTCGCCTTTTCCGGGGCGGGGATCAGCACCGAGGCGGGGATCCCCGATTTCCGGAGCCCCGAGGGGATCTACTCCAACTCCGACGCCATGGAGTGGCTCTCGGCCTCCGGCTTCCGCCGCAACCCGGCCGCCTTCTACCGCGCCAGCCTCGACCTGGTCTCCACCATCGCCCGCGCCGAGCCGACCGACGCCCACCGCCTCCTGGTGCGCCTGGAGGAGCTGGGGAAGCTCGAGGCCGTCGTCACCCAGAACATCGACGGTCTGCATTCCGCCGCTGGCTCCACCCGGGTGTTCGAGCTGCACGGGACCTGGCGCACCGGGCGCTGCACCGCCTGCGGCGCCCGCCACGACATGGCCCCCTTCTACGCGGAGATCGAAAAGGGGAGGATCGAAATCCCGGCCTGCGTTTCCTGCGCGGCCCCCGTCAAGCCCGACATCGTCCTGTTCGAGGAGCTGCTCCCGGCCGAGGCCTGGCAGGGGGCGGTCGCGGCGGTGGGGCGCTGCGACCTGATGCTGGTGATGGGCTCCTCGCTTCTGGTCTACCCGGCGGCCGAGCTGCCGATGATGGCGGTCTCCGCCGGGGCGCACCTCGTCATCGTCAACCTGGAGGAGACGGCGTGCGACCGCGCCGCCGCCGCCGCGGTGCGCGCCCGGCTGGGGGAGTTCGCCCGGGCGGCCCTGGCCGCGCTCGGCCCTATTCCGCCGGCAGCGCCCGCTTCATGAACCGGGCGTAGAGGAGGATGGTCACCACCCCCAGCGCCAGCATCGTCACCATGGTGAAGGCGAGCGTCAGGGTCGTGCCCCAGACCAGCGCCACGAAGGCGGAGACGGCCGAGTTCCCCCCGAGCGACAGAAACCCCTGGCAGGAGGCGGCCAGCCCCCGCTGTTTGGGGAATAGATCGAGGGTGGCCAGAGTCAGGCTCGGCATCGCGATCGACATCCCCGTCGCGTAGACGAACAGCGGCACGAGGCTCCAGGGGAGCATCGGGGGGAGGGCGAGGTTGAGGGCGAGGTTACCGAGCGCGGCCACGCTCATCACGATGTAGCCGACCAGGATCGTCTTCCCCCCCGAGAGGCGCCCGGCGCAGCGCCCGGAAATCCAGGCGCCGATCACCATCCCCACCGCCATCGGGAAGAAGAGAAAGAGAAACTGCGTCTCCCTGAGCCCCAGGTGCTTCATCAGAAAGACCGGGGCGCCCACGATATAGATGAAAAAGCCGGCGCCGATCAGGGCGAGCGACGCGCTCGCCATCAAAAAAGCGGGCTGGGTCATCACCTGCCAGTAGGAGCGGGCCAGGTAGCCCGCGTTCAGGCGCTGGCGCTTGGCGGCCGGGAGCGTCTCGGGGAGGAACTTCCAGCAGCTCAACAGGAGAAAGGCCGCCATCGCGGCCATGAAGACGAAGATCGAGCGCCAGCCGAACCAGACCTGGAACCACCCCCCCAGCACCGGGCCCATCACGGGGGCGATCGTGAAGATCGTCGCGACGTGGCTCATCAGCCGCTGGGCCGCCGCCCCGTCGAAGAGGTCGCGCACCACCGCGCGCCCGATGATCATCCCCGCCCCCGCCGTGGCCCCCTGCAGCGCGCGGAAGACCATCAGCATCTGGACGCTGGTGGAGAGGGCGCAGCCGACCGAGGCGGCCAGGAAGACGGCGAGCGAAATGAGGGTCAGGCGCTTGCGGCCGTAGGCGTCGCTGATGGCGCCGTGCCAGAGCGACATGAGGGCGAAGAAGAAGAGAAAGGCCGTCATCGTCTGCTGCACGGCCGCCGTCGGGGCGCCGAGGCTTTCCCCGATCGCGGGGATCGACGGCAGGTAGGTGTCGATGGAGAAGGGCCCCAGCCAGGACAGGGCGGCCAGGACGAAGGTCAGCCCCGCCATCGAAAATCCGTGCGGGAGCTTCCGTTCATTCTGCTGCGGGTACGCGGTCGTCGACATGAATGCTCTACAATCCTCTCCTGGTTTCCCTTGGTCTCATAAAAGGTGGCTTGCGGGGGGCGGGCCCGCTCGGGAATGCTGCTGCCGCCCAAGCCTGTGCTGCACCATCAACTGCGGCTGACAACCCACTGTTCGCTTCCGACAACCGGAAAGTGTACCACAGGAGTTCTCAAGGTCGAATACCCTGTGCTAGAATCAGCCCAACCGGAGGATCAAGAGCATGTTACGAAAATCCCGACGCACCTTTCTCAAAAACGCTTCCCTGGCCGGCGCCGCGCTGGCCGCCGG
>CAZWXG010000114.1:0-4556 GCA_964637825.1 uncultured Acidobacteriota bacterium
CTGATGCACGAGATCGGCCGCCGCATCAATCTCTACATGGTGGAGCGGCTGGGGATCGCCCCGGAGGAGGTGGGTCCCCGGCGCGAAGCGCTGATGCACAGCCACGGGACCACCCTCAACGGCCTGCGCCGGGTGTGCGAGGTCGACCCCGACGAATACCTCGACTTCGTGCACGACATCCCGATCGGGGACTACCTCGGGCCCTCCCCGGAACTCGCGGACATGCTCCGGGCGCTCCCGCTGCGGCGGGTGGTCTTCACCAACGCCGACGCCGCGCACGCCCGCCGGGTGCTCGCGCGCCTCGGCGTGCTCGGGCACTTCGAGACCGTCATCGACATCCACTTCCTCGATTTCGTCAACAAGCCCTACCGGCGCGCCTACCACAAGGCGCTCGAGTTCGTCTCCGTCCGCCCCGAGGAGTGCGTGCTGCTCGAGGATTCGGCGGTCAACATCCGGCCCGCGATGGAGATGGGGATGACCACGGTGATGGTGGGGGGGGACGGGGCCGACGGGGCGCATCACCACATCGAGCGGGTCACCGAGTTCGCCCGTCTGCTCCCGGAACTCGGCTAGGCCTGGCGGGCGGGGAGGTAGCGGACGAATTCGGGGGGCGGGTCGGTCTCGAACAGCGCCGGCTTTCCCGTGACGGGGTGCCGGAACCCGAGCTGGAAAGCGTGCAGGCCCATTCGTTTGAGCGGGTCGCGGGTGCTGCCGTAGGCCCGGTCCCCCACGATCGGGTGCCCCATTTCCGAAAGGTGGGCCCGGATCTGGTTCTTCCGGCCGGTCTCCAGGGTGACTTCCAGCACGGAGAGGTCCGCCGTCCGGCGCAGGACGCGGTAGTGCGTGACCGCCTCCTTCCCCCGGGTTTCATCCTCGGTCGAATGCATGCGCAGCGAGCGGTCCTGGACGAGGCGGCTCCGGATCGTCCCCTGGTTCTGTCTTACCGATCCTTCCACGATGGCCCAGTATTTCCGGTCGATGTCGTGCCGGCTGAAGATGTCCTGGAGCGCCGACTGCACCGGCTCCGATTTGGCGAAGACGAGGACCCCGCTGGCGAACTTGTCGAGGCGATGGACGATGTGGAGCTTTTTCCGCGGTTCGCGCGCCTTGAGGTAGGTGCGCAGGCAGGCGAACGCGGTGCGCTCCCTCTCGTGGAGGGTGGCGACGGTCAGCAGCCCCGGCGGTTTGCGGATGACGAGCAGGGCGTCGTCTTCATAGAGGATTTCGAGCCCGCGGGGGAGCGACGAGGGGGCCGTGCGGCCGCCGATCTCGATGGTGTCCCCGGCCGCGAGCGGGTGCGCCGCGATCCGCCGGATTTCGCCGTTGACGCTGACCCTCCCCTGCGCCAGCATCTGCCGCAGGGTGCGCCGCGAGGCGCCCGGGACCAGGCGCTCCAGGTCCTCGAGCAGGGAACTGGGTCCGGAGACTACGGCTTTCATCGCGGGCGGCCGGTCAGCTCTGGTTGCAGACGAGGAGCCGGGTGCTGTCGGCGAAGCGCACGGTGATCTTGTTGGGGGGCACGAACGCCTGGACGCACCCCCGCCCGAAGGTGGCGTGCTCGATCCAGTCCCCCTCGGCAAAACTCCCCGACATGGTGTATTTCTTGTGGGGCTTGGCCGCGGCTTCCTGCATCACCTCTTCCCAGGACTGCCGCGTCTTCTTGGCCGGCGTCTTCCTGGGGGCTTTTTCCTTCTTGGCCGCCGGGTCCTTGGCCGCCGCACTCTTCGACACGGGTTTTTCGGCGCGGTAGTTGTGTTCCCCGTTGCAGGTATTGCACTTGACGCGCCGGGGTTTGACCCCCTGCATCGTCACGACCGTGTGATCCAGGACCAGCTTGCACTTGGTGCAGTAGGCTTCGACTTCCGAACTCACGTCAATTTTGCTCATTCGATTATTTTATCACAATGCATGCAAATGGTTAACCGGAATTTGCATCCCGGGGGGGCGCATATTTCCTCCGGTACCACAGGATCCCCAGGATCGTCTTCGCGTCCTCGATTTCCCCGGTTTCGATCATCCGGAGGCACTGGGCCAGGGTGCGGGGCTCCACCGTGATGTGCTCCCCCTCCTCGAGCCGCTGCTCGGTCGGGGCCAGGTCGCGGGCGACAAAAAGGTGGATCGCCTCGTCGCAGAACCCGGGGGAGGTGTAGAAGGTGCATTCGTGCGTCAGGCTCCCGGCCGTGCGGCCGATTTCCTCCTCCAATTCACGCGCGACGGTGTCCCTGGGGCTCTGGCCGCTGTCGAGCTTCCCTGCGGGCAGCTCGAAGATGAATTTCCCCAGGGGGTAGCGGAACTGGCGGATCAGCAGGACCCGGCCGTCCTCCAGTACCGGGACCGCGGCCACCCCGCCGGGGTGGCGCACCACCTCGCGGATCGTCTCGGCCCCCGACTCCTGCCGGATGGTGTCGACGCAGAGATCGACGATTCTGCCGCGGTAGATCTCCCGGTGGTCCAGGATATCCGCTTCCGGGTTCCCTCGGTCCATGGTCCCTCCTCGAGGCCCAAGCATACCGCAGGGCGGGCCTCAATCCTTGCCAAATTCGCTCCGGGGCCCCCGCGGGGCACCTTTTTTCTCCCCGGCGCCGGGCCCTTTGCTACACTGTACGTTTCGAATTCGGGCGGAGAGTGACATTGTCCACGGAAATGGAGCAGATCCTGGGGCCGGGGGGAGCCATCGCCCTGCATCACCCCTGCTACGAGAACCGGCCGGGCCAGGTCCGGATGGCGCAGGCGGTGGCCGCGGCCATCGAAGAGAGCCGGCACCTCTGCGTGGAGGCGGGGACCGGCACCGGGAAAACCCTCGCCTACCTCCTCCCCGCCATCTTTTCGGGCAAGCGGGTGGTGATTTCCACGGCGACCAAGAACCTCCAGGAACAGCTCTTCTTCAAGGACGTCCCCTTCCTGGAGCAGGCGCTGGGGCGGACCCTGTCGGTCTGCTACATGAAAGGGCGGGGCAATTACCTCTGCCTGACCAAGCTCGACGAGATCGACAAGGAGGCCTACCTCTTCACCCCCCACGACCCGGAGTACCTCAGGGTCATCAAGGGCTGGGCGCGCACGACCGAGACCGGGGACCGGGCCGAACTCCGGGACCTCCCCGAGGACCTGCCGCTGTGGCGGTTGCTCGACGCGCGGCGCGAGACCTGCGCCGGCCAGAAGTGCCGCAATTTCGAACACTGCTTCGTCACCCTCGTCCGGCAGCTGGCGCTGGAGTCGGACATCGTCATCGTCAACCACCATCTCTTCTTCGCCGACCTGTCGCTGCGGCAGGGGGATTTCGGCGCGGTCCTCCCCGATTACGCGGTCCTGGTCTTCGACGAGGCGCACGAGATCGAGGACGTGGCGACCCAGTACTTCGGGACGATGGTCAGCAACTACCGGATCGAGGAGCTGGTGCGGGACGCCGAGCGGGCGCTCGTCGAGACCGGGAGCGGCTCGGCCTACCTCTCGGCGCAGCTCGCGCGGCTGGCGGAACGCTCGGCGGCCTTTTTTTCCTGTTTCCTCCGCCGGGAGGGGCGCTTCGCCCTGGAGCCGCTGGGGGACGGGATCGGGCTGCGGCGGGGGCCGGGGCGGAGCGACATCCTGGGCGAGGCCTACCGGGGGTTTCTGCTCCAGCTGGACGCGGTGAAAAAGGGGCTCGCCGACCTCCCGGTCGCGAGCGAGAACCTGGAGGCGCTGGTGCGCCGGGCGCGCGAGCTGGAGAACGAATGCGCCGACATCCTGGAATCGGAGTCGGACGAACGGGTCTACTGGTGCGAAATCCGGGGGCGGGGGGTTTTTCTCTGGGCCTCCCCCATCGATATCGCCCCGCTGCTCGGGGAGCGGCTCTTTGCGCAGGTGGGCTCGGCCATCCTGACCAGCGCCACCCTTTCGACCGGGGGGGATTTTTCGTTCATCAAGTCGCGCCTCGGGCTCGGCGCCGCCGACGAACTCCTCATCCCCTCCCATTTCGACTTCGCCCGGCAGGCGATCCTCTACGTGCCGCGCGCGCTCCCGGAACCGCGGGAGGAGGGGTGGGTGCGCGAGGCGTCCCGGGAACTGGAGCGGATCCTCGAAGCCAGCCGGGGGCGCGCCTTCGTGCTCTTCACGAGTTACGCCCAGATGGAGCAGGTCTACCGCGCCCTCAAGAGCCGGCTCCGGTTCCCGATGCTGATCCAGGGGGAGAAAAGCAAATCGGGCCTGCTGGAAGCGTTCCGCGCCACCCCCAACGCGGTCCTGTTCGCGACGAGCAGTTTCTGGCAGGGGGTGGACGTGCAGGGGGAACAGCTGAGTTCCGTCATCATCGACAAGCTCCCGTTTTCCGTTCCCAGCGATCCCGTGGTCGCCGCGCGGATCGCGCGCATCAACGCCTCGGGCGGCAACGCCTTTTATCAATACCAGATCCCGGCGGCGACGATTTTGCTGAAGCAGGGGATGGGGCGGCTGATCCGCAGCCGGGCCGACCGGGGCATCCTGGCGCTCCTGGACAAGCGGGTACTGACCAAGAGTTACGGGAAGATGTTCCTGAAGAGTCTCCCCCCGGCGCCGCTGACCCACGACCCCGAACGGATGGAGCG
>CAZWXG010000114.1:4656-7921 GCA_964637825.1 uncultured Acidobacteriota bacterium
GGCCTCGAAAAACTCCTCGGCGCGGCGGCAGCCGACATCGGCGAGGTTCTGCAGGGCCGACAGGGCCGATTCCGCGACCACGGTTTCGCGGGCGGAGGTCAGGTTGTAGATCTTCTGGATGGTGGCGTCGGTCACCTCGTTGGGACGATGCCAGTAGGAGACCGAAAGTTCCGAGACGGCCAGCGCCCGGATTTCGGCGTCGTCGTGGTCCATCAGTTCGACCAGCGCCTTGAGCGACCGCTTCCCCCCCTGCTGCGCGAGGACGCCCAGTGATTCGATGATCCACTGGCTCAACCGGCCGGCGCTCTTGGCCGCGGCTTTGCCGACGGCCGACCCCTTGCCGCCGCCGCAGCTCCGGAGCGCGGACAGGAAGAAATCGACCGCCGCGTCGTCCCCGATGGTGCCGATGGCATCGACAATGGCGATCTGCAACTCCCGGGCGCCCTGCCCCTTGAGCTGCCGGGCCTCGGCAAACTCCTTCTTGAGCGGGTCCAGGAGGCTCCTGTCCCTCAGCGCCCCGATGGCGTAGGCGGCGAATTCCCGGCGCCTGACATCCTTGTGGGCGAGCATGGCGAGGAGCGGCTTTTTGAACCGGGCGTCCCGCAGCACGCGGATCCGGGGGATGATTTCGAAAAGGTCCTCGATGCCGCCCGACTCCATGACCGCGAGGCAGTCGAGGATCATCTCCTCGGAATAGCGGGCTTTTCTCTTGGGTCTCGATCTGTCGGTATCGGTCACTTTGGGTTGGACCTCGTCCAGGATTCTGAGTGCCTTAGGGCCGGGAGCCATTATACGATGGGCCGACCCCATTGCAACCATGAAAACTTCAGGCCGCAAAAGCCTGCCGCTTCAGGGAAAAGGGGATCCGGCCTTTCACTCCGCGGGCGGGGGGGAAACGATCTCCCCGGCCTGGACCCCTGCCAGGAATTTCCCCTTGCACTCCTCGGAACAGAAGAAGACGGTTTCCTCCCCCTCCTCGAGGCGAAGGGCGAGGCGCGGGTCCATGTACATGCCGCAGACCGGGTCCTTGACCATGGCGTTGTTCGGTTTGGCCGCGCCCCGTTGCGCCCCCGGTTTTTTGGCCCCCAGGGACAGGAGGAGGCGCCGCAGGAGCCAGATCCCCAGAACGACCATCAGAATGCGGGAGAGGAGTGAAACCATGAGCCTGCCCACCTATTCGGCCGACTGCCTGAGCCGGAGAATCCGCTCGCGCAGTTCCTCCCGGTGCGGGTATTCGGGGTCGGTTCGCAGGAGGTCCTCCCAGATCGAGAGCGCCCCCCGGATATCCTTTTTCCCGTTCAGCAGCACGATCCCCTTGTTGAACTTCGCCTGGGAGAAGCCGGGCCGGTACCCGAGGATTCTATCCAGGGTTTGCAGGGCCCGGTCGTGTTCCCCCACGTAATGATAGCAGGTCGCCAGGTCGGTTTCGACGTTCGGGTCCCCCGGGCGCAGCCCCAGGCTCCGCTCGTAGTAGGCCGCGGCCTCGCGGAAGCTTCCGAGGTCGTAGTGGAGGTTGGCGATTGCGGTGACATGTTCCGGGTTTCCCGGCTCTTCGGCGGCGAGGTGTTCGAGGTGCTCGAGCCTTGCGGCCGCGGCAACGGCCGCCGCATCGGCCGCCGGCGCCGCGGGGGGGGCGACGGCCCGTTCCGGATGGCGCCGCCCCTCCTCGAGGCGGAAATACCCCGCCGTGGCCGCCGTCAACAGGAGCAGGGCGGTGAGGGCGGCAAAGACCAGGTTCAGTCGGGAGTTCGCGGCCATAAGACATCATCTTACGGACTCCTGGGGCGGACAATCAAGAGCCATCGTCCCCGTGCCCGGCCCCCGGCCCGGCGTCGAGGGCCCGGGGGCGCGTTTGGGGATTGATCTTTCCCGCCGCCGGCAAGAGAATGGGTGGTGATGAGAGCGGTGGTGCAGAGGGTGAGCCGGGCGGAAGTGATCGTGGACGGCGGGACCGTGGGCCGCATCGGCCCGGGTCTCGTGGCGCTCGTGGCGATCGCGCGCGACGACACCGAACGCGATCTCGAGTGGATGGCCCGGAAGATCGTGGAGTTGAGGATCTTCGACGACGGCGCGGGGAAGATGAACCTCGGCCTCGGCGAGGTCGGCGGGCAGCTGCTCGTGGTGTCGCAGTTCACCCTCTACGGCGACTGCCGCAAGGGGCGGCGCCCCTCCTACTCCGACTCCGCCCCGCCCGAACGGGCGGAAGCGCTCTACCGGCGGTTCGTGGAGATCGTGCGCGGGCACGTTCCGGAGGTCGAGACGGGCCGGTTCCAGGCCGCCATGCGGGTGGAACTGGTCAACGAGGGGCCGATCACCCTGATTCTCGACAGTCCTGCGCGGCAGTCCGCGCCGGGCCGGTCCGGGCCGGGACAGCCGGCATGATTGACAGGCCGCGCGGGCCCGGTGTATAGTATCGCGGTTTCGATGAGGACTTTCATGTTGAACGGGATGGACGGGCACCAGAGCCGAGATACACTCCCCCGCCCGGCGCGGGCGGCGCAGAGCAGGCGCCTGCGGCTGCCGGTACGGCCCATGGTCTCTCCCCGTCGCACCGCCGCGGAGGGCAGAGACAGGTGAATCCCGAACTTCGGAACCTGATCGCCCTCCAGGACCTCGAGCTGAAATCAGCCGAACTGCAAAAACAACTCTCCGACATTCCCCTCCAGATCCAGAACCTGAACGAAGAACTCGAGCGCCTCACCTCCGCCCACGAAGAGCGCGTCGCGACGGCCAAGGAACTGGCCAACCGCAAACGCACGCTCGAGGGGCAGGTGGACATGCTCCAGACGAAGCTCGCGCGCCTCAAGGACCAGCTGATGACGGTGAAGACCAACAAGGAATACACCGCCATGCTGCACGAAATCCAGACGGCGGAGGGGCTGATCCGGGAGGAGGAAGACAGGATCCTGGAGGTGATGGAGGAAATGGATGCCCGGGACCGGGATCTCGAGAGCGCGGAAGCGGACATGCGCACGCAGTCGGCCGGTCTCCGGGAGGTCATCCGCGCCACGGGCGATTCGGTTCCCGGGCTCGAGCAGCAGCTGGCCCGCCTGAGGGAGGAGAGGGAAGCGGTGGCCGCCCTCGTCGACGGCGAACTCCTCGCCCGCTACCGGCAGATCGCGGGGGCGCGCAAGGGGGTGGCCCTGGCGGAAGCCAGGGACGAGCTCTGCAGCTGCTGCCACGTCCGTATCCGGCCGCAGATGTACGCCGACCTGCTCCGCACCGACGCCATCCTCTACTGCGACAGCTGCTCCCGCATCCTCTT
>CAZWXG010000115.1:0-1799 GCA_964637825.1 uncultured Acidobacteriota bacterium
TTCGAGGTGACAGCTCGGTGACACGGATTTGGATCTTTTTCGCGCTTCCAATCCCTTTTACGCCCCCCCTGCTCCAGGGTTCCAAAATAAACGGCAAAAAAGGGACTCCTCCCGGTTTTTTCAGGCGAAGCCCTATTGCAAATGCATTTGCATTATATTATCTATTCAAGCGTCGAGGAAAATCGGGGTGCTTCCCCGCGGGCCGGGAGCGGCAAGGGAGTTGTGAAGGTGGCAAAATCGTTCGGGGTCTTCATCCTGTTGTTCCTCCTCTTCCCCCAGGGCGCGCCGGCCCAATCGGGCGCCCTCGAGGGCACCGTCACGCTCGAGCAGAACGGCCGGCCGGTTCCCTCGGCCTCCGTGACCCTGATCCAGCTGGGCCGGTCCACGATGACGGACGCGGAGGGGCGCTATCTTTTTTCGGACCTCCCCCCGGGCGAAGTCGACGTCGTGAGCCATATGCACGCGTTGACGGGGCAGGCGAAAAAGATTCGCGTCGAAGCGGGGGAGCGGGCGCGGGTCGATTTCGCGCTGGCCCTCTCCCCCGTGCGGCACGAGATCACGGTCACGGCGACGGGGCGGGAGGAGACCGCCTTCGACGCCATGCAATCGGTCACCACGGTCCCTTCCCTGCGCCTGGTCGAGCAGGGGGCCTTCGGCCTGGGAGACACGATCGCGGGGGAACCGGGCGTCCACAAGCGCAGCTTCGGTCCCGGCAGTTCCCGCCCCGTCCTGCGCGGATTCGACGGCGACCGGGTCCTGATCTTGAACGACGGCCTCCCCACCGGGACCCTGTCCTCCCAGTCCGGGGAGCACGCCGAACCGGCGGATGCGCCGAACCTGGACCGGGTCGAGGTTGTCAAGGGCCCCGCCACCCTCCTCTACGGCAGCAACGCCATCGGGGGGGTGGTGAACATGGTGACGGCCCACCACCTCCTCCACGAGCACCCCCACCCCGGCTTCCGCGGCCAGTTGACGGCGTCCGGGGCCGGCAACGGCAACGCCGCCGCCGCTCATGCCGGGGCCGAATACGGGCACGGGAACTGGCTGGTCTGGAGCAGCGCTTCGCGCCAGGTCGCGGGGGATTACGACAGTCCCGCGGGGAGGGTGGACAATTCCAAGACCCGCTCGAGCGCCGGCAGCGCCGGGTTGGGCTGGTATTCCGACGGCCCCTTCTTCAACCTGAGCTATGCCTTCAACCGCGGACGCCTGGGAATCCCCTTCGCGGGCACCTTCCACCATCACCACGAAGAGGGGGAGGCGGAAGACGAACTACCCGATCCCGCAGAAGACGCCCCCCCGGTCGACGAGACTTTCACCTGGCAGAATGTCCGGCTGAACGCGGGGACCCGCCGCCCGGGGTCCTTCCTGGAGGAGGTCAAGGTCGCCGCCGCTCTCAGCCGCTGGATGCACAAGGAACTGGAGGGGGAGAGCACGGCCACCGCCTTCGACAACCAGCTGTTCCACCTCCGCGCCACCGTCAGGCAGCGCCGCACGGGCGGCCTGGAGGGGACCTCGGGCCTGCAGTTCAGCCACCGCGATTACCGGGCCGAGGGGGAGGAGGCGCTGTCCCCCCCCGCCCGGGGAAACGGCTTCGCCCTGTTCACCCTGCAGGAGATCGACCTCGCGTCGGCACGGTTGCAGTTCGGGGGCCGGCTGGAGCACACGGGCTATTCCCCCTCCGGGCTCGCGCGGCGCTCCTTCACCGGCGTTTCGGGGGCCGCGGGGATCCGTCTTCCGCTCGGAAAACAGATGGCCGCCGTGGCCCATTACACCCACTCCTACCGGGCGCCCGCGCTCGA
>CAZWXG010000115.1:1899-3907 GCA_964637825.1 uncultured Acidobacteriota bacterium
AACAGATGGCCGCCGTGGCCCATTACACCCACTCCTACCGGGCGCCCGCGCTCGAAGAGCTCTACAACCACGGTCCGCATATCGGGAATCTCGCCTTCGAAATCGGCGACCGGGATCTCAAGCGGGAAAGGGCCGACGGCATCGACCTGTCCCTGCGCCGCGAGAGCGCCCGGCTGGAAATGCGCACCGACTTCTATTATTACCGCATCCGCGATTTCATCTATCTCGATTTTACGGGCGCCTGGGCGCACGGGCTGAGGGAGGCGCGTTTCGCGCAGCAGGACGCCCGCTTCGTGGGGGGGGAGGTGTCGCTGGCCGCGGCCCTGCGGCGGGGGGTGTGGCTGACGGGCGCCCTCGACATCGTCAACGCCGGGCTGGCCGCATCGGGCGACCCCCTGCCCCGGATTCCCCCGCTCCGGGGGAAACTCGGCATCGACGCCCGCTGGGGGGCATTGAGCCTCAGGCCGGAACTGGTCATGGCGGGGGACCAGGAGCGGCTCGATCCAACCGAGACCCGCACGCCCGGCTACGCCGTCCTCAATCTGGCGGGATCGTTCACGCTGGTCCGCTCGAACCGGATGCACGTCGTCTCGCTCGGCGTCTCCAACGCCGCCGACCGCCTCTACCGCAACCACCTCTCCTTCATCAAGGACCTCGCGCCCGAGATGGGCCGCAGCGTCAGGGCCTCCTACACCCTGCGCTTTTTCTGAGCGGGAGGTCCCGGCGGGTCAGAAATCGTCGAACGATTCCATCCCCTCCGCCCGCGCCATCTTCCGCTGCGAAACATTGATGACCCAGGAGGCGATGTTGCGCGCGGTGACCGGCGGCGGGAGGCGGCGCAGCATCGAGCTATAGGTGTAGAATTTCGCGTACATGTCCCGCACCCCCCGTTCCAGCCCCTCGGGGGTGAAATGCGCCGGCCGGATGTAGCAGCGGTCCCCGGGCCACCGCCCCAGGGCGTCGATATCGAGGATGCGCCCCTCCGCGAGCATGCGGTCGTACAGGGGGGTCCCCTTGTCCGGGGTCAGGATGTTGAAGTAGGCGGCCGGCACCTTGTGATCCATCAGGAATTTGAGCGTGGCGGCAAACACCGATTCCGTCTCCGTGTCCCAGCCGAAGATGAAATTGAGCGAATAGCTGATCCCCCTCCTGTGCAGGCCCGCCAGGATCCGCGCGTACTCCTCGACCTTGTTGGCCTTCTTGTTCATCGAGGCGAGCGTTTCGGGGTCGATGCTCTCCATGCCGATATTCAGGTGCAGCAGCCCGCTCTGCCGGGCCAGGTCCATGAAGTCGTCGTTCTTGCACAGGTGGGCGCTCCACAGGGCGGACCAGCGCACCTTCAGCGGGATCAGCGCCTCCATCAGTTCCATCGCGCGAGGCAGGTTCCCGGCGAAGTTGCTGTCGGCGAAGAGGACGTCCTTTGACCGCGTGTGGCGGATCTCCTCGACGACCTCGCCGGCGGGCCGGGTGCGGTAGTGGTCCCCCAGGTACATCCGCTCGGAGCAGAATTCGCACCGGAAGGGGCAGCCCCGGGAAGACTGCACCGAATAGGTCTTGAACAGGTCGTAGCGCCCGAGGTCGAGCAGGTCGTAGCGGGGGAGCGGAAGGCGGGCCAGATCGTGCAGGGACTCCGCGCGATAGAATTTTTTCAGCCTCCCGGCCGCGGCGTCCGCGAGCATGAGGGGCCAGATCGACTCCCCTTCCCCCAGCCCGACGGCGTCGCAGTGCTCCGAGGCCTCTTCGGCGTGAAAGAAGGTATGCGGCCCCCCCATGATCACGGGGATCCCCCGCTCCCGGAACCGGTCGGCGATTTCGTAAGCCCGGAGGGAGTTCATGGTCCAGCAGGAAAGGGCCACCAGGTCGACGGCGGCGGCGAAATCGACCTCGTCCAGCTGCTCGTCGACCAGGGCGACGTCCCACTCCCCCGGCGTCAGGGCCGCCAGGTAGGGGAGGGTCAGGTTGACCACGCTTCTCTTGCGCGTGCGGTGCAGCGTCCGGTCGGAGGGGC
>CAZWXG010000115.1:4007-7904 GCA_964637825.1 uncultured Acidobacteriota bacterium
CGCCCCATTTCCATGACCCGGCCTCCCGGGCGATGCAGACCACGGCCACGAAGCAGGGCGCGTAGAAGATGGTGAAGACGATCATGCTCCAGGCGACCACGCGATTCCACCCCGGGTTGGCGGCCAGTCTTTCCGCCAGCCCGCCGCTCTGTTCCGGGTCCACCTCCCCGAGCGAGTAGGCGGTCCCCAGCGTCGACACCACCACCTCCTTGGCGGCGAATCCCCCCAGGAGCGCGATGTTGGTGCGCCAGTCGAACCCGGCCCAGCGCGTGACCCGTTCCAGGGCGATGCCGATGCGGCCGGCCAGGGAATTCCTGAGCCCCGCCTCCGCCTCCGCCCGGTCGACCGCCTCGAGCTCCGCCTCCTTCTCCGTGGAAGCCGAAGCGAGAATCCCCGCCCGCTCGCTCTCGAACCGGCCGGCCTGCACATCGGACAGCGCGGGGAACGTCATCATGGCCCAGAGGACGATGGCGATGGCGAGGATGACGGTGCCCGCCTTTTTGATGTACTGCCAGGTCCGTTCCCAGGTGTGGATCAGCAGCCCCCTCAGGGTGGGGATCCGGTAGGGGGGGAGTTCCATCACGAAGGGGGTCGCGGGGCCGCGGATCACGGTGGAACGAAGGAGCCGGGCCGCGAGCAGCGCCCCCGCCCAGGCGATCAGGGTGATCGCGAACATGACCCCCTCCCGGTGCTCGGCGAAGAAGGCCGCGATCAGCAGGGCGAAGACCGGGAGCTTGGCGCCGCAGTTCATGAAAGGGGCGGTCAGCAGGGTGGCCAGCCGCTCCCGGGGGGAGCGCAGGGTGCGCGCCGCCATGACCCCGGGGACGGCGCACCCGCCGGCGATGCCGCCGGCCACTATGTAGGACATGACCGAATTCCCGTGCAGCCCGAAGATGCGGAACACGCGGTCCAGCATGTAGGCCACCCGCGCCAGGTACCCGGAATCCTCGAGGATGGCGATGCCGAAAAACATGAGCAGGATGAGGGGGACGAAGCTCATCACCCCCCCCACCCCGTCGATGAGGCCCGAAATCACCAGCGACCGCAGGACCCCGTCGGGGAGATGGGTCGAAGCCAGGCGGCCGAGCCAGGCGAAGATCCCCTCCATCCATGCGACCGGCCGTGCGCTGTAGGTGAACATGAAGCGGTAGAGGGCCATCACCACCGCCAGCATCACCAGCGGGCCGAGCAGCCGGTGGGTCAGGAACCGGTCGATCCGGTCGGAAACGTAAAGCCGGTTCTGGTCGTGCTCGCGCCGGACGACCCCCTCCCGGATCAGGGCGTGGATAAAGCCGTAGCGCTGGTCGGAGATCAGCGCCTCCGGTTCGGTATCGAGGGTGCGGGCGATGTGGACCGACACCTTCCGCACTTCCTCCCTGAGGGAGGCCGAAAGCGCCGGGTCGGCGGCATCCCCCTCGGCGAGGATCTGCCCGTCCTCCTCGAGATACTTCAACGCGATCCAGCGGGCGGGGCCCGACGCCGCCAGGAAAGCGCGGGAGCGGATCAGGGCCTCCATCGCGGCAATGGCCGCATCGAGGTCGTTGCCGTAGGAAATCACGAGCGGAGGGGCGCCCGCCCCTTCCCGCGCTTTCCGGAGCGCCGCGTCCAGCAGCGCTTCCTTCCCCTTCCCGGTCCGGGCCACGGTCGGGATCACCTCGACCCCCAGCCGCGCCGAGAGCCGGGCGGCATCCACCTCGATCCCCCGCTTGCGGGCCGCATCGACCATATTGAGGCACAGCACCAGCGGGACCCCCATCTCCATCAGCTGCACCGCCAGGTAGAGGTTCCGCTCCAGGTTGGAGGCGTCCACGACGTCGACGACGACGTCGGGCCTCTGCCGGGTCAGGAAATCGCGGGTGACGACCTCCTCCATCGAATAGGCGGTCAGCGAATAGGTCCCGGGGAGGTCCACGACCCGCACCTGGCGGCCGTCGTGGCTGCAGACCCCCTCCTTGGTCTCCACCGTCACCCCGGGATAGTTCCCCACATGCTGCCGCGCGCCGGTCAGGGCGTTGAACAGGGTCGTTTTCCCCGAATTCGGGTTCCCCGCCAGCGCCAGGGTCGTGCCGCCCGGGCTCGCATCCTCCGCCGGTATCAGGACCGTCTCCATCTACTCGACCTCCACCTCGATGTGGTCCGCCTCGTTGTTGCGCAGCGTCAGGGTGAACCCCATCACCTTCAGGGCCACCGGGTCGTACAGCGGCGCCCGCCCGCAGACGGTGACGGCGGTGCCGGGGACCAGGCCCATGTCGCGGATGCGTTGACCCAGTTCCCCCCTCACCCGAACGGCCGCGATGACGCCCGACTGGTTCTGCTTCATCTGCCGCAGCATGATTTTTCCCATCCCGGCCCTCCCGTTGCCCTTTTAGAACCGCACCGCCACCTGGCCCAGGACGGCGACGCCTTTGTCTTTCCCGTCGACGTCTCCCTCATGGAAGCGGTCGCGCAGCAGCGCGAACGAAGCGGTCACGTTCCGTCCCAGGTCCCGGTTGAGCCCCAGGCCGAGGCGATTGCGGGGGAGGCCGATCGCCTCGGTTTCGCCCGACCCGGCGACTTTCAACACGATCTCCAGGAGGCGCTCCCACCGGTATCCCGCCTCGATATTCCAGGCCGAAGGCCTCGCCCCCCGGCCGCTGGCGCGCGCAAGTTCTTCGGCATGGAAGGGATCGAGCGCCGCCAGGTACTCCCCAGTGGCGAAGAGGCCGCGAAACCCGATCCGGCCGTAGAGGGCGACTCCCCCCACGCTCTTTTCCAGTACCTCGACATTGCCGCCGATGGCCTCCGTCAGGCAGTCCGAATCGGCGACATTGGATATATAAGACGCCCCCGCCATGACATCCACCACTTCCCCCGCGGGCCCTTCGTAGCGGGCGTCGAAGCCGAATGCCGGGAAAGCGCGGTTGCCTGCCGCCCTCATCTCCCCGCCGAAAAGGTAGCCCTTCAGGGAAAGACCGGACCGTTCCCAGCCGGCGGCCACCATCTCCTCCGAGGCCTCCCCCAGCAGCAGGGTCATCGGTTGATCGGCGGCCGGATCATCGGGGAACCGGGTCAGAAGGGCGCCGAAGGGAACGTAGAGCTTCCCCGCCGACAGCCAGAGGGGAAACTTCTCCTCGTCCCGGAATGTGACGGAGGCCGAGTCGAGGCCGAACCCTCCCGGTTCGCACCCCGCCGGGTTTTCATAGATCAACGTCAGTTCTGCCCGTATCCAGCGGTTGACGGCCACCCCGAGCCCCACCTCCGCCGTGGTCAACTGTATGTCGCTCGCGCGGCTCCCGCCGCCGGCCGACCCGTACCCGCCGCCGAACTCGATCAGTCCGCCCGCTTCGACGCGCTCCCAGATGCGGCCTGCGGTTTCGGCCACGACATCATCCCCCCCCTCTCCAGCGGCGGACGCGGGGATCAGGCCCCCTGACCATATCAGCAGGACCGTCGTCCCGAAAACTCTCCCCATCACCGGGTTCCCCTCCGTGTCACGCCCGTCCCATCCATACCCCGGCCGCGCCCCGGGCAAAAAAAAGCGCAACCAAGGATCCGTGATCCCCAGTTACGCCTTCACTTTCCCCGGCCGGGAGGCAGGAGACCGTAAGACATCCCTTCTCGTCTATTCAGCTTCGGTCAAAACCCGCGTCATCCTCTGCCTCAGGGCCTGCAGCTGCTTCGATTTGAACGCTTTCCGCGTTTCCTCGAGAACCCCGATGGCATCGATGAACGCCTCCCTGAGCCGCTGCTCGCGGCTGGGGGCCGCGGGAGGGGGGCGAGAAACCGGCGCACCCCCGCCCTCCGCCCCCTCCAGCATCGAACAGAGGCGGCCATAGTGGTCGTCGATCGTGCGATGCAATTCCTCGGAGCTCTTTACGATCAGGCTCCGGAGTTCTTCCCTGCTCATCTCCCGCATGC
>CAZWXG010000116.1:0-1661 GCA_964637825.1 uncultured Acidobacteriota bacterium
GCCCCGGCGCGGAGGTCAGCCCCGGAGGATGTTCCGCACCGCGGCGATGGCGGCCTCGACCTCCGCCGCATCTGACCCGGCGCCGAGGGCCAGCCGGACCGTCCCCTCCGGAAAGGTGCCGATGGTGCGGTGGGCGGCCGGGGCGCAGTGCAGTCCCACCCGGCAGAGGATGCCGAACTCGTCGTCCAGCCGGAGCCCGATTTCGGATGGAGGGCGCCCCGCCGCGGTGAACGATACGACGGCGGTGCGGTCCTCCGGGTTTTCCGGGCCGTAGACGGTGGCCCCCGCGATGTCCCGGATCCCGTCCGCGAGCGCGCGCCCGAGTTCGAGTTCGCGGGCGCGGAGGTGCTCGATGCCCCGGTCGAGGACCCAGCGGATGCCGGCGCCGAGGCCGGCGATCCCGGGGCCGTTGAGGGTGCCGCTCTCGAATTTGTCCGGGAAGTCCTCCGGCTGGACCTCGTGTTCGGAGCGGCTGCCCGTCCCGCCGCGCACCAGCGGCGTCATCTCCGCGGCGGGGGCCCGAGCCCCCAGGACCAGCCCGCCGGTGCCGGGCGGTCCCTGCAGCCCCTTGTGCCCGGTGAACGCCAGCAGGTCGATGCCGGCCGACTGCATGTCGATGGGGATCACCCCCGCCGTCTGGGCGGCGTCCACCAGCAGGAGCGCGCCCGCCCTGTGCGCGGCGCGGGCGACGTCGGAGACCGGCAGGATCGTGCCCGTCACGTTGCTCGCGTGCGTCATCACGACCAGGCGCGTCGAGGGGCCGATGGCGGCGGCGACGGCCCCGGGGTCCAGGGCCCCGTCGCGGGCGCAGGGGACCACCGTCAGGCGCACACCTCTCCCCTCGAGGTGGCGCAGGGGGCGCATGACCGCGTTGTGCTCCATGCCTGTGGCCACCGCGTGATCCCCGGGCTTGAGGAGCCCCGAGAGGGCGAGGTTGAGCGCCTGGGTGGCGTTCAGGGTGAAGATCACCCGCAGCGGGTCGGGGGCGTTGAAAAGCGCGGCGACCGTCTCGCGCGCGTCGTAGACGATGCGGCCGGCCTCGAGCGACAGCCGGTGCCCGGAACGGCCGGGATTCCCCCCGGCCCGCTCCAGGAAGTCGGCCATGGCCCGGAGTACCTCGGGCGGCTTGGGCCACGAGGTCGCCGCGTGATCCAGATAGATCATAGTTTGTCCCTGCCCGCTGTCCGGTCCCGGCTCAAGGCCGGTAAAGTTCGTCCGCCCTGGCCGCCAGCACGAAATCGGATTCCGACAGGCCCGAAATCTTGTGCGTCCAGATGGCGAGCTTCACCTGCCCCCAGGCGAGGTAGATGCCGGGGTGGTGGCCGACCCTTTCGGCCAGTTCCCCGACCCGGACCGTGAAATCGAGCGCTTCCTTGAAGTTCTTGAATGTATAGGTCTTTTCCAGCCGCTGGTCCTCGACGACCTTCCAGTCTCCGCCCAGTTCGGCCTGGAAGCGGGCGAGGTTTTCCCCTTCGAGCGGAGGCACCCCGCCGCGGCAGGGGACGCATGCCCGTTCCGCCAATGGTTTTTCGTCGCTCATAGGATTCCTTTCCCGGCGCCGGGCGCTAATACGGGCTGAAGCGCCGGCATGCCGAAACTCCTCATGCCTACTTAATAACAACGAAAGCGTCCGCGCGCAAACATTACCGCCTCGGCCGGCG
>CAZWXG010000116.1:1761-5116 GCA_964637825.1 uncultured Acidobacteriota bacterium
GCCCAGCGCGCGGTATCCGCCGGTTCCCGGACGGGACGGACGGTCAGGCGCAGCAGGTCGCGCTCCGACCCGGTTTCCAGTTCTGCGGAAAAGGCCGATACCCCGGGATCGCCGAGCAGGGCGTCGTCCAGGTCGGCCATGGACAGGGACCGCCCGTCCTCGAGATTCACGGCCTCGTGCAGGCGGCCCCGGACGCGGTCCAGCCTTTTCGAGGGGGATCCGCAGGGACACGGTGCGGGAAGGATCCGCGCGAGGTCGCCGGTCCGGTACCGGATCAGGGGCATGGCGCGGCGCGTCAGGGTGGAAAAAACCACCTCGCCGAATTCCCCGTCCCTGACGGGGGCCCCGGTGCCGGGGTCGACGATTTCGAAGAGGAGATCGGCCTCCCGCAGGTGGTAGCCGGCACGGGCCCGGCACTCGACGGCACCCCCCAGGCCCATCTCGGTCATGCCATAGTGGCCGTATACCTCACAATGCCACGAGGATTCCAGGGCGGCCACGACCGCCGGCGCGACATAATCCGCGCTCAGCAGCACGCTCTTCAGCCGGACCGGCTTGCCGGGCACGCGGGATCGGGCGTATCTCGACAGGGCCAGGAGCTGGCAGGGAATGCCCACCACGCAGGTGGCCCGTGCCCGGAAGATCGTCTCCAGCGCCCGCCCGCAGTCGGAGATCGGGCCGAAGACGGTGGCATCGGAGCCGAGCCTTGCGAGCGCCCGCCGGAGGAGGTCCCCGACGCTCCCCTCGGTCGCTCCCGGCATGAAGACGACCACGCGATCGGTCCGGTCGGCGAAGGTCGACATGCCGTGATGGAAGAAGTCGACGGTCAGTTCCTGGTCCGCGGCGGTGAAGGCGATCCTCTTGGGCGGGGCGGTGGTGCCGGAGGTCGCGAGCGTGACGATTCGCTCCACCTCCCTCGGGGAGACGCAGAGAAGATCGGCAAACCCGGCCGCGAGGTCGCCGGGGCGGGTGAAGGGGAGGCGCGCGACATCGGCGAGACTCCGGAGGGAGGAGGGATCGAGGTTCGCGAGGCGGGCGCGGTAGAAGCGGCTATGGGTCCGCGCGTAACCCACCGTCTCCCTGAGGCGCTCGAGCTGATACCGCCCGGGCCCGGCCCCCGGCGGCAGGCCGGATGCATGCAACCGGCGGGCCATCCAGCCATCGAGCGGCGTCCTCTCCATCATTCAGAGTTCGTAACCGAAACCGGCCAGGAGTTCCCGGCATTTTCCCAGGGTCTCCGCCATCATCGCGGGGCAGCGTTCGCTTCGGCTCGGGGGGGTGTCGCCGAGAATATCCCGGCATTCGATCCCGCCGCAGGACGGCTCGTAGGACGACCGGAACCACGCCACCAGCGTCGGGATCATCGAGGCCGCCGCGGCGTTTTTGTCGACCAGGGAGAGGAGGCAGGCGGCCCCCGTCAGGATGCCGCAGCAGAGGCCCGCATGGAGGCCGCCGCACAGCCCGGCGACGGCGTCGAGCAGGGCGTCATTTTCCTCCCCCCTGGCATCGAGGCCCGCCTTGACCATGATCTGGCTGCAGCAGTATCCCCGGCCGGCCAGTGCGAAAACCGTATCGGTGTCGTTCATCGGTCCCTTCACTTGTCTTCGAGCTGCTGTTCCGTCTCCGCCATCTTCCCCTCGGCCATTTCCCGGGAGACGAAGACCTTGCCGCAGCCCGGGCAGACCTCCACTTCGTGGGCGAGGGTAAGACCCATGTAGGTGAAAATCGTTTTCCTCGATACCAGTTCCCGGTCGCACCGGGCGCATCTCCAGGTTCGCCTTCCTTCCCCCATCTTCTTCAATCCTCCCGGCCGAAACGCATGCGGTGGCTGTAGGCGTCGAGGACCTCAAAAGTGGTGTCGCCGATTCGACGATACTCGACCCAGTAGGTGACCAGGTCCTTCGGCATGCTGCAGAGCGAAACCGTGCCGGCCTCGGCGAGGAATTTGTCCCCCGAAGATTCCGCCCGCCAGACGGCTTCCCTGATGTCGGCCCCCGATATGAGCTTCCGGTCCAGGTCGCGCCGGAGCGCCTCGTCGATGACCAGGGTCAGGGCGTCCCACTCCCGTGCTTCGGCCTCGAAATCGGTGTCTGTCATCCTTTTCATCAGCTCCCTCTTGACCGCCAGGCTGTTGGCCCGCTTTTCGTCGAGGCCCGGGACCCCGTCCCGGGTCGGCAGGTCGAAGACCAGGTCCAGGATATGGGCGCAGGCCTTCCCCCGGGAGGCGAAAACCTCCCTGCAGTTGGCGCAGTAGACGATATAGGGCCCCGGGTCCGCTTCCGTGCGGTTCCGGGCGATTTCCCCGTACAGGCCGGGGTTGGCCGGATAGATATGCCCCCCATGGCCGCAGCAGCGGTTCTTCTCCGCGAGTTCGACGCACACGGTTCCCGACCGGGAGAGGAGGGTGCGTACGGCCGCTTCCATCCGGTCCATGCCCCGCGCGGCGCAGGGATCGAAGACGGCGGCATCGGGGAAGCGGCGTACGGGGCGCACCTCCTCCGCTTCGGCCAAAAGCTCGTAGAGCGAGACGGTCCGGATTTCGGGAAGAAACCCGGCCAGGACGGTCCGGCAGGTGGCGCAGGCGCACACGAGCACCGGCCGCCCCATTCCGGTCCAGGTCCGCTGGATCCCCTCGATGTTGGCGCGCAGGCGTTCGTCGTCTCCGGCCCAGTAGGCGGGGGCGCCGCAGCACCCCAGCATCACCCCGGCGTCGTGACGCGCCGCCAGGAACTCCCACGACCGGAGCACGTGCCCGGGGCTCGACGCCCCGAGCTGGCAACCGGGATAGAAGGCGTAGGCGCACTCCTCCCGTCCCGCGGGAGGGGAGGCGAAGGCCCCCTCGGAAACGGCGAAATCCATTTCGCGCAGCCAGAAATCGTGCAGCGCCGCCGGGTCCACCCCCGCGCTTCGGCGCACGCGGCGCGAGAGCTGCAGGAGCGGCCCGATGTTCACCCCCACGGGGCAGACGCTGCCGCAGTAACCGCAGATGTTGCAGGAGTAGGCCTCGCGGGTGATGGTGTGGCTCGAAAAGGGGGCGTTGACGTGGGTGTCGGTGTAGACCTCCACCGCGATCTTGTGCGGGTCCTTGCGGAAGAGCCGGAGCATCTCGCACGCGTCCATGCAGAGGTTGCAGTCGCACTGCATGCAGCGCGCTGCCTCGGCCCGGGCCTCCTCCCCGCCGTAACCGGAAGGGTCGGCCGGCCGGACGGCCGGGGCGTGCGGCACCCCCTCGTGGGGCAGGACATGTCCGCGGTAATCCCGGGGGAAGCGTCCGAAGGTGGGGGCCGCCTTGCCGGTCTGGAGAAAGACCTCGATCGACCGGGACGCCTCCGTGCCGGCGGCCAGCGCCTCCATC
>CAZWXG010000116.1:5216-7900 GCA_964637825.1 uncultured Acidobacteriota bacterium
GGTGACCCGGAACCTCTTCTGGGCGAGGGCGAGGGCCGAGGAGAGGCCCGAGGGGCCGGCCCCCACGATTGCGATGCGCTCCTTTTTCGGGGGGATGACGTAGCGTTCGGGCTTGCGTTCCTTCACGTTCCGGAGGCAGGCGGCCTCCAGTTCCCGGAGTTCGAGGGCCTCGTCCCCAAGCAGGGTGCGCTGGCAGGCCGCGCGGCACGGCTGGTCGCAGAGGGCGCTGACGACGGCGGGAAAGACGACGGCGTCGCGCAGCGTCCGGTAAGCGGCCGGCCACCTGCCCCGGGCCACCCTGTCCAGGAAGGACCGGATGTCCATCCTGAAGGGGCAGGCGAAGGTGCAGGTGGCCGGTTCCCCGCGGAAACACCGGTCGGTGTGTTTTCGGGCGTCCTCGGGCTTCATGGTGTGGCCGCCTTCTACAGGGGGTTGGCGCGGATGGCCTCCATCTCATCCTCGAAGTCGGAGCCGAGGAAGTACTTCGGCGGGATCGGGTCCTCCCCCCGCTGCCTGGCCTCCCAGGCCGCCTTGACCTTGCCGGGGGTGGCGGGGAGGGAGTAGACGCGGACGCCGCAGGCGTTGCGGATGGCGTTGATGACGGCCATGTGGTTACTGCTCTGGAAGACCTCGGAGCACCCGCAGGAGCCATGCGGCCCGGCCGGCCGCGGCGTCTCCATGAAGATGAGGTTGAAGTCGTCCGGGATCATGTCGATGGTGGGAATGCCGCACCCGACCATGCTGCCGTGCTTGTCCTGGGCGTCGTAGTCCTCGCTGAGGGCGAAGCCGATGCTGTGCGAGATCCCCCCGTAACCCTGCCCTTCAACCGCCAGCCGGTTGCCGATGACGCCGACGTCGGTGACGCAGGTGAATTTCAGGACCTGGGTCTTGCCGGTCTTGACGTCGACCTCGACCTGGGCGAGGTTGAGCCCGTACATGTAGGTGGGATTCTTCTCCCCTTCGCCGGTGTTGGGGTCGAGTCCCGGGGGGAGGCCGATGTGGAACTGGTCGTAATGCCCGACATATTTCGTCGGGATCCCTTCCGCCTGCATCTCCTGGCAGGTGCGCCAGGTGCCGTCCGGCTTGCGCATGGCTTCCATCAGTTTGCCGGCGGCGTCGATGGTGGCGTTGCCCGCCATGTAGTGGGAGCGGCTGGCGGCGGCCAACCCGGTGTCGGGGCAGGTCTTGCTGTCGTTCATGGCCAGCCGCACCCGGTCGGCGGTGACGCCCAGGGGCGCGAGCGCCTTCACCGTGTGGGTCAGGGTGCCGATGTCCCCCCCCTGCCCCATGTCTTCCCAGGTGTTCCAGTGCGTGATCGTGCCGTCCGGGTTCAGCTCGAGAGCCACCTCGGCCGAATCGAACATGCCGACGGTGATGATGAAGCCTCCCATGCTCAGCCCGACCCCCACGTGCCGGCCCTCGGCCCGCGCCGCCTCCGCCTCCGCCTTGTAGCGGTCGTAGTGCGGCTTGATCCGTTCGAGCATGGCGGGATAGACGTAGTCGTGGTAGGGGCGGCTGTTGATGGTGAGGTCTCCGGGCCGCGCGGCGTTCCGGTAGCGGAACTCCCAGGGGTCGATCCCGGCCTTTTCGGCGAGCATGTCGACGAGGGCCTCGGTGGTGGTGTAGATCTGCGGCGAACCGAAGCCGCGGTAGGCGGTGTTGAAGGCGTGGTTGGACGAGCCGCCGCGGGCCAGGGCCTTGAAGTTGGGGATGTTGTAGCCGTGGAAGCCGACGGAGACCAGGTTGTTGAAGATGTGGCCGGCGACGACGGCGTAGGCGCCGTGGTCGAGGGCGATGTCGTACTCGGCCGCCGTGATCTTCCCCTGACGGTCGCAGGCGATGCGGCCGTTGGCGAAGGTGGCCGAACGTTTGCCCGTCATGTGATTGAATTCGTCGTAGCTGAGCGTCAGCGTGCAGGGGATGCCGAGGTTCTGCACCGCGGTGGCGACCAGGGCGAAGGTGTTCGAACTGGTGGAGTAGCCGAAGGAGCCGCCGACGTGGTTGAGGATCATCCGGAGGTTTTCCATGGGGATGCCGCAGGCCATGGAGACCACTTCCCGGGACTCGGTGATCGACTGGGACTTGCACTGGATCGTCAGCATGCCGTCGGCGCCCCAGTACCCCTGCACGACATCGGGTTCGATCGGCAGGTGCGGCTCGTGCTGCGAGTGGAAGCTCCCCTCGGCGACGAAGGCGGCTTCTTCGAACACCTCGGCGGTGTCCCTCCCCTTGAAGACCGGCTGCTCCATGTAGAAGTTGGGCAGGCTCTCGTGGAGCTGGATGGCGTTGGGCATCACCGCTTCGGGGAAGGTCATGTAGGCGGGGAGGATTTCCAGGTTCTGCTTCACCTTTTTGGCCGCCGCGCGCGCGTGCTCCTCGGTGTCGGCCGCGACCAGGGCCACCACGTCGCCGCGCCGGCTGATCTTCGTGCCGGCGATGACGGGGAAATCGGTCACCCCTTTCCCCTTCTGGCGCGGGATCACGGCGGGGGATGCCATGTTGTTGCTTCCCTTGACGTCCCCGGCCGTCATCACCTTGAACACTCCGGGCATCTTCTCGGCCTCTTCCGTGTCGATGCCGAGGATGGTCGCGTGGGGGACCGTGGAAATCACGACCGCCAGGTGGGCGGTCCCTTCGGGCATCTTCAGCTTGATGTCGTCGCCGTAATCGGCCAGGCCCGTCAC
>CAZWXG010000117.1:0-1751 GCA_964637825.1 uncultured Acidobacteriota bacterium
TCGAATTCCAGCAACCCCTCGGCCAGCCGCACGAGGGCGTCCCGGTGCTCCTCGAGGATCCCGGCGGCGCGGCCGTACCCCTCCTCCACGATCCGTTTCACCTCCCGGTCGATCCGGATGGCGGTGTCCTCGCTGTAATCGCGGTGCTGGGAGATCTCGCGGCCGAGGAAGATCTGCTCTTCCTTCTTTCCGAAGGTCAACGGCCCCAGGGCCGGGCTCATCCCCCATTCGGTGACCATCTTGCGCGCGCGCTCGGTGGCGACCTCGATGTCGTTGGCCGCCCCGGTGGTCTCCTGGTCCAGAAACAGCTTTTCGGCGCACCGTCCGCCCATGAGGATGGCGATCTGCCCCTCGATATACTCCCGGGTGTAGTTGTGCTTGTCGACTTCGGGGAGCTGCTGCGTCAGCCCGAGCGCCATGCCGCGCGGGATGATGGTGACCTTGTGCACCGGGTCGGTCCCGGGGATCATGCAGGCCACCAGCGCGTGCCCCGCCTCGTGGTAGGCCGTGACCTTCTTCTCCTTTTCGGTGAGGACCATGGAGCGTCGTTCCTTGCCCATCAGGACCTTGTCCTTGGCCCCCTCGAAATCGCTCATCACGACCGTCTTGCGGTTATACCGGGCCGCGTTGAGGGCGGCTTCGTTGACGAGGTTCGCCAGGGAGGCCCCGGAGAACCCCGGGGTGCCGCGGGCGATCACGGAAACGTTCACGTCGTCCGAAACCGGGATCTTGCGGGTGTGGACCTTCAGGATCCCCTCGCGCCCGCGGATATCGGGGAGCGGGACGACCACCTGGCGGTCGAAACGGCCCGGCCGGAGCAGCGCCGGGTCCAGGACGTCGGGGCGGTTGCTGGCGGCGATCAGGATGACGCCGTCGTTGGATTCGAAGCCGTCCATTTCCACGAGCAACTGGTTGAGGGTCTGTTCCCGCTCATCGTGGCCGCCGCCCAGCCCGGCCCCGCGGTGCCGCCCCACGGCGTCGATTTCGTCGATGAAGATGATGCAGGGGGCGTTTTTCTTCCCCTGTTCAAAGAGATCGCGCACCCGGCTGGCCCCGACTCCCACGAACATCTCCACGAAATCGGACCCGCTGATGGAGAAGAAAGGGACGTTGGCTTCCCCGGCGATGGCCCGGGCCAGCAGCGTCTTCCCCGTTCCCGGGGGGCCCATCAGGAGGACGCCCTTGGGGATGCGGCCCCCCAGTTTCTGGAATTTCTGCGGTTCCTTGAGGAATTCGATGATTTCGGTGAGCTCTTCCTTGGCTTCCTCCACCCCGGCGACATCCTTGAACGTCACTTTCTTCTGCTGGCTGGACAGGAGTCGGGCCCGGCTCTTGCCGAACGAGAGCGCCTTGTTCCCCCCGCTCTGCATCTGGCGCATCAGGAAGATCCAGAAGCCCAGGAGCAGGATGAGGGGGAGCCAGGAGGTGAGGAAGATCGACAGCAGCGACCCGTGGGAGGTCTTTTCGACCTTTACGGCAACCCCGTTCTGGTTGAGGTCCTTGACCAGGTCCCAGGCACCGTCGACCGGGATGGTGGTCTTGAATTTCTTCCCGGTGACCTCTTCGCCCTCGAGATCCTCGCCCATGATCCTGACCGACTTCACCTTCTTGGCCGTCATGTCCCGGTAGAAGGTGGTGAAATCCCGGTCCTCGATGTTCACGTCACGGACATTGATCAGGACCTGCCAGAGCACGATCAGCGAAACGCCTACCGCCAACCATACCAGAACGTTCTTCAAGTTGCTGTTCAA
>CAZWXG010000117.1:1851-7803 GCA_964637825.1 uncultured Acidobacteriota bacterium
CTGCCAGTATACCAGAGCCCCCGCGCCAAAGATAAGCTCGAGGGATCATTCGGTGCATCTTTTGCTTTCCGGGGCGGGGAGCATCTCGAGGAGGATGCAGGGGGTTCCCGGTCCCGCCTCGTGCCTGCGGGAGGGGCGGAAGCCCGGGATCCAGACGACGGCGTCGCCGGAGACCACCATCGGCAGGCGCGAGCGCTCGAGGCGCGGAATCCTGGCGTCGATCAGCATCCGCTTGACCTTCCGGTGCCCCTCCCCCCCGTAGCGGTCCCCCGGGACCCGGGACCGGACCGTCAAGGGGCCGGGGAGGGTCGATGCGTCGATAAACGCTTGTGGATGCGGGGGTAACTTTCCCGATGCCGGGTTCGGGGCAAGGCAGGCCGAGGCCCGCAAGGTCACGCCGGTCGGCGCGATGACGCATTGGCCGGGCACCGGGAGCGGGTGGGCGTAGGCGGGCGCCTCCGCGGGCGGCCGCCCAAGGAGCGTCAGGGTGTCGAACTGGCGGATGGCCCGGCCGCCATGGGGGAGCTGGATCTGGCCGTCCCCCTCCCGGCGGGCGCACAGGGCCAGGATCCCCTCGATGTGGACCGAACCGATGCCGCGGAGCGACCCCAGGCCCCGAAGGAGCGCCTGCCGCACCACCTCTTTCCTCAGTGCGGGGTGGAGGTCCATCAGCGCCGGGATCGCCAGGGCGCGCCCCCCCCCGGCGGAACTCAGGATGCCGCTCAAGGCCCGGGCCGCCTCCGTCTGAACGTAATCCCAGGTTTCCCCGGCCATGCGCGCCTGGCGCGCCAGGGCGGGGACGAGGCGCGGGTTGAAGCCGCGCTCGAGGCAGGGGATGGTTTCGTGGCGGAGCCGGTTGCGCGCGTAGCGGAGGTCGTCGTTGGAGGCGTCTTCCCGGTGGCCGATGGCGCGGCGCGCCAGGTAATCGAGGATCAGCTCGCGCCCGCAATCGAGCAGGGGGCGGATCACGAGGCCGTCCACCACCGGGCGGATGGCCGCGAGCCCCGCGATCCCGCTCCCCCGGAGGAAGCGGAAGAGCGCGGTCTCCGCCTGGTCGTTCCGGTTGTGGCCGACGGCGATCTTTCCGGCCCCCGCGCGGCGGGCCGCGGCGCGCAAAAAGCCGTAACGGACCCCGCGCGCGTGTTCTTCCAGGTTCCGGCCGGCCAGTTCCGCCTGCCGCTTCACCTCGACCGTCGCGCCGATGAAGGGGAGCCCCAGCTCGAGGCTCATCCGGCGGACGAAGTCGGCGTCGGCGTCGGCCGCCTCCCCCCGGATCCGGTGGTTGAGGTGGGCCACCGTCAGCCTGAGGTCGTATGCGGACGAGAGGGCGACAAGGCAGTGGAGCAGCGCCACGCTGTCGGCCCCCCCGCTGACGGCGACCAGGACGTGCTCCCCCGCCGCCAGCATGTCGTGGTTTTGAATGGTTTTTCGGACCCGCCGCTCCAGCGCGTGGGACGCGCCGGGCGGAATAAGTTTCCCCATCGCCCCACTTCTACCACAAATCGGGAGCGATGAAAACCGGCCAAATGGGGCGTCCCCCCGCACGGCGCCGTGATATAATCCCTCCTTTTCAAGGGTGGGTCCTCTTGGGGCCGACCCCCTGGTTTGAAAGGGAGTGGCGTCATGTCCTTTCCGGCGATGCGTCCGCGCAGGCTCCGCAGCACCGGCCCGATCCGGGCGCTGGTGGCGGAGACCCGCTTGTCCCCCGGGCAGCTGGTGTATCCCCTCTTCGTCTGTCCCGGCGAGGGGGTGAAAAAAGAGATCTCCGCGATGCCGGGGAACTATCACTGGTCCGTGGACACCCTCGTGGAGGAGGTCCGCGCCGTGAAGGCGCTCGGCATCGGCGGCGTCATGCTCTTCGGCGTCCCCGACAAGAAGGACGACCACGGGAGCGGGGCCTGGGACGACGGGGGGATCGTGCAGCAGGCGCTCGGCGCCCTGAAGCGCGAGGTTCCCGGCATCGTCCTGATCGGCGACGTCTGCCTGTGCGAATACACCGCCCACGGCCACTGCGGCGTCGTCTCCGGCGAGGAGATCGTCAACGACGAGACCCTGGAACTGCTGGCCCGGACCGCCCTGTCCCAGGCCAAGGCGGGGGCGGACATGGTCGCGCCCTCCGACATGATGGACGGGCGGGTGGGCGCCATCCGCTCGACGCTGGACGCCCACGGCTTGCAGAACACCCCGATCATGTCCTACGCGGTGAAGTACGCGTCCGGGTACTACGGCCCGTTCCGCGAGGCGGCCGGATCGGCCCCGGCGTTCGGGGACCGGCGCAGCCACCAGATGGACCCGGCCAACGCGCGCGAAGCCCTGCGCGAGATCGATCTCGACATCGAGGAAGGGGCCGACATCATCATGGTGAAGCCCGCCGGCCCCTGCCTGGACATCCTCCGGATGGCCCGGGACCGCTACTCCCTCCCGCTGGCGGCCTACCAGGTCAGCGGCGAATACTCGGCGCTGGTGGCGGCCGGGCGGATGGGTTGGCTCGACCTGCCGCGCACCATGATGGAGTCGCTGATCGGCATCCGGCGCGCGGGCGCCGACATCATCCTGACCTACTTCGCCAAGGAGGCGGCCGAAGTATTGGCGTAAACCGACTGCTGTCAGATTGGAGCCAGGCTCGTGAACGATCGATCCAAAGAGTTGTTTGCCCGTGCGCAGAAACGAATCCCCGGGGGGGTGAACAGCCCCGTGCGCGCCTTCCGCAGCGTCGGCGGAGTCCCCCGGTTCATCCGTTCGGGGAAGGGGAGCCGTGTCACCGACGCGGACGGGAACACCTACATCGATTACCTGGGCTCCTGGGGCCCCCTCATCCTGGGGCACGCGCCGGCGCCCGTGGTCGGCGCGCTCCGGCGGCAGATCGGGCTCGGCACCAGCTACGGCGCCCCCACCGAGAACGAGGTCGTCCTGGCGGAAATGATCGCCGCGGCCGTCCCCTCCATCGAGATGGTCCGCCTGGTCAATTCCGGCACCGAGGCCACCATGAGCGCCATCCGGCTGGCGCGCGCCTTCACGGGGCGGAACAAGATCATCAAGTTCGACGGCTGCTACCACGGGCACGTGGACAGCCTGCTGGTGAAGGCGGGGTCGGGGGTGGCGACCCTGGGGCTCCCCGACAGCCTCGGCGTGCAGCCGCAGGACTGCAGCTCCACCATCTCCATCCCCTACAACGACATCGATACCCTGCACAACGTGCTGGACCTGAACCGGTCGGAAGTCGCCGCCGTCATCATCGAGCCCGTGGCCGGAAACATGGGGACCGTCCTTCCCGCGCGGGGATTCCTCCAGCGCCTGCGCAAGCTCACGCGCGAGCACGGCGCCCTGCTGATTTTCGACGAGGTCATCACCGGGTTCCGGCTCCTGTACGGGGGGGCCCAGGCGCTCCTGAAGGTCAAACCCGACCTGACCTGCCTGGGGAAGGTCATCGGGGGGGGGCTCCCGGTCGGCGCCTACGGCGGTCACCGTTCCATCATGAAATGGGTGGCCCCGGAGGGGCCCGTCTACCAGGCGGGAACCCTGTCGGGCAACCCCCTGGCGGTCTCCGCGGGCATCGCGGCGCTCGAGACCCTGAAGGCGGAGGGGGCATACTCGAAGCTGGCGGCCCTGACCGCTTCCCTGGTCGTCGGCCTGAAGCAGGCGGCGGGGGAGGCCGGCGTCCCGGTCCGGATCAACTCCATCGGGTCGATGTTCACGATCTTCTTCACCGAAACCGAGGTCGGCGATTTCCAGACGGCCAAGACCTCCGACACCGAACGGTACGCCCGCTTTTTCCACGCGCTGCTCAAACGGGGGGTCTATTTCCCGCCGTCGCAGTTCGAGACCTGTTTCCTGTCGCTGGCCCACACCAAGAGCGACATCAAGGCCACGATCGAACTGGCGCGGGAGGCGTTCAGGGAAGTGGCGGGCTGAGCGCCGCCCGGGGGGCCGAGGGTCACGCCGACGTCCGCACCCGCACGGCGACGACGCGGAACCCTTCCGCCTTCTCGATGGTGAGGACCAGGTTTTCGTACCGCACGGTCTCCCCCTCGAGCAGCAGCCGCCCCGTCAGCGATTCCAGGAACCCCGCCAGGGTGGCGTACCTGGGCGTTTCCGGGATCTTCTCGTCGAAGTACCGGTTGAAATCGCGGATGGGGAGGTTTCCCGCCACGCTGTAGAGGCGGGGCCCCAGTTGCCGGACGGCTTCGGTTTCCGTGTCGTGCTCGTCCCGGATTTCGCCCACGATCTCCTCGAGCAGGTCCTCGAGGGTGACGATCCCCTCCACCCCCCCGTATTCGTCCACCACGATCGCCATGTGCAGGTGCATCGACTGCAGCCGGCGCAGGACGATGTCGAGCCGCGCGCTGTCTGGGACGAAATGCACGGGGCGCAGCAGGGTCCGGATGCCGACCTCCAGGTTCGATTTCCGGACGTAGGGGAGCAGGTCCTTGACGTTGAGAATGCCGATCGGGTTGTCGAAATTGTCCCGGTACACGGGGATCCGGGAATAGTGGGTCTGGATGACGATGTCCAGGATCTTCGCCGGCTCCTCGCCGATGTCGATGGCCGTGACCTCCCCCCGGGGGATCATGATCTCGCGGATCTGGGTCGACCCGATCTCGAAGATGTTGTGAAGCATCACCTTCTTCTCGTCCGGGACGCTCGCCTCGCTGGAACCGGCGATCATCGCCTTGATCTCCTCCTCGCTCAGGCTCTGGGCGAAGGGGCTCCCCTTCGGGTTCAGCCCGAAAAGGCGGACGATGCCGTTGGCCATCCACGCGGCCATGCGCGCGAAGGGGTTCAGGACGGCGATGAAGAACCGGACCGGCCCCAGGAGCTTCCGGGAGAGCTTCTCCGGGTGCGCCGCGGCGATGATCTTGGGCGTCAACTCGCAGAAGATCAGGATGACGAAGGCGAAGACGAAGGACCCGACGAGGCCGGCGATCTCGGCGTACCTGTCGGAAAAATAGGAGGTGACGATCGAGGTGGCCAAGCCCGCGGCGGAGATCTCGGCCACCGTCACCCCCAGCAGGATGACCCCCAGCAGCCGGTCGGGATTGGACACGATCCGGTGGATGGCCTCGGCCTGCCGGTCCCCCGATTCCGCCTGGTACTTGAGCTTGAGCCGGTTGACGGCGATGAAGGCCGTTTCCGCCGCCGAGAAAAAGGTCGACAGGACGATGAAGAAGAGAAGGAGAAGAAAATAGAGCAGCAGCGGAGACAAGGCTATTCGGAGGTCTTCACGGAACGTGAATAGGCCTCGGAAAGGATGCGATCGATCTGTTCTTCGACGGACTTCTCGTTCAGGCTCCGGACCGTGGCCACCTCGCTGATGATGAGCTGCTTGGCCCGGTCCAGCATCTTCTTTTCGCGGAACGACAGGCTCTTGCGGTAGCTGAGGTAGACCAGGTTCTTGAGCACCTCGGCGACCTGGAAGATCGACCCGGTGCGCATCTTTTCGGAATGGTCCTTGTAGCGCCCCTTCCAGTCCGATTCCGGTTCGAAGAAATCCTCGTTCAGGAGCTTGTAGAGCCCGTCCACGTCGTTTTTCTTGATGATGCGGCGCAACCCGACGTTCTTGACGTTGGCGGTGGGGACCATGACGAGGGAGGAGTTGGCGTGAATCCGGAGCATGTAGAACTGCTCGGCGGTACCGTTGACGTCGCGGCTGCTGACCTCCTCGATGATGCCCACTCCGTGGTTGGGATAAACGACTTTTTCACCAATGCGAAAATCCATAATACCTCCGGAAGCCCACCATTGTATCATACCGGCGCTTCCGGGGCAAACCGCCCCCCTCCGCTCCCCGTTCGTGTCGATTGACTCGGGAGGAGCCGATGGGCTACTATGAGCCCCCAAACGACGGCGGGACACCGCCGCCGGGCCGAAGTGGCGGAACTGGCAGACGCACGGGACTCAAAATCCCGCGCCCCTTGCGGGCATGAGGGTTCGACCCCCTCCTTCGGCACCAAT
>CAZWXG010000118.1:0-7695 GCA_964637825.1 uncultured Acidobacteriota bacterium
CGGCGGCCTCTCGCCCGCGATCCTGCCGGCCCTCGGCAAGGGGGAGTTCCTCGACCTCACCTCGCTCGGGGGGATTTTCACCGAGAACGCCCTGCGCAAGTCGTGCAAGATCCTCGATACCAGCGTCATCATCGACGGCCGCATCGCCGACATCTGCAAGACCGGTTTTCTGGAGGGGACGCTGGTCGCCCCCCATTTCGTGCTGCGCGAGCTGCAGCAGATCGCCGACAGCGCCGACAGCGCCAAGCGCAACCGCGGCCGGCGCGGCCTGGACGTGCTCGAAAAGATCAAGTCGGTCCCCGGGGTGTCGGTGCAGATCGTCGAGAAGGACTTCCCCGAAGTCAAGGAAGTGGACCTCAAGCTGATCGAGCTGGCCAAGGACATGGGGGCCAAGATCGTCACCAACGACTTCAACCTCAACAAGGTGTCGCAGCTGCGGGGGGTCGACGTCCTGAACATCAACGAGCTGGCCAACGCGCTCAAGCCCGTCGTCCTCCCCGGCGAGACGATGAAGGTGTTCATCCTGAAGGAGGGGAAGGAGTACAACCAGGGGGTGGCCTACCTCGACGACGGGACGATGGTGGTGGTCGACAACGCCCGGCGCATGATCGGCAAGACCATCGCCACCCAGGTCACCTCGGTGCTCCAGACGACGGCGGGGAAGATGATCTTCGGGCGCTTCCCCGAGGAGTCGGAACCGGGCTCCCGGCAGGAGCGCCGTTCCTATGACCGGGGCGGGACGGTCGCGCGCTTCGGCAACGGCGAAGAGGAGAAGGAACGCCTGAAGGAACGGTAGCCGCCCGTATGGGAAACACTCGCACTCTCAGCCGGCTCCGGGCCGCGGCGGTGGTCGCGGCCGGCGGGACCGGCACGCGCATGAACGCCGGGATCCCCAAGCAGTTCCTGGAACTCGCCGGCCGGCCGATCCTGTGCCGCACCGTGGCGCGCCTGGCGGAACTCGAGCAGGTGCGGGAGATCGTCGTCGCCCTCCCCCCGGAGCACATCGCGCGGGCGGAGGCCCTCCTCGGTGCCCGCGCGCGCTGCGTCGCGGGGGGGGTGTCGCGCCAGGACTCGGTCCTCAATGCCGTCCGCGCGCTCCCCGCGGAGATCGACGTCCTCCTGGTGCACGACGCGGTGCGCCCGCTCTGCCCCCGGGACGTGATGCTGCGGGTGCTCGAAACCGCCTGGAAGAAGGGGGCCGCGGTCCCCGGCCTGCCCGCGACCGACACCATCGGGCGCGTTTCCCGCCGCGGGCGGGTGCTCCAGACGCCGCCGCGGGCGGAACTGTACGCGATCCAGACGCCGCAGGGGTTTCACGCCGCGCTTTTGCGGGAAGCGCTCGAGCGCGCCGAGGCGGAAGGGTTCCAGGGGACCGACGAGTCCTCCGTGGTGCGCCGGGCGGGGCACGCGGTCTGGGTGGTCCCCGGCTCCCCCGACAACCTGAAGATCACCCGCCCGCTCGACCTGGAGCTCGCCGCGCGGCTGATGGGAAAGGAAACGGGGAACATGAACGCACCCGAAGTGCGCGTCGGCCAGGGGATCGACTACCACCGCCTGGCGAGCGGACGCCGGCTGGTCCTGGGGGGGGTGGAGATCCCGTTCGAGCGGGGGCTCGAGGGGCACTCGGACGCCGACGTGCTCCTGCACGCCGTCTGCGACGCCCTGCTGGGCGCCGCCGCGCTGGGGGACATCGGCCGCCTCTTCCCCGACACCGACCCCGCCTGGCGCGGCCGCGCGAGCCTCTACTTCCTGGAGGAGGTGGGCCGGCTCCTCGCCGCCGCGGGGTGGCGCGCGCTGAACGTCGACGCCACCCTGGTTCTCGAGCGGCCGAAGATCGCGCCCTTCGCCCCCCGGATGCGGCGGAACATCGCCGTGGCCCTCGGCCTCGACGAGGGGGCCGTCAGCGTCAAGGCGACCACGAGCGAGGGAATGAACGCCGAGGGGCGCGGCGAGGGGGTGTCGGCCCAGGCGGTCGCCCTCCTCGCCCGCGCCCCCGCACCTGTCAAGGAAAAGGACCATGAACTCTGATCATCCGCTTCGGGTGCGCTTCGCGCCCAGCCCCACCGGATTCCTGCACGTGGGGAACGTGCGCACGGCGCTGTTCAACTGGCTCCTGGCCGGCCGGCACGGGGGGACCTTCCTCCTCCGCATCGAGGACACCGACGCCGTGCGCAGCGAAGCGCGCTACGAGCGGCAGCTGGTGGAGGACCTCGCCTGGCTCGGCCTCGACTGGAGCGAGGGGATCGACCGGGGGGGGGAGTACGGCCCCTACCGGCAGACCGACCGCTACGACCTCTACCGGCAGTACGCCGCGCGCCTCGTCGGGGAGGACCGGGCCTACCGCTGCTTCTGCTCCGCGGAGGAACTGGAGGAGACGCGCCGGCTGCAGCTCGAGCGGAAGGAGACCCCCCGCTACGAAGGGAAATGCCGCCACCTCCCCGCGGACGAGGTCCGGGAGCGGGTCGGGCGCGGGGACCCCTTCACCCTGCGCCTCCGGGTGCGCCCCGGGACGGTGGGCTTCGACGACCTGGTCTTCGGCCGGATCGAGATCGAGACCATTCAGGTGAGCGACCCCGTGCTGGTGCGCAGCGACGGGAGCCCGACCTACAACTTCTGCTGCGTCGTCGACGACCTGCTGATGCGGATCTCCCACGTGGTGCGCGGCGACGGCCACCTGTCGAACACCCACCGCCAGGTCCTGATCTACGAGGCGCTCGCGGCGGAGCCGCCCCGTTTCGCCCACCTGTCGACCATCCTCGGCCCCGACGGGCAGAAGCTGAGCAAGCGCCACGGCGCGACTTCCATCGAGGAGTACCGGCGCCAGGGATACCTGCCCGAGGCCCTGGTCAACTACCTGGCGCTCCTCGGGTGGTCCCCGCCGGTCGACGGCCAGGAGATCCTCGCGCTCGACGAGATCCGGGCGCAGTTCGACCTGGGGCGGGTGCAGAAGAGCCCCGCCATCTTCGACACGGCCAAGCTCGACTGGATGAACCGCACCTGGATCAACCGGACCCCGGGCACGGAACTGCTGGCCGCCGCGCGCCCCTTTTTCACGGCGGCCGGCCTCCTCCCCGACGCTCCCTCCCCCGCCGTCGACGCCTGGGCCGGCAGGGTGATCGACCTGGTCAAGACGCACGTGGACCATCTCGACCAGCTCCCGGAGGCGGCGGGCATCGTCTACGGCCCCGACGCGGCCGGGATCGACGCGGACGCCCGCGCCGCGCTCGCCGGCGCCGAGGGGCGGGAGGTGGCCCTCGATTTCGTCCGGCGCCTGGAGGGGGAGGGGGCGCTCGGCGCCGAAAGTTACCGGCGGATCGTGGGGGAGGTCAAGGCGGCCACCGGGCGCAAGGGGCGGCACCTCTACCACCCCATCCGGGCGGCCCTGACCGGGCGCGGCTCGGGACCCGACCTCGAAACCCTGGTGCCGCTCTGCGACGAGGGGGCGCGCCTGCCCCTCCCCCGCCCGGTCCCCTCCCCGGCCGCGCGCGCGCGCCGCATCCTCGAGGCGGTCTGAGGCGCCATGGCCCTGATCTACGGCATCCACGCGGTTACGGAAGCGCTCCGGGCCCACCCCGAACGGATCGAGCGGATCACCGTCGAGCGCGGCGGGCGCAACCCCCGCGTCCAGGAGATCGTCCGGGAAGCCGGGGAGCGCCGCGTGCGGCTCGCCTTCGAGCCGCGGGAGTGGATGGACCGGCAGTGCGGCGGGGAGCGGCACCAGGGGGTGCTCGCCGTCACCGCGGAAATCGACACCCTCGAAGTCGAGGAGGTCCTCGCCGCGGCCCGGACGCCGGGCCTGGTGGTGGTGCTCGACGGGATCGAAGACCCCCACAACCTCGGCGCCGTCCTGCGCTCGGCCGAGGCCGCGGGCGCCGACGGCGTGTTCGTGCCGCGCCACCGCTCCGCCGCCCTCGGCGCCGCGGCGGTCAAGGCGAGCGCCGGGGCCGCCGCCCACGTCCGGGTCGGACGGGTGCCCAACGTCTCCCGCCTCATCGAGAGGCTGAAGGACGCGGGGTACTGGAGCGTGGGGCTCGACGCGGCCGCGCCCGAGCCGCTCTGGAAGATCGACCTGACCGTCCCGGTCGCCCTGGTGCTCGGCAACGAGGGGACGGGGCTGCACCGGCTGGTGCGGGAGAAGTGCGACCTCGTGGCCTCGCTCCCGATCGCCGGGCGGGTGGGCTCCTACAACGTGAGCGTGGCCGCCGGGATCACCCTGTACGAAGTGCAGCGCCAGCGGGCCCAAAAACTGAAGGGAACCGCCCCCGCTGCCGAAAAGCAGGAATACCCGGGCTGATCGGACTTTCGGGGTTGCTCCTATGGCCGTCATAGAAATCGAAAACCTGACCAAGGACTTCGCCGTCGGCTTCTGGCGCAAGCGGCCGGTGCGCGCGCTCGACGCCCTCTCGCTGGAGGTGCGCGCGGGGGAGATCTTCGGCTTTCTCGGGCCGAACGGGGCGGGCAAGAGCACCACCCTGAAGCTCCTGATGCACCTCCTCTTCCCGACTTCGGGCTCGGCCCGCATCCTGGGGCGCCCCGCGGGGGACACGGCGATGCACCAGAAGATCGGCTACCTGCCGGAAAACCCCTACTTCTACGACTACCTGACCCCCCGGGAGCTCCTCACCTTCACGGGCCGCCTGTTCGGCATGGGCGGGCCCCCCCTCGCCCGCAAAGTCGATCGGCTCGTCGGGGAGGTCGGGCTCGAGGCGTCGGCCGGGGTGCAGCTGCGCAAATTCTCCAAGGGGATGGTCCAGCGCCTGGGGATCGCCCAGGCCCTCATCAACGACCCCGAGGTGGTCTTTCTCGACGAACCGATGTCGGGGCTCGACCCGCTCGGGCGCATGGAGGTGCGCCGCATCGTGACCGGGCTGAGGGAGCGGGGGGTGACCGTGTTCCTGAGCTCCCACATCCTCCCCGACGTCGAGGCGATCTGCGACCGGGTGGCGATCCTGAACCGCGGCCGCCTCCAGGAGGCGGGGACGCTCGAGGACATCCTCAGGGCGCGGATCGCCGGGCACGAGATCATCCTCTCCGGCTGGACCGAAGCCACCCTGGACCTCCTCCGCCCCTGGTGCTCCGAAGTGCGCCCCATGGGGGAGCGGCTGCACCTGCGGGCGGACGACCGCGAAAACCTGGAGGCGGTGCTCGGCTTCGTCTTCGCCCACGGGCTGGAGCTCGTCTCGGTCAACCCGATCCGCCCCTCGCTCGAGGAGTATTTTCAGACCCTGGTGGTCGGAAGCTAGAGGCCCCGTCATGAACCGCATCCTGGCCATCGCCAAAAACACCTTCCGCGAGACGGTGCGCGACAAGATCCTGTACAACCTGATCCTCTTCGCCCTGGTCATGATCGCGAGTTCGCTCGCCCTGGGAAAACTCACCCTGGGGAACGAGGACAAGGTGATCCTCGACCTGGGCCTGGGCGCCATCTCCGTCTTCGGGCTCCTGATCGCCATCTTCATCGGGATCGGCCTGGTCTACAAGGAGCTGGAAAAACGGACGGTCTACGCGTTGCTGGCCAAGCCGGTGCGGCGCCACGAGCTGATCCTGGGGAAATACCTCGGGCTCCTCTCGACGCTCGGGGTCAACGTGGCGGTGATGACGGCGGGGCTCGCCCTGGCCCTGGCCTACACGGGGCGGGCGCCGGCGGGCGCCTACTGGCGCCTCCTGCCGGCCGTGGGCCTCGTCTTCCTCGCCCTGGCCCTGGCCACCGCCCTCGCGCTCCTCTTTTCGACCTTCTCGACCCCGGCGCTTTCGGCCCTCTTCACCTTCTTCCTCTGGGTCATCGGGCATTTCAACGCCGACCTCGACCGCGTCGGCCGGCTCAGCGGGTCGGCCGTTGTCGAGGCGCTCGGCCGCGCGCTCTACTACGTCATCCCCAATTTCGGCAATTTCAACCTGATCGACGGCCGGGGGGTGCTGCAGACGGCGGGCTACGCGCGCCCCATCGAGTGGTGGGCCGTGGCGGGGGCCGGCGCCTACGCCGTCGTCTACATCACCCTCCTCCTCGCCCTCTCGGTCGTCGTCTTCTCCCGGCGGGACTTCAAATGAGCATCGGGGGGGGACCGAAAGCGAAGCCCGTACGCCGCGCGATCGGCGCCGCCCTCGTCGCGGCGGCGCTGCTCTGGCCGGTGCAGGACTTCATCGACGCCCGCGCCGGGGAACGGGAGGAACCCGACCTCCTCTTCTTCAACTCCCCTTCCCTCGTCCGGAAGATGGCCCTCGGCTTCGAGCCGCTCCTGGCCGACATCTACTGGATGCGCACGATCCAGTACTACGGCCATCGCGACGAGGCGGGGGAGCGGAGGGAGAGCTTCGGGAACCTCTACACCCTGCTCGACATCACCACCACCCTCGACCCGGGCCTCCAGGACGCCTACCGCGCCGGGAGCTGCTTCCTCTCCGAACCCCCGCCGGTCGGGGCCGGCCGGCCGGAGCTCGCCCTCGAGCTGCTGGAAAAGGGGGCGCGGGCGCACCCCCGCGAGTGGCGCCTGGTCTACGAACGGGGCTTCGTCCACTACCTCTACCTGAAAGACTACGCGGCCGCGGGGGAGACCTGGCTCGAGGCGGGCCGGGTCCCCGGGGCGCCCGAGTGGCTCGCGGGCCTGGCGGCCATGGCGCTGTCGAAGGGGGGGGCCGAGGAGATCGCCGTCGCCCTCTGGCGGCGCCAGTACGAGGAGGCGACGAGCGACGCGGTGCGCGACAACGCCCGCAACCACCTCCACTCGCTCCAGGTCAGGCGGGACCTCGCCGCGCTCCGGGAGCGGATCGAACGCCACCGCGCCGCGACCGGCTCCTTCCCCCCGGGCCTCGGGACGCCCCGGGACCCGATGGGGACCCCCTACGCCTACGACCCCCGCTCCGGCCGGGTGGACCTCGACCCGGCGAGCGCCGTCCGCCTCCTCGACGTCCCCTGACCGATCATTTTTGTTTATTATCCCGAAATCCTATTTTATAGTCGATGCAGCTTCCATTTTTCAAACGTCTGTATTCGACAAGGAGACTCCGCTATGGGTAAGAAACTGGGCGCCGAATTCCTCGGTACGTTCTGGCTTGTGCTCGGCGGCTGCGGCAGCGCGGTCCTGGCGGCCGCCTTCCCGGGGCTGGGGATCGGTTTCGCCGGCGTGGCCCTGGCCTTCGGGCTGACCGTCCTCACCATGGCCTTCGCCATCGGCCACATCTCCGGCTGCCACCTCAACCCCGCCGTGTCGTTCGGGCTCTGGGCGGGCAACCGCTTTCCGGGCAAAGACCTGTTCGGGTACATCGTGGCCCAGGTGCTGGGCGGGGCGCTCGCGGCCCTGGTCCTCTACCTCATCGCCAGCGGGAGCGCGGGCTTCAGCCTGAGCGGGGGGTTCGCCGCCAACGGCTACGGGGAGCATTCCCCCGGCGGGTACGCGCTCGGGGCCGCCTTCCTGTGCGAAGTGGTGATGACGTTCGTCTTCCTCATCGTCATCATGGGCGCGACCGACAAGCGGGCGCCGCAGGGGTTCGCCCCCATCGCCATCGGGCTGGCGCTCACCCTCATCCACCTGATCAGCATCCCGGTCACCAACACCTCGGTCAACCCGGCGCGCAGCACCAGCCAGGCGCTCTTCGTCCAGGGGTGGGCCCTCGGGCAGCTCTGGCTCTTCTGGCTCGCCCCGATCCTGGGCGCGGTCCTGGCGGGCCTCACCTACCGCGGGATTTTCGAAGATAAGG
>CAZWXG010000119.1:0-2113 GCA_964637825.1 uncultured Acidobacteriota bacterium
GGTGGAGAGCGTTCCGTGCCGCACGAGCGCACGGATTGGGCGAGTCTCCGAATGCCGATCGAAGCGGTGCCCGGTTTCAAATCCCGGCGGGGATCGGATCCGTTCGGGACGCCAGGGCCCCCCTGATCGCGCGGTGGTGTTCCTGCCGAAGGATTTCATGAGGCGCAGGCGCCCGCAAGACGCTCCTGCCTCCACCAGCGACCGATGGCCCGTTGAGGAACGAGGTGTTGCGGGGAGAGGTGCGGGTATGGTGCGCGCGGATCGGGGACTTCGCGAAGCCGGCCGTCCGCAGGGGCTCTTTCCGGGTCAGGGGGGGGGACCCAAAATCGAGGACATCCACCAATTTTTTCCAATCCTGGACATCCACGGATTTCCACAAATGGTGGATGTCCAGGATTTGTTTTTCCACAAAAGGTGGATGTCCACAATTCTCCGGAAACTCCTGCCCCGATGACGGTTCGGCGGGAGCCGGGGGCGAGGCGCTCGAGGGCGGAGGCGATCTTTAACCGGAATTTCTCACAACCGCAAAGGATCCCTAACAAACAAAAGGTATTCATTCAATCGTGAGCAACGGAACGAAAGGACGGCGACCGTGACCCCCGGATGGATTCTGATCCTGATCCTCGCGCTTGCGGCCGTCGGGTATCGGATGGGGCTCAGGCGCTCCCTCTCCGTCGCCGGCGGGGCGGGGAGAGCCGTGAAACTGCATTCGCGCCCCTCCTATTACGGCGCGCTGGCGGCCCTGGCGTGCGGGATCCCGGCCCTGTTCCTCTTTACCGTCTGGCGGATGTCGGAGGAGAGCGTCATCACCCGCCTGGTGGTCTCCGGGTTGCCCCAAGCGGTCCGCGCGCTTCCGGAGAGCGGGCTCGACCTGGCTGTCAACGACATCAAGAACCTCGCCTCGGGCAACATCGTGTCGGGCGAGGTCGATGCCGGCATGCGCGCGGCGGCCGACCATTACCTGCGCCTGCGGTCGATCAGCCGGGGGGCGCTCGCCGTCTTCTCGCTCGCCCTGGGCATCGCCGGTCTGCTGCTGGTTCTCCGGCTCATCACTCCCAGGCTGCGGGCGCGCAACGCGGTGGAACGGGTCGTGAACGTGCTGCTCATCGCCTGCTCCTCCGTCGCCGTCTTCACGACGCTGGGGATCGTGCTGTCGGTCCTGTTCGAAGCGATCCGCTTTTTCCGGGCCGTTCCCTTGACCCGGTTCCTGTTCGGGCTGGAGTGGAGCCCGCAGATGGCCATCCGCTCCGACCAGGTGGGCTCCTCGGGCGCCTTCGGCGCCGTCCCCGTCTTCGCCGGCACCCTCATGATCGCGGCCATCGCCATGGCGGTGGCGATCCCCGTCGGCCTCCTGGCCGCCGTCTACCTGTCGGAATACGCCGCCCCGCGGGTCCGGGCGACCCTCAAGCCGTGCCTGGAAATCCTGGCCGGGATCCCGACCGTGGTCTACGGCTTCTTCGCCGCCCTGACCGTCGCCCCCGCCATCCGCGGCGCGGGGGAGGTGCTGGCGCTGGACGTGTCGAGCGAAAGCGCCCTGGCCGCCGGCCTCGTGATGGGGATCATGATCATCCCCTTCGTCTCCTCCCTCTCCGACGACGTGATCCACGCCGTGCCGCGCTCGTTGAGAGACGGCGCCTGCGCCCTCGGCTCCACCCCCAGCGAGACGATCCGGAAGGTGGTGCTCCCGGCCGCGCTCCCGGGCATCGTCGGGAGCGTCCTCCTGGCGGTCTCCCGGGCCATCGGCGAGACCATGATCGTGGTGATGGCGGCCGGCCTGGCGGCCAACCTGACGGCCAACCCGCTCAAGGCGGTGACGACGGTGACGGTGCAGATGGTCACCCTGCTGGTCGGGGACCAGGAATTCGACAGCCCCAAGACCCTGGCCGCCTTCGCCCTGGGCCTGGTCCTGTTCGTGGCCACCCTCTGCCTCAATGTCGTGGCACTGGGAGTGGTCCGGAAATACAGGGAACAGTATGAATAGCCTGCCGGGAAGAGGGATGGAAGTCGCGGCCGCCGTGGGCGGCATCAGGGCCGCCTTCCTGCGCCGCCGCGACGCCTTCGTGGCGCTCTGGTGGAGGCGTTACGGCCCCTTCGTGAAACTGCTGGAACGCAC
>CAZWXG010000119.1:2213-5420 GCA_964637825.1 uncultured Acidobacteriota bacterium
ATCGAGCGGGTGCGGCGGGGGCTCGGGCGGCGGCATGCGGCCGAGCGGCGGTTCCGGCTGTACGGCCTCGCCGCCGTCTGCCTGAGCCTCCTCTTTCTTTCGGTCCTCTTCGTCTCCATTTTCCGCGGCGGCATCGGGGCCTTCCGGCAGACGTTCATCCGGCTCGAGGTTTTCTTCGACCCGGACGTCGTCGACGCGGGCGATCCCGGTTCGGGCGACTACGGCGCGCTGGTCAAGCGTTCGCTGCGGGGGATGTTCCCCGAAGTGACGGCGCGCGGCGAGCTGCGCGAGCTCTACGCCCTGGCCAGTTCGGGCGCCGCCTTCCAGCTCCGGGACATGGCTCTCGCGTCCCCCGATCTCATCGGCCGGAAGGAGGCCGTCTGGGTGCCGGCCGACGACGACGTGGACATGCTGGTCAAGGGGGTCTACGACCGCCGCCTCCCCGAGACGGAGCGGCGCACGAGCGATCGGCAGCTCGGCTGGATCGACCGACTCGAGAAGGAGGGGAAGATCGCCAGACGCTTCAACTCCGCCTTTTTCCTCAACGGCGATTCGCGCGAGCCGGAACTGGCCGGCATCCGGGGGGCCGTCGTGGGGTCGGTCTACGCCCTCGGGATCACCCTGCTGCTCTCCTTTCCGATCGGGATCGCGGCGGCCGTCTACCTCGAGGAATTCGCACCGAAAAACCACTGGACCAGCCTCATCGAGGTCAACATCAACAACCTGGCCGCCGTCCCCTCGATCGTCTTCGGGCTCCTCGGCCTGGCCGTGTTCATCAACTTCATGGGGCTCCCGCGCTCCGTCCCGCTGGTGGGGGGGCTGGTGCTGGCCCTGATGACGCTCCCCACCATCATCATCGCCGGGCGCGCCAGCCTGAAGGCGGTCCCGCCGTCGATCCGGGAGGCGGCGCTGGGTGTGGGCGCCTCCCGGATGCAGACGGTGCTGCACCACGTGCTGCCGCTGGCGATGCCCGGCATGCTCACCGGGGCCATCATCGGGATGGCCCAGGCGCTGGGGGAAACCGCCCCGCTCCTGATGATCGGGATGGTGGCCTTCGTCGTCGACGTGCCCGGCGGGTGGACCGATCCGTCCACCGCGCTGCCGGTCCAGATCTTCCTCTGGGCCGACAGCCCCGAACGCGCCTTCACCGAACGGACTTCGGCCGCGATCATGGTCCTCCTGGCATTCCTCATCCTGATGAATACGGCGGCCGTGCTGCTCCGGAGGAAGTTCGAAAGGCGTTATTGATTGTTCATTTTCAAGGAGAAGAAACCATGTCGAAAAAAACCATAGTCGCGCTGGCCGCCCTGATTGCGGCCAGCATCCCATCGGGTTTCGCCCAGTCGGGGCGGGATCACATCAACATCGTCGGCTCCTCGACCGTCTACCCCTTCGCCACCGTGGTGGCGGAGCAGTACGGGAAGAGCAGCCGCTTCAAGACCCCCAAGATCGAGTCGACCGGGTCGGGCGGGGGCTTCAAGCTCTTCTGTTCCGGCGTGGGGGTGGAGCACCCGGACATCACCAACTCCTCGCGCGCCATCAAGGCGACGGAAGGCGAGACCTGCGCGAAAAACGGGGTGAAGGACATCGTCGAGGTGAAGATCGGCTACGACGGGATCGTGCTGGCCAACTCGAAGAAGACGGGGGCGCTGCGCTTGTCGGCGAAGGACATCTTCGCGGCCCTGGCCAAGCAGGTCCCGGACGCCGCGGGCAAGCTGGTCGCCAACCCGAACAAGACCTGGAAGGACGTCAACCCTTCGCTCCCCGCCGTCAAAATCGAGGTGCTCGGGCCGCCGCCGACCTCCGGGACGCGCGACGCTTTCGTGGAACTGGCCATGGAAACGGGCGCCCGGAAGTTCAAGGTGCTGGCCGACCTCAGGGCCAAGGATGAAAAGGCGTTTACCGCCATCGCCCACAATATCCGCGAGGACGGGGCCTATGTCGAGGCTGGGGAGAACGACAACCTGATCGTGCAGAAGCTCCAGTCCAACCCGAACGCCGTGGGGATCTTCGGCTTCAGCTTCCTCGACCAGAACAGCGACAAGCTGCAGGGATCGTTCGTCGACGGCGTCCAGCCGACGTTCGACGCGATCGCCGGCGGCAGCTATGGGCTGTCGCGCCCCCTCTTCTTCTACGTGAAGAAGGCCCATGTCGCCGTCATCCCGGGGATGCGGGAATACCTGGCGGAGTTCACGAGCGAAAAGGCCTGGGGGCCCGACGGGTACCTGTCCGACAAGGGGCTGATCCCGATGCCGGACGCCGAGAGGAAGGCCGTGGCGAAGGCGGTGAAAGAGCTGACGCCCATGAAGTTTCAATAACGCCCGATGGGGAATACGATGGCGCACAGTGAAGGCGGCGCGGCTCCGGTCCTGGCGGCCGGGGCCCGCCGCATCGGCAGGGAAGATCGGAGGACGGTCGGGTCCCCCCTGGTCGCGGACCCGAGGCTGACGTGCCGCAACGTCGACGTCTACTACGGGGAGAAGCACGCCGTCCGCGGCGTTTCGCTCGACATCGCCAAGAACGAGGTCATCGCCCTGATCGGGCCCTCGGGCTGCGGCAAGTCGACCTTCATCCGCTGCCTGAACCGGATGAACGACCCGATCGAGGGGTGCCGGGTGACGGGGGAGATCCTGCTCGACGGCGTGGACATCTACGACAGCGGCGTGGACGTGGTCCCGCTGCGGGCCCAGGTGGGGATGGTGTTTCAGAAACCGAACCCCTTCCCGAAGTCGATCTGGCACAACGTGGCCTACGGCCCGAAGATCCACGGCCTGGCCGGGGACCGGTACGAACTGGACGGGATCGTGGAGCGCTCCCTCCGGCGCGCGGGTCTCTGGGAAGAGGTGAAGGACCGGCTGGACCAGCCGGGGACCGCGCTTTCGGGAGGTCAGCAGCAGCGGCTCTGCATCGCGCGCGCCCTGGCCGTGGAGCCGGAGATCATCCTGATGGATGAGCCCTGTTCGGCCCTCGATCCGATCGCCACGGCCCATATCGAGAACCTGATCGACGAGCTCCGGGCCAATTACTCCATCGTCATCGTGACCCATTCGATGCAGCAGGCCTCGCGCGTGTCCCAGCGCACGGCCTACTTCCACCTCGGGGACCTGATCGAGGTGGGGCGGACCGAGGTGGTCTTTACCAACCCGCTCCACCCGCTGACGGAGGACTACATCACCGGCCGCTTCGGCTAGCCCGCCGAAATCCTGG
>CAZWXG010000119.1:5520-7517 GCA_964637825.1 uncultured Acidobacteriota bacterium
GCGGAGATCCGGGAGCTCAACGCGGCAGTCCTGGAAATGGCCCGCCGCACCATGGGGCAGCTCGAGACTGCGGTGAGGGTGATCGAGTCGGGAGACCCCGATCTGGCCGCGAAACTGGTCTCGGAAGACCGGGGGGTGGATGAGCTCGAGATGGAGGTGGATGCCCTTACCGTCAGGCTCCTGGCTACGCGCCAGCCCATGGCCGCCGACCTGCGCATGACGGTGTCGGTGTTGAAAATCGCCGCGGAATTGGAGCGGATCGCCGATTACGCCGCCGGAATGGGGAAGCTGGTGCATTGCGTCGACGGAGAAACACCGGCGGAGCTGACCCTTTCACTCCGCCGGATGCTCGATATCGCCATCGGCATGCTTTCGGACCTGGTTGTCGCCTACCGCGACCTCGATGCCGTGCTCGCCGTCGCGGTCTGGCGCCGCGACGACGGGATCGACCGGCTCTACGGCGACTTTCTCAACCAGTTGCAGCTATTCATGAGCAGTTCCCCCGACCTGGTTCCGAGCGGCACCGGTCTTCTGCTGATGGGGCGCCACTCGGAACGGATCGGGGATCACCTGACCAACATCGCCGAAAATATCTACTTCATCGCCACCGGCGAGAACCTACTGCGCCCGGCTAGCGAACCCTGATCCTCCAGGCGGCGATGAGGCCGACGATGCAGATGGGGATCATCCAGTAGCCCGCGGTCGCCCATCCCTGGACTTCCTGGATCCGGCTGAAGAGGCTGGGGCCGATGTACATCCCGATGTTCTGGCCCAGGGCGGCCACCGACATGCCGATGCCGATGAGGGCGGGCTTGGCGGCCACCTCGGGCACCGAAGCGAGCAGGATCGGGGCGATCGGACCCCCCACGATCCCGAACAGGAGCATGTAGACGGGAATCATCCACCCGGTGACGGTGAAGGGCATCAGGAAGGTCAGGGTCATCAGGATGAAGCAGGCCACGACGATGCCTTTGCGCTTCCCCATCCGGTCGGAGAGATGGCCCCCCGCCGGCCCGGAGAAGATGGAGGCCAGCATGATGAAGGCGGTCACGAAGGAAGCGTTCATCATGAATCCCTGATCAAACGTAATCGAGTAGCCGCGCACCAACTCCAGAAACGCCGGGAGGAAGGAGCACATCGCCATGACGACGAGGTTGTAGACGCCGAAGGCGATGCTGATCATCCAGAAGTCGCGGTTGGCCATCCCTTTGATGAGGCTGGGGGATTCCGGTTCCCCGGCGGTCGGCGGAGGGAGCGGGGCTTCCCGCATCTCTTCTTTCTTGGGGAGGCGGAAGAGGATGGCGAACAGGACGAAGGCAACGGCCGAGAAGATGGCGCCCGCCCACCAGACGGCGCGCCAACCCTGTGCCACGGCCAGCGACGGAGCGAGAACGAGGGTGGCGATGTTGCCGATCCCCACGCTGCTGGCCCAGAGCCCCGTGGGCAGGGCACGTTTTTCGGCGGGGAACCAGATGCTGATGGCCAGGGGCGCGGCCACCATGATCAAGCCCATCCCCACCCCTTCAATGAACCGGCCGACGAAGAGCATCCGGGCGGTGTCGGCCATGGCGCCGAAGGCGGCTCCGACGGTCACGCTCCCGACGGCGAACAGGGCCGTCAGCTTGATCCCGAACCTCCTCAGGATGAAGCCGGCGGGGATGGCGAGCACGAAGCCCATGATCGAGAAGATGGACATCAGGTCGCCCGACTGGCTCATGCTCAGGTTGAACGCCTTCTGGATCGTGGTCATTACCGGTGGCAGCTTGAACAGGTTCAGCGGCGCCGCCAGCGTCGCCATGTAGAGGGCAAACAGGACCACCCAGGCGTAGGGGGGCGCCTTGACGGGAGTCGGTATCGCGGCATGTTTCTGGCTCATCAGAGTCTCCTCCTGCTAGCGAATGCGCGGTGCATTCTCCAGAGATATCACTACTTATGGTCGGATCGGATAACGCCCCGATCATAGTCCAAATAATTCTGGACATCCACCAATTTGAATT